>DJRQ01000067.1 GCA_002440125.1 Caryophanales bacterium UBA6356 | reverse complement strand
AATTAAGCTTCGAAGGAAGCTTTTCTTCGACAAGGCTTTTCATAGGCTTTCCTCCGACATTTTCTCTTGAATATAGGCGATTCGACGATAAAGCCCTTCCTTTCGAAGGAGCTCTTCGTGGGTTCCTTTTTCGGAAATCTTCCCATCTTCGAGCACGATGATTTGGTCGCAATCTTTGGCGGTGGAGATGCGGTTGGTGATAATGATGGGGGTGATAGAAGAGGAAAGCTTTTTGAGATTCTCCCTTATCGTCAAATCCGTTTTGGCATCGACGGCGCTAAGGGAGTCGTCAAAGATAAGGAAAGATGCTTTCGACAAGGCACCTCTGGCAATCGCAAGACGTTGCCTTTGCCCGCCCGATAGGGTCGTCCCTTTCTCGCCGATGATGGTGTCGTATCCATCGAGGCTTTCCTTGATGGTCTTTTCGATATCGGCCAAGGCGCAGGCTTCCATCACTTCTTCGTGCGTTGCTTCTCCTCTTCCCATAAGGACGTTCTCTTCGATGGTTTTGCTAAAGAGAAAAGGCTCTTGGAGGATTGGCTTTATGAGCTTTCTAAGGGAGCTTTTCGATATATCTTTCAGTTCTATGCCGCCGATTTCGATGCTTCCTTCCGTATAGTCGTATAAACGCGTCAAAAGAAAAACCAAGGTGCTCTTTCCACTTCCTGTCTTCCCCATGATGGCGAGGCTTTTCCCATAAGGGATCGTGAAAGAGAGGTCCTTAAGGACGAGCGTCTTGCTATCGGGATAATGAAACGAAAGGTGCGAGAGGGTGATATCTTGGCGGGAAGGCGCTTCGAGGCCCATTTTCAAATCCTCTTCCTTTGCCAACAAAATGCGGTCGAGGCGTTCTGCGCTAGCGATATATTGTCCCATATTCGAGAAAGAGGTGGCGGCATCGCGAAGAGGCCAAACGCTCATATTGACAAAAAGGATCGCCAAGATGAGCGTGGCTGCGTTGATTTCGCCGGTATAGCAAAGATAAATCCCAAAAGAGAGTGCCAAAAGCTTGCTGCCGAAAATGAAGATGTCGCTACTTGAGAAGAAGAAGGAACTTAGCTTTCGCCACGAAGTGAATTTCTTTTGGTAGTCTTCGAGCCTTCTTTCGAAGGACGCGATTTCGTAGGATTCGTTATGGAAAGCCTTTACTAAGCGGATGGAAGAAAGGTTTTCGGCTATTTTATCGGTCATTTTCGCTTCGCTTTCATCGGTGAGGCGATATTTGTTTCGAACCTTCTTAATGAGGAAAAAGCTATAGACGAACATCAAAGGGAATAGGCCCATGGAGACAAGGGCCATCTTCCAAGAGATGCTTAGCAATATCCCAAAGCAGAAGCAAACCATCCAAAACGTCCAAAAGAAACCGCTCACATCGCCAACCAAGAAACGACGGAGAACATCGGTATCACGCGTGCAAATCTGAATGAGATCGCCAGGTTTATTCTCTTTGAAGAAAGGATAGGGGAGCGCTATCAAATGGGTGAAAAGCTGATATTGCATCGAAGTGCCTAAACGAGTGCTTAAATAGGTTCTTAAGCTCATGCGAAGGCTCGTTAGAAGAACGCTTATGACGCCGGAGACGATGATGGCGCTTGGCAATAGGAGGCCCATATTCTCAAGAAGGTAGGCATCCCCTTTCCCATAGGTCAATAAAGAAATGACGGCTCTTTCCAAAAAGGCGGCCTTCGCCAAGCTCGCTTCGCCTTCGATAGTATCGACGACAACTTTCAAAAGAAAGGTCGTGAAAACGCTGCTGGCGCCCATGAGGAATTGCGCAAGAAGAGAGGAAAAGAGGAGCAACCGATTTCCTTTTAAGAGGGTGTGGCAAGTGCGAAGGAATTTCATCGTGAAGCCACTCTAGCGAGAAGTCTTTGAAATGTCACGAAAAGAATATTTTTTCCGAAAAAAAGAGATAGAATGGGCACTTCCCTCTCTTCTTTTACTGTGAAACGCCCTTTTTCTTGAAAAAGGGGAAGGCCGTCTTTATAGTTTCTTTGGGCGTAGATGGTAGACAAGGCAAGCACCCAAAAGAGAGCCCCCTGGATGAAAACGGGGCACGCAAGCCGCATCACTACCGGAGTCTTCTTTCTGAACGAAGTAGGAAAGGCGTCTTCTAAGCGTTAATTAGAGAATGAAGTTGCAGCGATGGAAACTGAACTAAGGTGGTACCGCGCGAAAGCGTCCTTAGAGGTACCTTTTTTGTTTTTATAAGGAGGAGTTATGAAAGAACTCAAAGAAACGCTCTTGATGCCGAAAACAGGCTTTGAGATGCGAGGGAATCTTACTCAAAAAGAGCCGAAGATGCTCGCCAAATGGGATGAAGAGAAGCTTTACGAAAAGATGATGGAGAACCGCGACGGTTGCGAGGAATTCTTGCTTCACGACGGACCGCCCTATGCCAATGGCGATATTCATTGCGGCCATATGCTTAACCGCCTTTTGAAAGATTTCATCATTCGCTACAAGAACATGTGCGGCTTTAAGACGCCTTTCATCTTTGGCTGGGATACCCATGGCCTTCCTATCGAAGTGAAGGTCACCAAAAGCGGCATCAACCGAAAGGCGATGCCCGTAAGCGACTTCCGGAATCTTTGCAAAGAATATGCCTTAAAGCAAGTCGATCACCAAAAGGCGCAAATCCATCGTTTGGGCTGCTTAGGCGATTATGAGCACCCTTATCTCACGCTCCTTCCCGAATATGAGGCACGTCAAATCGATGTTTTCGCCAAAATGGCGCTTGATGGCATCATCTATAAGGGCCTCAAACCCGTTTATTGGTCGCCGAGCAGCGAAAGCGCCTTGGCCGAAGCCGAGGTGGAATATCAGGATGTCACCGCCAAAACGATGTATGTTTCTTTCGATGTGGTGGATGGGAAAGGGAAACTTTCCAAAGAAGATAAAATCATCATTTGGACCACGACTCCTTGGACCATCCCCCATAACCAAGCCATCGCTTTGAATCCGAAGTTCGAATACGGTCTTTTTAAGACGGAAAAAGGAAATTTCCTATTAGCCACTAGCTTACAAAGCAAAGTAAAAGAAGCCGTCGGCTTTGAAGAAATGGCTCTTTTAAAAACCTTCCATGGCCAAGAACTTGAGAATATCACGGTGAAGCACCCGCTTTATGAAAGGACATCCTTGGTCATTTTGGCCAATTACGTCACCGATAGCGATGGAACGGGTTGCGTCCATATCGCGCCTGACTTTGGCACTGATGATTTTAACGCCGCTTTGAAATATGGCCTTAAACCGAAATGCCCTATCGATGAAAAAGGCGTTGTGCATATGGAAAAGGGCGACCCCATCGATGGCCAATTCTATGATGATACGAATGATATCGTTATCGATTTGCTTAAGAAGAATGGACATTTGCTTAAGGAAATCGACATCGTCCATAGCTACCCTCATGATTGGAGGACGCATAAGCCGGTCATCTTTCGAGCGACGCCGCAATGGTTTTGTAGCATTTCGCCCATCCGGGATGCCCTTTTAAAAGCCGTCCATTCCATCAAATGGATGCCTTCTTGGGGCGAAGAAAAGATGGTCAACATGATCAAAGACCGCTCGGATTGGTGCATTTCCCGTCAAAGGGCTTGGGGCGTCCCTCTTCCTATTATCTATAATGAAGACGATTCGCCGATCATTGAGAAAGAAGTCTTCGACCATATCCGCGATATTATCGCTAAAGAAGGGTCCAACGCCTGGTTTACGAAGAATGCGAAAGAACTTCTTCCAGAAGGCTATGCAAACTCGAAATCTCCGCATGGGAATTTCCGCAAAGAGACCGACATCATGGATGTTTGGTTCGATAGCGGCTCTTCTTGGAATGGCGTTTTGAAGGAAAGAGGCCTTCAATATCCTGCCGATCTCTATTTGGAAGGAAACGACCAATACCGTGGCTGGTTCAATGCGTCTTTGATTCTAAGCACGGCCGTGACTGGCACCCCTTCCTTCAAAAGCTGCCTAACCCATGGCTGGGTCATGGACGAAAGCTGGAAGAAGATGTCCAAATCGGCCGGAAACGGCATCGACCCGAATAAAGTCGCCAACCAATTCGGCGCTGATTTGCTTCGTTTATGGGCGGCGAGCGTGAGCTATGAAAGCGACGTCCGCATCAGCGAATCCATCCTCACCTCGATTAGCGATCAGTATCGTAAGATCCGCAACACCTTCAAGTTTATTCTTGGAAACCTTTGGGAAAAAGAAGGCGTTCCTTATACGCCGAAAGATAAAGTCAAACTCTATCCTATCGACCGTTTTCTCTTGATGCGCCTAGAGGAGACGAAGAATAGCGTTTTAAAGAGCTATGAAAACTACGCTTTCTCGAGCGCTTTAAGCGTTTTGACCAATTTCATGGTCGAGCTTTCAAGCTTCTATTTGGATATGAGCAAAGATATCCTCTATTGCGAAAAGCCAGGAAGCGAAAGAAGAGAAGCGGTGCTTTACACTCTTTACGTTTTGGCCCACGATCTTTGCCTTCTCTATAACCCCATCCTTTCCTTCACGATGGATGAGGTCTATAGCTTCTTGCCAGGGCATACGAAAATATCGCCCCAACTCGATGACATGCCGAAAGAAACCCATGTCTATAGCGAAAAAGATCGCCAAGAATACGATGCTTTCCTGAAACTAAGAAGCCTTGCTCTTAAAGCCCTTGAAAATGCCAGAAATGATGGCGTTATCGGTGCTTCAAACGAAGCTTCCTTGCAACTAGCCATCGCCGATAAGACTCTTTATGAATGGCTTCTAGGCGAAGAGAAAGACGAAAGGGCGCGTTTATTCGGCGTGAGCGAAGTATCTCTGTCAGAAGGGGAAAATGGAGCTAGCGTCTTCAAATCCGACCTTCCGACTTGCGATCGTTGCCGCCTTCATAAAGGCGATATCCAAGAAGACCAAGAAGGGCATCGCTTATGCACGCGTTGCTTCAAAGCTTTAGGGGAATAAGATGGAAGAAGAGAAAGTGACAAAAAAGGAAGAAGGGGAGACTTCGAAAGAAGAAGCCCCCCTTTTCCAAAAGAAGAAGGAAAAGTTCGTCTGGAACTTTCGAAACGTTTTGCGAAGTTTCCTTTGGCTCCCTCTTTTTCTTATTGCTCTCGATCAAATCAGCAAATGGGCGGTTGTTGATGCCCTTATGGGCGTTCCTTCAAGAAGTTTGGAAGTCATTCCCCATTTCTTCTACATCACTTTGACCTTCAACAAAGGATCGAGCTTCGGGATGGGAGGGGATGTTTCTTGGATGCGCTACGTGTTTATCGTAATCTCTTGGCTCGCCTCGGCCGCGATTCTCTTCTATTGGATCAAAAACCTTTCTAAAAAAGATACTTTCATTGACGTTCTATTGGCATTTTGTTTCGCCGGTGCCGTCGGCAATGGCATCGACCGCACTTTCTATTGGGAAGGGACAACCGGCTTTAGTGGCGTCATCGATTTCTTTCAATTCTATATCTTCGGATATGGCGAAGGGAAAAGCTCTTTCGCCATCTTTAACGTGGCGGATATGTATCTTACGTGCGCGGTGGCGGTGCTTATTGTCTTGCTTTTCTTTCGGGAAATGAAAGCAAACAAAAAAGAAGGAAAGAATTAAGCGAAAATGAAGACGATAACAATCGAAAAAGAAGAGGTGGGGAAGCGTCTTGACGAAGCCCTCATGGGAAGGGGTATTTGGCCTTCCAGAAGCAAGATACAAAATCTTATTAAGAAAAATGAGATTCTTGTGAATGGAAAGCCTTCAAAGCCTGCCTATATCGTGTGTCTTTCCGATGTTGTAACATGCGAAGAAACTACTAAAAAAGAACCAACGCTTGTGGCGGAGGACATTCCGCTAGAAAAAGTCTACGAAGACGACGATATTTTGGTCATCAATAAGCCCGCGGGACTTGTTGTCCATCCAGGCAACGGGCATAAGGACGGAACCTTGGTGAACGCTCTATTGTTCCACGAGAAGGAACTTTCCAATCAAAACGATTCCCTCCGTCCTGGCATCGTCCATCGGATCGATAAAGATACTTCGGGTTTGCTCGTCGTCAGTAAAACCGATAGAGCGTTTATGGGACTATCCGATCAACTTCGCGACCATTCGATGCATCGCGAATATCTTGCCTTAGTGGAAGGGATTATCGAAGAGGGAAAGGGAAAGATTGACGCTCCGATTGGACGCGATCCCAAACATCCCATTCGCTTCGCGGTCAACCTCAAAAAAGGAAAAGAGGCGATCACATATTTCGAGGTGAAGGAACGATTCACCGAAAAGCTTACCCTTATCGATTGCCGCCTTTTGACGGGTCGGACGCATCAGATCCGCGTCCATTTGGATTATATTGGACATCCCGTGGAAGGAGATCCTCTCTATGGCGTGAACAATAAGCGTTTCTATTCGAAAGGGCAACTTCTTCATGCCTATCGTTTGACCTTGACCCATCCTGTAACGAAAAAGGTGCTTACTTTCGAAGCGCCTCTTCCTTCTTATTTCCTGGACGTTCTCAAGAAGCTTCATCCGTATCAATGAGTCGTTTGTAGTTGGCGAAATTCGTTTTGGCGACCTTTTTCAATTCGTCTAAGCCGAAAACTTGGACGAATTTTTTGCTAAAAGCATCGACCTTGCTCCCCGCCCCGAAAGGGAAATCCATCTTATATTCTTTCGACATCTTCTCCATTTTCTTTAGGAAGCTATAACGGGCGATGACGCTTGCTAAGGCGACGCTCGGAAAGAGGGACTCGCCTTTGGTGTGGAAAGAAATGCCGCGTTGCACCTCTTTTTCGTCTTTTAAATAAGAATAATAAAGAGAGGCGTTCGCGAACTCGTCTTGGTACAAGAAAGCGTTTTTGTATTTCTTGGAAAGCTTTAATAAGCAAGCATTATGCATCTTCGCCTTGATTTTGTTCATGTTGTCCTTCGCTATGACTTGGTTGTATTTGAGATTATCGAGGGAGAGGTGGGAGTAAGGGAATTCCTTGATAAGAAGAGGCCCTATCTTCCGTATGTCGAGATCGCTCATCTTTTTTGAATCCGTGACTCCTAAAGCCTCTATTCGGGGAAGGTCCTCTCTCTTTACATAAGTGGCCACGACCTCGATCGGCCCAAAGAAATCCCCCGTTCCGACCTCATCGCTTCCAATTTGGGGATAGAAATTCTTGATATGTAACTGAACGGAAGGCTTTGAGGGGATGGGCATAGCGATTCTTTCTAAGGAAGGATCCCAAATCTTGGCTTCTTTATAGGCTTCTGGCCCTTGGAAAGTCACTTTCGACGTGCCGTCTTTTCTCATTTTGTATAAAGAAACGGCAACCACGTCGTTTTTGGCGAAAAGATCCATATAAGGATTCGGGACTTCCGAGGCGAAATCCCTATAGAATTCGAAGAGCTTTTCGCGTTTCTCCTTCGAAAGAAGAAGCGAATACGTTTCATTCCATAACTTCATCGACTTATCTTAGCATGTCTTTTGAAAAAGAAGGGCCGCTCTTCTTTTGAAAGCATGACTTCTTGGCTTTTTAGCAGGCACATGTTTTGACGTGTTTATAAAATATGCAATCTAATGAGTCATCGGATAAAACTTGTGAAATGGAGAGATTTAAAAATATTGATTGACAAAATTGCCTTCTCCTTTATTTTGATAGCTGGAAAGAGAGGTTTTTATGAAGAAAAAGTATTTAACGGGCTTATTGGTGCTAAGTTCGGCCGGCCTTCTTCTTATGGGATGTGGCGGAAATAACGAAGACTCTTCGAGTTCTTCCAAAAGCCAAGAATCGAGTGCCCCCGTTCTTAATGAAGGGGATTTGACCTATTTGAAAGGCACTTTTTTTGGGAAAGAAGGGACGCTTACTTTGACCAAAGATAAATTAGAGCTTTCGGGCGAAGAGCCTTTCTCGCTTGTTCCCACAAGCGTCGAAATGGTTCGAACGACCTATAAAGTCGGTGACGCTATCGAAGAGGTAGAGGTGCCAGGCGTCTATTTCGACGCTTCTTTCAATAAAGGCGAAAGCTATCGTTTCTATGCTGATAGCGAGGACGACGGTTATCTTCATTTAGAAAAGAAGAAAGGCGAAGAATACGAAGATATCGCCTTATTCCAACCGGATATCTCCGCTTATTCGGGGCCTCTTTCTTATGATGGAAGCGGGGATGCCTATAATATCTATGACGTGCTTGACGGCGACTTTGATTTCGAAAGAGGCGTCTATCCTTTGGGGAGAATGGGAAATGGCTTTTGGAGCCAAGAACAATATTGGTATGCGAAAGCCCATCTAAGGACCGATAAGGAAGGGGGAGCGCTCTATACGGTCGAGTTCTTCGATGGGGACGACTATGGCTGGGGCGAAAAAGAGCTCACCATCCAAGAAGGAAAAGTCGTTCTTTTGGAAGAGGGAAACCCCAGCGATATGAGCGATGCTGGCGCTTTCCGAAGCCTCTCTTTGTATGATGGGGAAAAAGAAATCACTCTCACTAGCGACCCCAAGACCAAGAGCATCACCTTCGGCGAAGAAAGCGGCGTCTATGAGACGGGGCTTGATGAGAAAGGCTTCTACTTGAAGGCCACCCTTTCCGAGAAAGAGAAGAAATTCCGTCTAAGACACCGTTATATGATCGTCGAAGAAGGCGAGAAAGAAACCGTCTATGCTTATAATGATGTAACCCCTCTTTTGGGAGAATTCACCGATAAGAAGGATGTTTTCAAATTCGTCGAGAAAGAAGAAGGCGGCTATCTTTTGACTTGGAACGGCCAAGAAATACCTTTTAGTTTCGCTTTGGTGAACAATCGCAAAGGCCTTTCCTTCAAAGTCGGATCCGATAGCTATTTGGTCGCCCCTGACAAAGAAGATTCGAGTGTCTATCTAAGCAAAAATGGCACTGTTTCCTATTTCTTAAACGGTCTGCTTTACGATTCCCTTTTTAGCGATACTTTCGTGGCGAAAGACAAAGGACACGAGTTTAGCGTTCTTGTGAGCAGCGATTTCTCTTATATCTTTCAAGGGAAAACGGGCAAAGCGACTTATTCCTATTGGCATGGCGATAAATTTCCATCCCTTCTTTTGGAAGACGGGGAAACCCTTTCCATCAAGCAGCAAGAAAGCGGCTATTTCCTCTTTAACGATGGCAAAGAGGAGATTAACCTCTATAGCAAAACGATACTTGATAAAGCCTATGGCGAGTATAGCAGCGATGGGGAAAACGCTCTTTCCTTCGATTCCTTCGCCTTGACGATGGATGGGGAAAAATACGCTTACGAGTTTAAGCCGTATTATAACGAAAACCTTGGCGTCTACTATTTTGCCATCGATTCGGAGCTTGGCTATTTTGAGTCGAATCTTGAAGGTTGTCTTTATACTTCGAAGCAAAGCTTTGTGAAGAAAGACCTTTTCGCTTCCATCGCCGGCGTTTATAGCGGCTATGGGGAGTATGGCGTTGAGAATATCACCTTCACCAAAGAGGGAAAGCTTTTGATGGATCTTGTGAATGAGGCGGGGGATGGTCTTAATAAGGGTGTCGAAACGGCCTATAACATCTATACCCGAGCTGGTGGCGATGGCGATAAAGCCTTCCTCACTTTCCTTAATAAAGGCCTTAGCATCTTCATCTATTTCTATGACGACTACGTCAAAATCGCCGGTCAATCCTATTTCAAGGAATCGATCACCCTTTCTTGGGGCGTCTATCTCGATGAGGCGAAAGAGCATCTCCTTTACGTGAAGGACAACGTTCTGTTTATGGATGGAAGCGCGCTTACCATCAAAGAGAGCAAAGACGTGGATGGGCTACGTCTTCTTTCCACGAGCGCCGGCCTTCTTTCCTTTACGAAGCTCGATGATGGCGGCTACCAAGCGCTCCTTGATGGCAAGAAGTTCACCCGCGCCCTTTCTTTTGAGGATTATCGCAAGTTCGTTGGGACTTATGAGGTGAATAGCACGAAGGTGGTGGTCGAAAAAACGCCTCTCTCCTACAAAGTGAGCATCGGTGAGAACGCTTCGGATGTCTTTGCCTCATCGACCTTCCTCTTAAAGGATGGCAAAGTGGCCCTTAAAATACCCAATCTTCTCGATAACTACTATCTTTCCTTGGATGGAGACAAAGTAACTGCTTCCTATGAGGCGGGCTCTCTTCCTCCTCCACCTCCCTTGCCGACCCTTTAAAAAAGAAATCATCTTCTTTCGCGGCTAAGCCCTTCTTAGCCGTTTTCTTTTTTTGCGCGGCTTTCTTCCAAATAGAAGAAAGAGAAGGAACGCGCTATAATCGTGGCGCTTATAGGTCTCATCTATGCAATCCCCTTACGAGAAATTCGAATTTCAAAAAATCTTAGACTCCATCGCTCCTTTCGCTAAAACGGAGCAAGGGAAGAAAAAGGTTTTTGAAACTAAGCTCCTCGGAAGCCCCGAAAAACTTCAAGAGGAAATCGACGCTTTTAGCGAAATGCGTTTTCTCTTAATGCGTTACGAAAGGCTTCCCATTGAGGTCTCTAGCGATCTATCCAAGCCCATTGAACTCGCTAAGAAAGGCGGTTGCTTGGCCGTTGAAGATCTCGAAAGAGTAGCCAATGACTGCCTTACTGCGGAATCTTTGAAAAGATATTTCGCTAAGGTGGAGGATTCGCCTTTGCTTCTTTTGAAATGCTCGCAAATGCCTTCCTTGCCTTACTTAGAGAAAGCGATTCACCATATCATTGCGCCTGATCTATCGATATTCGATAACGCCTCTACGAAATTAAAGGGCATTCGAAGCGCTATGAAGCGCCTTGAAGCCACCATGAAAAAGAAACTTGGGGACATCGTTTCCCTTAATAAGGAATATTTAAGCGATGCGACTTTGTCCTTAAAGAACGGACATTACGTTCTTCCTGTCTCCAATGCCTATAAAAGGAAGGTGAAGGGCATTGTTCAAGATGTTTCGGGCTCTGGCGAAACGACTTTCATCGAGCCGGAGGTCATCGTCAATTTGAATAACCAAATGACGGAGCTCCAAAATGAAGAAAGAGCGGAAATCCATCGCTTGCTCCTTGAGCTTTCGAATCTCGTCGCCACCAATAGCGACCCTCTTAAATCGATAAACGAAGCGATTGGCTATTTCGATTATCTTATGGCCAAAAGCGATTATGCCGAAAAGATCAAGGGGTGTATCGCCAAACTCGTGGAAGAACCCCTTTTGGAATTCCTTGAAGCAAGGCATCCTCTTATCGACCCTTCGAAAGTCGTTCCGAACGATTTCCATTTGGACGATGAAAATAGGGTCGTGGTTCTAAGCGGGCCGAATGCCGGCGGGAAAACGGTCGCCTTGAAGACCCTCGGCTTGCTTTTGCTTATGGCCGAAAGCGCCCTTCCAGTGCCCGCCAAAGAAGGCGCGTCCTTTAGTTACTTCAAACACATCGCGGTGGATATTGGGGACAACCAATCCTTAAGCGATAACCTCTCGACATTTAGCGCCCATATGAAGGCTATAAGCGAGATTTTAGAGAATGTGGGTGGGAAAGACCTCGTGCTTTTAGACGAACTTGGAACGGGGACTTCCCCGAAAGAAGGGGAAGCCATCGCCTTAAGCGTTTTGGAATATCTAAGGAAAAAACACGCCTTTTGCATGGTTTCTTCGCATTTTGAAGCCCTTAAAGCCTTCGCCCTTGGGACTGAGGGGGTTATTAACGCCTCCATGCTTTTCGATAAGGAAAAGCTTCTTCCGACTTATCGCCTTCAAATGGGCTTGCCGGGCGAAAGCTATGGCTTAGCTCTCGCCAAACGCTTCCATTTGCCAGAGGAAGTGCTTTTATCCGCGCAAAAAAGGCTTAGCGAAGAAGAGGATTTAAGCGTATCGGAAGCAATCGATAAGCTTTCAAGCGCCACCAAGCAAAACGAAGACCTTCGCCTTTCTTTGCTCCAAGAGAAACAGAATCTCGAAAGAGAACGCCTCTCTTTGAAGTCGAAAGAAGCCGCTTTAAACATCAAAGAGAGCCGCTTCCGAGAGGATACGGATGGCGAAAAGAGAAAAATACTCGATGAATACGAGAGTAGATTGAAGGAAATCCTTCAGGAAGCGAAAGAAAGCCAAGGGAAGCTCCATGAGGTCATAAGAGCGAAAAAGAAACTGGAAGAACTTGATGAAAAGGCTCCGAATTCACCAACTTTCTCTGAGCCTCTCAAAGCCGGGGATTATGTCGCCGTACCTGCTCTCTTTATCCAAGGGCGCCTCAAGAGCCTTGAAGGAAATAAAGGAGTGGTAATCACTCGCGAAGGCCTTTCCTTCAACGTCAAGAAGAACCAAATGCAACGCGTCATAGAGCCAAAAGAAAGCACTCGCGAAGTTCGCTCTTCTCCCATTGACCTCGACTCCCTTTCCCATCGCAAGAGCGTGCCTCTTGAGTGCAATCTTATTGGCATGCATGTCGATGAGGCGAGGCTAACCCTTGAAAAATATCTCGACGATGCGCTTCTTCGCCACTATAAAAGGGTTCGCATCATTCATGGCTGGGGAAGCGGGGCTTTAAGGAATTTAGTTCTGAACTATGCCAAAGAGCATCCTGAGTTTATCTCTTCTTTCGAAGGGGCGGATGGCAATGAAGGCGGTGGGGGCGCAACGATCTTGCACCTTAAGTAGAGAATGGTTCTTAGAGAGAAACTTAAAAGGCTTATCGCTCTTTTGCCAGACAAACCCGGCGTCTATTTGATGAAGGACAAAGACGACAAAATCATCTATATCGGCAAAGCCAAAAACCTCAAAAACCGCGTATCGCAATATTTTTTGCGTCCCCAGACGGGGAAGGTTTTCGCTATGGTGAGCCACGTGGACCATTTCGACTTCATCATCGTCCATAGTGACAAAGAAGCCTTCATCCTGGAGATGAACCTCATCCAGACCCATTACCCTCGTTACAACATCATGCTGGTTGACGATTCGCACTATCCTTATATCGCGTTAAGGAGGAAGGATGCGTATCTAACGATTGCGCGAAGGGCTAGCGATAAGCGCTATTTCTATTTCGGCCCCTTCCCTAATGCTTCCGATGCCTATAAGACGATCCGTCTGCTGAACGCGATTTATCCTACTCGCAAATGCAAGAATCTTGGTAAAAAAGCCTGTCTTTATTTCCATATGGGGCAATGCCTTGCTCCTTGCATCAATCCCATCAAAGAAGAAGATTACGAAGCCCTTTATGCGAGCATTAAGAGCTTTTTAGATGGAAATACGGAGGAAGTCGCGCGAATCCTTAAAGAGAAGATGGCGAAAGCGTCGATGGAGCTTCGCTTCGAAGACGCCAAATACTATAAGGAGACGCTCGATAGCGTCCTTCGCGTCGTCTCTAAGCAAAGCGTCGAGCTTTCCAGCGACCTTACCGATCGCGATGTTTTCGCTTACGCCTCGCGCGATGGCTATTTGGCTTTGGCTATCTTGACCTATCGGAGAGGCCGGCTTTTGGGGAAAGACGTCAAAGTGGTCCCTCTTTTCGAAGGCGAGAGAATCGATGCGACCAACCTTATCGAGCAATACTATCAGAATAACGATCTCCCGAGCGAAATCCTTTGCAACATCCCCTCTTTTGACGAGAATTTCCTTCCGATTTATCCCAAAGCGAAAGTGCTTCACCCTAAAGAAGGACGCCTTTTGGAACAGATCGATATCGCCTCTTTAAACGCCAAGCAAGGGCTCGACGCTCACTTTATGAGCGCAAGGCTCGAAGACGATAACCTTTCCTTGCTCGAATCTTTGGGCAAACTCCTTGATATCCCAACGCCTTATCGCATCGAGCTTTTTGACAATTCCCATCTCCAAGGAAGCTCGCCTGTCGGCGCCATGGTCTGCTATATCAATGGCGAACCGGCCAAAGGGATGTACCGCAAATTCCATCTTAAAGAAGAGAATGCCGGGGATGATTTCCATTCGATGGTGGAGGTGGTTTCTCGCCGCTACAAAAGGCTTAAGGAAGAAAACCTCTCTTTCCCAGACCTTATTCTCACCGATGGCGGCTTATCGCAAGTGGAAGCGACTCTTTTGGGCTTAAAAGAAGCGGATGTTTCTTTGCCTGTCTATGGCCTATATAAAAACGACAAACATCAAACGGAAGGCATTATCGATAAAGATGGAAAGACCTACCCTCTCGACCCTAAAAGCCCCTTGTTTTTTCTCCTTATGCGGATGCAAGACGAGGTCCATCGCTTCGCCATATCTTTCCATAAGTCGGAACGTCTTAAAGCGATGCATGGTTCGATTCTTGACCAGGTGAAAGGCCTAGGGGAGAAGAGGAAAGAACTTCTTCGCAAGAACTACCCGACCATCGATTCCCTTAAACGGGCCTCAATCGAGGAACTGTCTCAGATATTGCCGAAAGAGATAGCCGAGGAACTTTATCAAAAAGTGAATGCGTGAGAACATTCTTTGATAAGGATACAAAAAGGCGGAAAATATAGTTGTAGTCCAGTCTTAACAATCAATCGAAAACGTGGTAGCTTTTTAACGTGAAAAAAGGCAAAAGCGTTTTAGATATAAAGAAGAATCCGATTCGTGCGGGGGGGGGCTCCTATTTTTAGCAAACATTAGCCTTGCGGGTGTTGGCTTTTCTACGTGGATGGTTGGAAGTGATAATGCATCGCTTGACTTAAATCCACAAATTGCCTCCGTCATCGATATCGGCGAGTACATTACCTTCAAAGGGAACAGTCGCGGTTTTGATTATTGTGAAGAAGGCCCAATAGAAGACGGAATGATTTCTTCCGTCGTTACTTTGAGTATACCTTTTCAAATTGATTGCGGTTCCTCGCCTATTGCCGATCATATAAACGAAAACCGCGGTTTTAAGCTTCTTTTAACTTTGATTGATCGAAACGAGTTTAATGTTTTTGATTCTAGTGTTTGCGAGTTTTCTAACTTTTTTCTTTTTCTAGACAAAGGAAAAGATTTTGGGATAACGAGATTTCAAGCGGATTCATCTTTGAACGTTAAAGCGGAAAAATCGTGGATCAGCTCGAATAAATATTACGAAGCGGAATTCGATTTAAGCGAACTAGGTATCACGTCTTTGAACTCTATTAACTTTTGCGTGGAATATACTATCGATTTTTTTAGCGTAGACTCATTCGTTAAAAATGTCGTGCCGAGTCTTAAAAGTGAGCACAATGCTGCCCTTTTTTCCTTCAAAGTTGAGGTAATAGAATGATTGAAAAACGAAGACTGAAACCTCTTTTTGTGCTCTCTTCGATCGGCTTGTTATGTTTAGATGGGGAGGCTGCATGGATATATTCCACTTCCAAAATTTTAGATGGAATCGTTCTTTCCCCTTCGGATTCTCGAATCATTTGCTATATAAAAACAGAAAGCGGTGCGCTTGAGTACTTTACTTCTATCGATAAAGCACTAGAAGTAGCTTCGAAAAGAGCTGCTAAAGACCAGATTTTCCTTAAACCGACCAAATCATTTAGCGGTGATAAATTTAAAAAGGCAGTCGTAGAGCAAAACCACGTTTTGAATGAGAACGACGTTTTTACCTTGCCTTGGGATGCTGACGAACATTGGGATGGACGACAAAAAGACACCGATTGGCCTAATACCACAGATGACAATAATCACAAGACTTTTTCAGATTGGGAAGAAGGCTTTGTAGAAAAGTATTTGCAAAGCGAACTGGTTTTAAAAAGCGGCGTTTCCATCGAAAACCGCGGAACTATTCGAATTGGAGGCGTGGTTGGGATAGAAGGATCCGCGGTATCCGGTGGCACAACTGGAAATTACACTCAAATCACGATGGAATCAAACTCCTGCATCGAGAATTATGGAAATATAGAGTGCATGGGTTACATCAAAGAAGCGGAAGCCAATAATAACGGGAGCTTTATTAAAAGTTATCCAGGGTCAAGAATCTACGAACCTTTTGTTGTTTATAATTTTAATGGTGGCAGCAACACAAAAGCTCTTTATGACAAGAAAATTACGCCTTTTTCGGTGTATGATATGCCCAATATTAGACCTAAGATCACATTCTTTTCTGGCTCTGAGCTGCTGGGATATTGTGATTTATACGCAGGGAAACAGCACAATTTAACGACAACGAGGATATTTGGCAATTGCAACGCTTTGCTCAATATGACGGGAGCAAATTCCAAAATTGAAACGAAACACAATCCTGAAGATCCTCGATATACGATTGGATATAAAGATGACGGAACCGTTTCGGATCCACGAGGTGGCAAAACGTCCTTGGATGTTTTTGGCGGCGCCGATTTTGGAAGCCTTAAATTGTCCATAGACGCCCTTGGCTTAAGTGTGGTGATCGATACAAGTCCTTTCTTTTTCCCTATTTCGTGGAAATATGACATCAACTTATTTGATGGGCTTTATACGGCTACGCATCCTTTGAAATTCATGTTCGGGTCTTCTTTGAATGTATCTAAAGGAGCTTCGCTTTTGCAAAAAACAGATATTATCTTCTATCAATATTCTGCTGAAAACGCTTTTAGTGGTGACTTTTTCTATCCATCGGTAAAAGAAAATGCTCAGTGTATCATTAATGGCGCTTATCTTGTTCTTTCTGGTGGAGTCGGAGGCTTTTTCGAAGGGACTGCCTTAAACACGAAATCGACTTTTTTCATCGATAAGAACGCGTTAACAACGGTGACAGTTCAAGACGGTGACAAAAGTGCTAACGTCAAAGGTTATTCACAAAAGGCCATAGGGCCTTACAAGAAAGAGCAAAATAAGGAATTGGCGAAAGACTATTACGATTGGAACGGGGAAGAGTGGAGCGTTATGGACAAGTGTATCCTTCTCTTTGAAATTCCGACTTTCGTAAACACTAACAATCACACTTTTCTCCCAATCAAGGAAATAACAAAGGGGGAAGTCGTACAGCTACCAACCGATAAGCCCGGAATAAAGACGGGTATTTGCGAATTTTCCAATTGGAATTCAGCATCTGATTTAAGTGGCGTCGCATATCAAGCTGGTGCAAGTCTATTAATCGATGATGCGTTAGTGGACAATGGTAAAATAGCAGTTCTTTATCCGGCGTGGACAAATATCGAAAAAGCTATCGATATAACCTATGTGCCCGGCGATAATCTTGCATCGGGAGCTCAAAAAACTAAAGGAGAAGTGGGAAGGACGTGGCTGGATTATACCTTGAAAAAACCCGCTGAATGGAGCTATGCGGATAACATGGAGTTCAAAGATTGGTTTTGCTTTGAAACGTTTTCGACTATGCTCGACGAAGATGGCAAAAGCCAAGAATCGTTTAAAACAAACATGTCCATCGAGAATTTTCCTTCTTTTAAAGACGGCCTCTCTCTTTCCTTTCGACTAGATGGAAAGGAAAAGACTTGCTTATCGCCAAAGGAAAAAATATTGATGGCAGATCTATCTTACAAAGCCGTTAAGAATATAAAGGCAGGCGATCTTGTTTTGTCTTTTGATCACGAAAAAGGAATGATAGTTGTCAATAAAATACTTTACAATTTTAATTATAAGAAAAAACTCAATGAGATCCTTTCTTTGACTTTTGAAGACGAAAATGTGGAAATTTCAGGAGACCATGGCTTTTTTGATTTGAATCTCAATAAGTATATTTATATAAATCGCTCAAATGTTTCTTCTGTTGTTGGTCATCGCTTTGCTGTTTTTAATGCTGGAAGACTTTCTGGAAAAACACTCACTTCCTTTTCCGCTAGAAAAGAGTGGGTTGATCTTTATTGCCCGGTGACAGTGTTTCATTTGAATTATTTCGTTGGCGATCTTCTGTCGATGCCAGGGGGCATTAAAGGATGTTTTAACGTCTTTGATTACGGAGAGAAACTTAAATACGATGAAAAAAAGATGAAGAAAGATATCGAACGATACGGCCTTCTCAACTACAAGGAATGCTCATCTATCATACCAAAAGAAATTTATGACGCTCTGCCTCTTTGCTATATGAAAGTGGCAATGGGGAAAGGGTCGCTTTCAAAATGGGATTTAGAATACTATATGCGACATTTTTACTCGCTTATGATTTCAGTGAAATAAAATTAACTAAAAATATTTGAATTATCAGATATTTCCTCGATGTAATCGATTATCTCTATTACCAAAAAACAACTAAAATAAAACCAAATATATTAATAATTTGTCGACTAAGATTCCATTAGGACACCGTTTGTTCTCTAAAGCGATTTTCTCCTTTGACTAAAATCTACCAAAAGGGATAGTCTAGGACCCCAAAAAGAAAGACCTACTCTTCTCGTCTTTTGAACGGTGGACGAGTAACGGGCGATCATCCACTAATCGAAGGAAGCGGTGTCTTCCTATTTGTTTCTCGAAATTTCGTTTTTCCGCTTGGTTTCGCTATTGCTTAGGAAACATTCCCTCTTTATTATTATGTCGTTGCGCCCGTAGCTCAG
>DJRQ01000045.1:29138-60081 GCA_002440125.1 Caryophanales bacterium UBA6356 | reverse complement strand
GCAAAAGAGGTGTTATAGACCTTCAATATCTCTTTCTCCGCTAAATAAGCCGCCTCTTTCATCGCTTCTAATTCTTTTTCCCACATAAAGAGCTCCTAAAACCAATTCGTAAGGGCATAGGAAACGCCGTCTTCTTTGCAATCTAGAGTCACTTTTTTAGCGACTTGTCGACATTCTTCGGTAGCGTTGCCCATAGCTATTCCATAATAGTCTTTTAACATCAAAAAATCATTTCCAGCATCGCCAAAAGTCACCACATCTTCTCTTTTTCCAATATGAAGCAACAGGCGAAGCCTTTCAATCGCGCTGCTTTTATCCACGCCTTTTTTGGTAAATTCGAAGAAACGAGGATCGCTTCGCACAGTATGAAGGGAAGGGACGTCAATTGTTTTCTCTATTTCATCGATTTTTTTAGTGTCCTTCGACACCACCATGAATTTCATGATGGTATTAGAAGAAGCCAAAGGCCTCTCATGAAGCATCCGAATGGGCTCATCATTTAAACGATGCTCGTAATAGATGCCTTCACTGCTCTCAAAAGAGCAAACTTCATGTTCGGTATAACAATAAATATCGACTCCATTATGAATGAAGTCCTTATGAGAGTCATGAAAATCCAAGAAGACCTGAAAAGGAAAACCATTCTCATAGAGGAGCTCGCCATTCCCTTTATAGAGAGCGGCCCCGTTGAAGGCAACCGCATAAAGATTCTTCGAATCGAGTTTTCTCAAAAAGGGCGAGATGCCAGAGAATGGACGGCCGCTCGCTAAGCAAACGGCATGACCTTTCGTTTGGATTTGTCGAATCGAAGCGATTGTGCTCTCTCGAAAAATCTTGTCTTTATCAAGAATCGTGCCATCTAAATCAAAGCAAAAAAGTTTCATGCCAAGAAGATTATAGAAGCTTTTTGGGAAAAAGAAAAAGAAGCCCAAAGAGGGCTTCTCCCTTTTTCTCCAGTTTACCTAAACCAGAATGGATAGTCGTTGATGATGATGCAAATAACATCAAGAATCCAGCCAACAGTGCCAGCTGCAACGATCCAAAGAATGGCAAGAATAAGTTGAATAAAACTTCCATTCTTCACGGCTTTGACGATGCGCCAAATAGCCCAAGTGATGTCAAGAATCCAAAGGCAAAGAACAAGTTTGAGCCATTTCGGATTCTTTTCCATCCATTTGCAATAATCCATTTGCACTCCCTCCGAAGGCATTATACACCCTCAAAAACGGCTTTCGAGGAACAATCTCATTTTTTGAGAGCGAAAAATATACGAAGAAATTTAAAAAGGCCTCAATAGGCCTTAAAGGTCAAAAAGTATAAATTTATTGAAGTCCCAAGGAAGAAAGGCTTTCTTCGGAGGCTTTTTCTTCGCCTTCCTCATTCTCGCCATTTCCTTCGTCCTCGCCTTCATCGATAGACTTGCCTTCGATTTCGGCATTGTATTCTTTTTCTTCTTTTTTGTCTTCTTCGTCGGCATCCGATTGATTGACGTCGCTATAGACGTCGTTCACATCGATATGGACTTTGTCATAAGTGTGGCGAGTACGAAGGTCCCAAGTATTGTCGGTCAAAGCCACAAAATTGCCATCAAGCGTCAGTTCGGTGTAAAAATCACCAATGCGGTCGTCTTTTTCTTCTTTGGTCATCGCGAGTTCTTTCGCCACACCATCGTAAAGAGTCGCAAAGGCAAGGGGGGTTTTGGAAGCGCCGATTATCTCATAGGCGACTTCAAGCATGCTTTTTTGATTATTCATCGTTTTCTCCTTTTACATTCTATTTGGTGCACTGACGCCGATAAGGGCTAATGCATTCCGAAGGACGCTTTGGCAAGCTTTGATGAGGCAAAGCCTGCTTCCCGTCTTCGATAAATCTTCGCGGTCAATGATCTTCGTCGAAGCATAGTATTCGTGGATAAGCTGTGCCAAGCGATCAATATAGTTGACCGCTTTATAGGGAGCTCTCGCCTTGGCCGCGCTCTCTATCATACTAGGAAAATCGGTAAGTTGCTTCAAAATATCGTCTTCTTTGCCATCTTGAAAGGCACTTTCATCATAAACGAGGGGAATGTCTTTCCCTAAAGCGAGCAAAGAAGAGCAACGCGCATGAGCGTATTGAGCGTAGAATACGGGATTTTCTTTGCTTTTGCTCGTCGCCAAATCCATATCGAAATCAAGATGGGTATCGCTCGAGCGAGCACTAAAGAAATAACGGACCGCGTCTTTTCCCACTTCGGCCACGAGCTCACGATGGGTAATGGATTTTCCAGTACGTTTGCTCATCTTGACCTCCGCTCCGTTTTGATAGACGCGGACCATTTGGTAAATTTCCGCCTGCAAAACATCCGGAGAATAGCCTTTCATCATTAAAGCGCTCTTCATGCGGGCGATATAGCCATGGTGATCGGCCCCAAGGCAATCGACTAAGAAATCAAAGCCACGAGACATTTTCTCATAGTGATAGCAGATATCCGGCATGAAATAGGTATAAAGGCCATCCTTTTTGATAATCGGTCGGTCTTTATCGTCAAGGAAGGCGCTCGTTTTCAAATAAGTTGCGCCGTCTTTGACGTAAACGAAGCCTTTTTCGCGAAGTTCCTCAATGGTCTTTTGGAGGGTATCTCCTTTTCGAATATCGGATTCATAGCTGAACTTATCGAAGTGAACCCCGAAATCGGCCATATCCTTTTTGATCTTGGCAAGTTCATGATCGATGCCAAAGCGAATGAAGAAAGCATGGCTTTCCTCATTGTCGACGAGATATTTTTCCCCGTACGAATCTTTTATTTCTTGGGCAATGGCGATTAAATCCACCCCATGATAATCATCCGGGCCCAGGGCTAAAGGCTCTCCGAAGAGCTCATGATAACGGGCTCGAAGAGAATGGCCTAAATGTTCCACTTGGTTGCCGCAATCATTCACGTAGTACTCACGAGTAACATCATAGCCGGCTTTTTGATAAAGACTCGCCACCGCGTCTCCTATCGCCGCGCCGCGAGTGTGGCCCAAATGCAAATCTCCAGTAGGATTTGCGGAAACGTATTCAACGTCCACCTTGATGTTTTTCTTTTCGCCATCGCCATAATGGTCACCCTGGTTCAAAATAAGAGGGATAATAGCAGAAAGAGCTTCCTTTTTCATGAAGAAATTGATGAAGCCGGGTCCCGCAATTTCCACTCGTTCGATTGAAGCCTCGACGAGATTCGCCAGGACATCATTGGCAAAGGAAAGAGGAGATTTGCCGAATTTTTTTGAAAATTTGAGAGCAAAATTGCTCGCATAATCCCCATGGGCAATATCTTTGCTTCGATCGATTCGAATTTCCTCAAGAGGAATGTCGTAACCCGCTTTAGAAGATGCTAAAGCAAGCGCTTTTTGTAAAACGATTTCGTGATTCATAATGAAGCCTCCTTATAAATAAGCACTGTAGCTATCGCTTTTATGGCTTTTCCTTCGCCCAAGGCATCAAAGCCTTCGTTGGTCATGGCCTTAACGGAAACATTCTCGAAAGGTATCTCCAGAATTTTGGCGATGTTCTTTCGCATGATCGATATATACTTGGAAAGATGAGGAGCTTCGCAACATATCGAAGAATCTAAGTTGGAAATGCGATAGCCTTGTTCGCGAATCATAGAGAAACACTTTTCCAAGATAATGCCACTATCGATGCCTTCCGTCTTCGGATCGCTCGGAGGAAAGATTTTTCCTATATCGCCAAGAGCCAAACTGCCTAGAAGAGCATCGCTTATGGCGTGATAAAGAACATCTGCATCGCTATGGCCAAGAAGGCCTTTCTCAAAGGGGATATGGACTCCTCCCAAAATTAGTTCCCGTCCTTTGACGAGGGCGTGTATATCCTCGCCATATCCAATTCGTATATTCATTTATTTGCTCACATTGAAACGGAAGAAAACGATATCGCCATCTTTCATAGCATAGTCCTTCCCTTCGCTTCGAACTTTGCCCGCTTCCTTTACGGCGACCTCAACTTTTTGCCCTAAAGGCGCTTCGCCTTCCTTCATCGGGAAGGATTGGCTAATCTCGTAGAAATCGTTAAAAGAGTAAACTTCCGCTTTAATAAAGCCCTTTTCAAAATCGCTATGGATGACACCAGCGCAAGCGGGGGCAAGCATGCCATTATGGAAGGTCCAAGCGCGGCATTCGTCACTGCCACATGTCAAGAAGGTAGAGAGATTCAGAAGTTTATAGGAAGCCTTTACGAGCTTATCAAGTCCGGACTCTTTTTGGCCCATGGACTCTAAGAAGTCTTTTTTGTCCGCTTCGCTTTCAAGCTGAGAAATCTCGTATTCAATCTGGCAAGAAAGAGGAATGCAGACGGCGCCCTCGTTTTCGGCAAGATGCTTGACTTCCTGATAGTACTTGCAATGCTCTAGGTCGCCATAATCATCGGCCGCGACATTAGCGACATAAAGAATCGGCTTCAAAGAAAGAAGAAAGAAGTTTTTCCTGGCGTATGAGAGTTGCTCTTGACTAAGTCCTTCCACAAGCCGAGCCGATTTCCCTTCTTCAAGGACTTTTTTTATAGCGGTCAAAATCGGCATTTCATACATCGCCTCTTTATCATGAGCGATACGAGCCTTCACTTCTTGTTTGCCGATTCTTGCGTTCACCGACTCCAAATCAGCCATAGAAAGCTCGAGATTTATAACGTCGATGTCGTTTCGAGGGTCGACGGGTTCGTCGTTATAGCGAACGACAGCGTTACTTTCAAAGCAACGAACAACCTCCACGATAGCATCGCATTCGCGAATAGCCGCCAAGAATTGGTTTCCTAAGCCTTCCCCTTTGGAAGCGCCTTTCACCAGCCCGGCAATATCATAAAACTCGAAAGTCGCATTAATTTTTTTCTTGGGTGCAAAGTATTTGGTTAAGTAGTCCAGTCTTTCGTCCGGAACCGTCACCACGCCCGTATTCGGATTGATGGTGGCGAAAGGATAGTTTTCCGCCAAAACATGCGAATTGGTTATCGCATTGAATAAAGTCGATTTGCCAACGTTCGGAAGACCGACAATGCCTGCTTTTAATGCCATATTTTTCTTCCTTCTCTCATTCGTGAGAGATTATATCTCTAGATAGTCTTTTTTTGAATTCCAAAAAAGCGACAGAAAAAGAAAAAAACCTCCACCATCGGCAGAGGTCAGTCTAGTTCAACGATTAAGCAACTTTTTTAACGTTCTTAGCACGTGGACCACGTTCAGATTCTTCGACTTCGAACTCGACGTTTTCGCCAGGTTCAGCGGTCTTGAAGCTATCCATGATCAAAGCGCTGTAATGGAAAAAGTAGTCTTTGTTGTCTTCAGCGTGAATGAAGCCATAGCCTTTTTCCTTGTTGAACATTTTGACTGTTCCCTTCATATGCTCCTAACCTTCCTAGTTCTTTCGTAACGAAACAACCGACAAATACTATAACACGCTTTCGAAAAATGAATAAAGAAAAAAGCGTCACTTTATGCACTTTAAACAACTTCCCTTTTCGAGTAATCGATTTTCTTTAGGTGAAAACGAAGGAAAATAAATAGGAGAAGCATAGAAACAATATAAGCAAAAAACACGACAAAATGGGGAATCAAATCTATTTGAAAAGAAAAGACAAAGCCGAAAGATTCCGATAGCACCTCATCGAAGGCGAATTCTATGGCCAATAAACTTCCTAAAGCATTTATTGCCCCAAGCGTCAGCAAGAGAAACATCGCGGCGCTAAAACTATCAAAGATGGATTCCCGCGATATGCCTAGGAGATAGAAGTATTTCCCTTCTTTTTTATTTTCTATCAAATATAAAAGCGAGAGCACAAGAAGCAATAGAAAGCTCGTGACAAAAAGAGCCGCCGAAGCAAAAGATAAAACAGCCGTCAAATACCCCATCGTTTCATTGATGCTCTCTTGAAGAAGGGAACTTGGATCCATAAAAGAGTATTTTGGAAACAAAGCCGATAAAGAATTCGATAAGGCGACCCCATCTTCTTTCTCGTCGATATAGAAAACGCATTCGCGCGGCTCTAAATGAAAGGCACTGACTCCAAGTTTCAATTTGAAAAAATCGCTCGTCCAGTCAGAAGAGGACAAAATAGTGTCTTCCGCCAAAGAAGATAGCCCCACCACTTTCAAAGAAGCTTGTTGATACTCGCGAAAGAGGAATTCCCCTTGGACTTCGCTTTTGGTGACGCCAGACACATAAATCGTCTTCGGATTTCCCAAGCGCTTATCAAGTCCTTCGGAAAGCACAATCTCATCGAGACTTGTTGGCATCCTGCCTTTTATTAAAGTCGATAAGTCGCTCGAAAAAGCAAGCGAGGAACTCCTGGGTCTTAAATAGCTCCCTAAGGCCATCCTCTCAGGAAGAGAAGGGAAAGAAGCGATAGCCTTTGTCGGCACTTTAGAAAGTCCTTCGGAGTAACGAAAAACCTCTTCTTTATCCGTACCAAGCAAGAAGGGTTCCTTAAAACCGAGCGAAAGAGCTTTTGGAAAAGCACGGTAACTGCCTTCCGAAAATATGGCGTAACGAGAAAACCCATACTTTTCCTGAATTCGAATCACATCTTCTCTCTCAATGCGATAAAAAGAGGCATCAAAAACAAAAAATCTATCGTCTTTCCTCGTTGTTTTTCTTTCGTTATGAGAAAAATCAAAACGTTTCGAGTCTTTTTCAAAAAGGAAATTTCGGAATTCCTTCTGACGCGATTGTTCAAGGAATGCTTCTGGATCGTCAATATATTTTAGGCCATATGCCTTATAAAGGGTCCAAGGCGTCGGGAAGGAAGATCCATTCGAGGAAGGAAGCCTCATCCGCTCTTCGTAAATAGCTTCATTCCATAAAGGGTCCAAATGGAAAAGGGTGGGTGTCTCGAACTCCATAACTCCTTTTAAAAAGAAATCCTGCTTATCGAAATAGCCCCAGTCCTCGTTTCGAACCTCCAAAGTCAAAGAGAGTTCGTTACGAGAAAGATAGGTTCCGACCCCTTCGTAATTCCAGGAAACCTGCAAGAATTTGGCAAAAGACACCAAATCGTTTTGAGGAAGACCCAAGATAACGTCATCCACCTCAAGCGTCTTTGGGAAGAAAGGAGAAACGAAATTGTTTTTATAATCGGGAAGGAAAAGAAAGTCATTCACGCTTCTGGCACTTAAAGAGGGAAAGAGAAATCGACGGACGCCCTTTTTCACATAAATCTCATTTTGATCTTTGAACAGCTGTTCGAACGGAGACAAATAGGAAACGCAAATATCGACGTCATCGGGTAACTTTTTTTGAAGGTTCGCGACTTCTTCTAGTAAGGCGCTTTGAATATCGGAAACAGTTGGGGTTTTCTCGTTTTTCAAAGACATGACAATGGCCTTTTCGCCTATTAAAGAAGAAAAGGCTTTACCCATTTTCGAGGTTACATTACGCGATAAATAAGAGCTAAGACCGAGCCCTAAAAAGGAGAAAGAGAGCAAAAGCACCGCAAAAGCGCTTCTGAACTTTCTTGTTTTCAATAGATGGGAAGCGTGCTTCATCCAATAAACAAAAGGGAACTTGCATCTCTCGTTTTTTAAAGCGGTTTCGCCTTCTTCTTCTTTTGAAATAATGGACTTTTTACATATGATTTTATGATTTTTGATTTCAAAAATGCCGTCGGCACCCGAAGAAAAGAAAGAAGGATCGTGGGTGCTAATGACAATGAGCCGACGTTTAGACTCCTTCTTCAAAAGAGCGAATAGGGAGAGTGCCGAGGCTTTATCAAGCGCCCCCGTTGGCTCATCGCATAAAAGGAGAGAAGGATCCAGTATGAGAGCGCGGGCAAAGGAAAGGCGTTGTTTCTCACCGCCCGAAAGAACGTACGCAAGACTTTTCTTTTTCTCCAATAAACCGACCTCTTTTAGCAAGGTGACGGCTTTATAGGAAAGAGCTTTGCGGTCTTTCCGATAACCAGCTGGCAAAAGAACGTTTTCAAGTACCGTTTCATGAGGCAATAAATCATAATTTTGTCGGAGGAAGCCAATATTTTGGAGTCGAAAGGAAGCGCATTCCTCTTCTTTCATCCTTTTGAAGGAACGTCCAAAAACAACGAGCTCACCTTGATAATTCCGATCAATCCCCGAAAGCATGTCGAAAAGAGTGCTTTTCCCGCTTCCACTTTCGCCAAGAACAAGGAAAAGCCCTTTTTTAGGAAGGATGAAAGAAGCCTCTTCCAAAAGAGTTTCGTCCAAAAATTTTTTTGTTATCCTCTTGGCGACTATCCCGTTCATTCGTCTTTCAATTCCCCCGCCAGTGATTTTTTTGATAAGAAATAGATCGGAAGGCGAACGCCAAAGAAGAGGAGAAACGCGGCAAAAGCCAAAAGGAGGAAAGGAAGCAATAAAGGTATCCCTAGGAAGTGGGAATAGGGAATCACTAGAAGGCTTGGAATGCCGAATTTTCCTTCAAGGAGAGAAGAGAAAAGACGCGAAAGGGGAAAGGAGATTAGAAAAGCCAAAAGAGCGCCGATAAGAATCTGGCTCCCAACGCCATTTTCAAAATAGCGGACTCTCTCCTCTTTAAGCATCCCTAAGGCGTCCAGCAAAGAAAGAAAGCGTCTTTCTTCAAGAAAAGAGGAATAGGCTATTAAAGCGATCGAAAAGAAAGAAAAAACCGCCTCCATAGCTAAGAAAGGGGTGAGCGACCCTTCCATTGCTTGCCACAAAGCGTCAAAGCCTTCCAAAGACGTCCAAAGGGTGTTGGTTATTAAAAAGGGCTCTTTGCAAGCGGAAGCAAATTCCTTTAGGCGCTTCGCCTCTTTTTCTTCATAGAACAAAAGATAGGAATAGGACGTCCATTCTTCTTCTCCGCTCGCTTCCTTAAAAAGGGCTGGCAAAGTCTTTCCATTCTTCAACGTTTGTGACTCCAAACTCTTCTCCAACGCGCGATAGCTATAAAAAATGCGAGGCAAGGAAAGGAAAGCGAAATCCTTCACCACTCCCGTCACTTCAAAGCGGAAAGATAAAAGAATATCCTCTTCCTCCCCATGGCATTCGAAAGAAGATTCGTAAGAAACTTCAAGCAAACTTCCGATAGGATTCTGGAGCGAAGAGGCAAGTTCTTCGTTAATGAGCACATAGTTCATGCTTTCGCCATTGGGGACTTCCCCCTCCGTAAGGAAAGAACGATTCCGGTTTTTCAAAGAGAGGTCCCAAATAGGGCAAAGGGAGACGTTTTCTTTAAGGTAACCATTCTCGCGATAAGGTAAGGAAGAAGGGAAAAAATAAGAATAATCGTTTTCGATTCTTACGTTTTCGAAAGAAGAAAGAATCTCTTTCGCTTCGCTTTCTTTAGGCCTATAGGAGCGGGCAAGGGAAAGCCGGCTCCCAGGAAGTTCCTCTTTCTTGCTCGCCGACATAGAAGCGGATAGATAAAGAAGGGAACGGTCTTCTCCATCTTCTAAAAAGGAGCGCCCCCCTTCGAAAAATCCAATGAAAAGCAAAAGAAAGGAGAAGAGAAAAAAAGTCGTTCCGATGGTAAGAACGCTTTTTTTGGCATCTTTAGGGATGCTTTTTCGAAACAAAAACCAAAGAAGCGAACCAATTTTCCCCCGTTTCTTTCGGATCATCTGCTTATAAAGCATCTTCTCCTCTTCCTTCTCTTTTGAAAAAAGGAGCTTACCATCCTCCAAAAGCAATAAATAATCGGCGTATTTTTTGGCCAGTTTTCTATCATGGCTCACCAAAATGACAAGATGCGTTTTCGAATATTTCTTAATCTCTCCCATCATAAAATGGGCGTTCTTCGTATCCAAAGCTCCCGTTGGTTCATCGCAAAGCAAAATCGGTGGATTCGCAATGGTGGCTCTTAAAAAGGAAACACGCGCTTTTTCGCCGCCGCTTAGCAAAACCGCTTTTTTGCCATCGACTTTTTTGGAGAAAAACTTTAAAAGGGAGTCTTTTGCTTTCTTTAAGGCTATTTTTTCTTTCTCCCCCTGAATAAGCAAAGGCAAAGCGATATTTTCACTGGCGGTTAGCGTATCCTCCAAATGGTGGTTTTGGAAAATGAAGCCAAGAGAATGCCTTCGATAATCGCTTTTGCCTTTTTCGTTCCTTTTTAAAAGCTCTTCGCCATCGAGAAAGATCTTTCCTCTTTCCGCTTTCTCCATCAAAGCGAGGATATGCAAAAAAGTGCTTTTCCCACTGCCGCTACGCCCTTCTAACACATAAAGGCCATGATCAGAAAAAGATATAGACACGTCTTTGAAAAGGAAACGAGTCTTCTCTCCTTCTTGAATGCTTTTCGTCAAACCCTCTACTCTTAACATCTCTATAAAGAGATAGAGGCAAAAGAAGAATTTTGTTTCGGTTTTTTATTCTTCCTCTTCTTCTTTCTTTTCTGGCGTCACAAGAATCTTCTTGGCCGCTCCGTTCTTATCGACCGCCAAAACTTTAAGTAAATAGTTTTTATAGGACACAATATCCCCAACCTTAGCGAATTTATCGTCAAGAAGCTCAACGATGAAACCGCCGATAGTCACATATTCGGTGTCCGTTTTGTCAAAATCAAGGCCAAGCAAGTCGCAAAAATCCTCTAAGGTAAGCGAACCATCCACGATATAGCTGCCATCTTTCCTTTTGAGATAGGGGATCTCAGGATCGTCTTTTTCGTCCCAAATCTCCCCGACGATCTCCTCCAAAATATCTTCCATCGTGATAACGCCTTCCACACCGCCATATTCATCCATCACGATCGCGAAATGCCTCTTTTTCTTTTTGAATATCTTCAAAATGTCGTTTATCTCAGCACTCCGAGGGAAACGGAGGGGTTCTTCCAAAAGATCCGACAATTTAGGCGTTTCGCCGCTCATCTTATAGAGCATGAGATTGCGGGTTTTGATAAAGCCGATGATGTTGTCGATCGTTCCCCTATAAACCGGAACGCGACTATAGTGATAAACTTTCGGATCGTCGCTCACTTCCTTTAAATCATCTTCGGCATCGATGGCAAAAACGTCCACTCGAGGCGTCATCACTTCATAAGCCAGCGTATGGGTATAGCGAATGGTTTCGTGAAGAAGCTCCGCTTTGTCTTCGTCCACCGTTCCTTGTTCCTCAATGCCATCGACCATCTCATGCAAATCGTCCTCGCTAATGGTAAGATCTTCGACTTTCCTTAAAAGAGGCTTGGCGCAAACTTCCCCAAGTCCTCCCACCACGAAGGTAATAGGCATCAAAAGCCACGAAAAGAAGCGGAGAGGCAAAGAGTATAGGGAGACGAGTTTGAGATTAAAGATTTTCCCAAAGCTCTTGGCTATAATCTCGCCGAAAGTAATTTTAATGACCAAGCAAATCATAGAAGCTACAAGGCCCCATGTTTCGGCTTCCGCCGTCTCTCCCCCCAAGACGAGCACGCTCAAAGTAACGCCAAGAAGGGTACTCACGGAATCTAGACCCGCATTAACCGTGTCATTTAAAAGCAAAATGGTCGAAATAGTGCGGGGATAATTATCGCTTAGGCTTTTGGCCGCTTTTAAACGTTTGCTTTGCGGCTTCTTCTTTAGGGCCTCCTCAAGGCGAACATCGCTAATTGAGCCGTAAGCCATATCGCTACTAGAGAAGAGGAAAGAAAGGACAAGGAGCACTCCAAGAGCAACGCTGTAACCGATAATCAAGCCAATATTCATGCTCTCCCCCCTTTCTTATGATGGATAAGTTTCTTCTCATGAATCTCGTCGATGTCGTCCACGAGCTCTTCCAAAATATCTTCCATCGAGACAATGCCCACGACTTCGCCTTTTTCCACAACAACACCCAAATGAACAAGCTCACTATTGAGCCTTTCGAAAGCGCTATCCAACGCTGTATCCACATCAATTTGGATGGGTTTTTCAAGTACGCTCCGAAAATCTAAATGAGGATCCTTGGTGTATTCCTCGAAATAAATCTTCGTCACCAAAACCCCGATAATATTCGCTTTCTCGCCTTCGTAAATAGGGATTCTCGAGTAGGGATTATCGAGTATGGCTTTATTGATATCGGCAATCGTGAGATTCTCCTCGTTCAAAGCAAAGGTGTTTTCGAGTTTGGTATAGACTTTTCGGACTTTTACCTGATCGAAATCGAAGACGTTATCGATAATCTCCGTTTCGTCTTTTTCAAAAAGAGGCTCGCTTTTATCCTCTTCCTCCTCATCTTCGTTTTTTTCATCTAAAACCGCTTGCTTCGTGCTTTCTAAAAGTTCCTCTTTCGAAAGAAGGCTTTGGTCATCGGCCTTAAATATTTTATGGGCCAAGAAAAGGACGCCACGGAAAAGCAAAATGATAGGATAAAGGAGAATAGACACCACGAAAACGGGGTAAGCCAAAATAACGGCCATACGATTAGGGAGGGCTTTGCTAAGGATTTTCGGCAACGTATCGCTCACAATATAAACCAGCGCAGCCATGACAACGGTGCTTAAAATAGCCTCAACGCCAGAGCCTAAGCCCCAACTCTTCGCCAAGCCATAAAAAAGCATCGCGCTCAAGTAGGACATAAGCGTTTGGACGATATTGTTCCCAACAAGCACCGAAACCAAGGTATTATCGAACCTGTTGACGAGCATGGAAACAAGCTTTGCCGTTTTGTCGCCTTTTTCGGCAAGGGCTTGGAAGTGATAACGATTGCAATTCGAGAAAGCGTTCTCGCTAGCGCTAAAAAGGCCACTCACGAGAAGCAAGATGGCGATTATAATCCAGCAAACCCAGCTAGGCATCCCCCATATAAGCGCGTCATTCGAAGCGCTACTTTCTAGAATCAAACACAGATCAGGGTCCACTCAAAAATCCTCCGAATGAGTACTAGTATAGCAAGAAAGAAAGCCGACTTCTAGAGAGGCCTCTTAAGGTCGCCCTCACACGGGATAGGTTCGTTATGGGAACGAAGAACCTTCTTGATGGCATGATTGAACTTATCGCGGTCCATCATGATGAGGTTGCCGCAACCCAGGCAACGTATTTTGATATCGGCGCCTATACGGACGATTTGAAATCGTTTGGAGTGAGAGAGGCATGGATGGGCTTTTTTCATCTCCACCTCATCAAAAAGAGAATACTTTAGAATTTCCATGGTTCTTGCTCCATTAAGACGGCATTAGGCGTCCTTGGGAGGCCTGGCATGCGCAAGATATTTCCTGATAACGGAATCACGAAATCCGCTCCTTTGGCCACTTCGAAATCCCGAATATGGAACGTTTCATGAAGGGGTGCGCCGATTTTCTTAGGATCGTCGCTTAAAGACATCGGGGTTTTGGCAATGCAAACGTAGCTCGATTCGAAGCCATTTTTGCTAAGGAAATCAAGTTTTTGAGCCGCTAGTTCGCTATAAGAAACGTCTTTTGCCCGATAAATCTCCTTCGCAATGATCTCGATCTTCTTAGGAAGAGACATTTCTTTGGCGTAGAGGGGATGATAATGGTTAGGCTTTGAGCAAGCTTCCTTGACCTTTTTGGCGAGTTCCATAGTCCCTTCGCCGCCTTTAGAAACTCCTTCCGAAAGGGCAAAAGAAGCGCCCATCTCTTTTAAAAGCGATTCCAAAAGCGCAATTTCTTTGGGGGAGTCGCTATCAAAACGGTTGATAGCAATAACAACATTCACACCAAATTTAAGAAGGTTTTCGTAGTGGATTTTGAGATTTTTGAAACCTTCTTGGAGGGAAGGAAGATTCTCTTCGGAAAGTTCTTCGAAGCAAACGCCACCATGGAGTTTAAGAGCGCGAATGGAAGCGACAAGAACGACCGCATCGGGCACGAATCCGCTTTCCTGGCATACGATATCCAAGAATTTTTCACCGCCTAAATCGCTTCCGAAACCAGCTTCCGTGATGACATAAGGGGCTAAGCGAAGCGCTGCATTGGTAGCGATAATGCTGCTAGTGCCATGGGCGATGTTGGCAAAAGGACCGCCGTGGATGAAAACGGGATTTCCCTCATAATTACGAACAAGATTCGGTTTTAAAGCGTGTCGCAAAAGTCTCATGATAGCATGAGTGATCTGAAGATCCTTGATAGTGATGGCTTTGTCGTCAAGGCTATAAGCGACAATCACTTTCCCAAGTCTTTGCAAGAAATCATCTTCGTCTTTGGCCAAGCAAAGAATGGCCATAAGCTCGCTGGCAACGCTGATATTGAAACCATCCTTCCGAGGATAGCCACCTCCTTTCCCCTCACCGATTTCGATATGGCGAAGGGAACGATCGTTCATATCTATGGACCTCTTCCAAAGGATTCGGTTAGGGTCAATATGAAGTGGGTTATCGAAATAAAGGATATTATCGATACAAGCAGAAACCAAATTGTTGGCGCTTGTGATGGCGTGAATGTCGCCAGTGAAATGCAAATTGATATCCTCTTCCGGAAGAAGAGATGCTTTCAAGGCGCCTGTAGCGCCTCCTTTAAGGCCAAACACCGGCCCTAAAGCCGGTTCTCTTAAACAAAGAAGGGCTTTTTCTCCTAGTTTATAAAACCCTTCCTCCAGACCAATGGCCGTCGTCGTTTTGCCTTCGCCCGCCTTGGTGGGCGTCAAAGCAGTCACCAAAACGAGCTTCCCTTTCTCTTCCTTTAAAGGAACTTTCCTTAAATCGATTTTGGCGATTTCGGAACCGTATGGCTCCAAAGACGAAGAAGGTATGCCAACCTCTTCAGCAATTTTCTCAATCAGGGTATCCATCGTGATTCCTTTCCTTTTATCTAGAATAGAATAAACTTCAAAGGTTCGAAAGGGCTCTTAACGTTAAAGAAGCAAGCAAAAGACCCGCCGCGGACGGCACCATCATAAGGGAGCTTGGCCTTGGCGTTTTGACAAGCGGCAGTTCTTTGGAAGCCACTGCCGTAATTTTTCTCAGATCGATATTCCGTTCGCGTAACATCTTGCGGAGCTTTTTGGCCAAAGGATCGCCCGATGTTTTGTCCAATGTGGTCACATAAACCTTTGAAGGATCGATGCGATTCCCCATCCCCAAAGAGACGAAAAGGGGGATGTTTTGGCGGAGGGACGCTTCAATAAGGGCCACTTTCGCATTCAAATCGTCCACGGCATCAACCCAAATCGCAGCATCGCCGAAAACGCCATCCGCAAGAGAAGATTCGTCAATTCTCAAATCAAACGTTTCTATTTCGCAATCTTTTCGGAGGAGAAGGGATCTGCTTTTGGTAGCATCGCTTTTCTTTTTTCCTAAATCCTCGTAAGTAAAAAGAAGTTGGCGATTGAGATTGCTTTCTTCCACCACATCAAAATCCACCCCGATGAGGGGCGATACGCCCGTTCGGCAAAGAGCCTCGAAGCAAGTTCCACCGACGCCCCCCAAGCCGAAAACAACCACTTTCGAATGGCGTATTTTCGCTATTCCATCCTCATGAAGCAAAGGCAAAATTCTTTCATCGATTTTGGATGACATCAAGCACCTCCGAAAGAGAATTCACAATCGCCGATTCAAACTGATGTCGAAAGAAAGTCTCTTGTCTTTTCACGTAGTGTCTCGTATCCAGCTTGATTTTTTCTTTTGTTTCCGAAAGCGAAAGAAGTTTATTCCGATAGAGGAAGAATTCTTTGACGCCAATGGCCTGATAGGCTCCTTTGATGTCTTCGACGCCTTCGATTTTGGGAAGGACCTCTTCGACAACCCCTTCTTGGAACATCTCTTCGACTCGTTTGTCGATCCGCTCATAAAGAAAATCTCGAGAAGGCGATAAGCGGAAGAATTGACAATCGTAAATCGGTTTATGCGATTGCTTCGACAAAAGGCTCGTCTTACTTTCCTTGGCGGCTAAGCAAAGAGCAATAGAGCGAAGAACCCGACGCCGGTTTTGATAGGGGATCTTCTGCGCTTCTGTCCAGTCTAACTTTTCCAAAACCTCATGAAGGGCGATGTCGCCATATTTCTCATAAGGAGACATATCGACATTGGAAGTGTCCACGCCCAAGTCATAGTCGTAAAGGGCGCTTCGAATATAAAGTCCGCTTCCCCCGACGAGGATCGGTGTCTTCCCCTCCTTCAAAAGATCGTCTAACACCTTGCGCACATCTTTTTGGTATTGGGCAATATCATAGGAAACATCCGATGGAACGAAATTATAGAGATGGTGCGGAACCATCCTTTTTTCTTCTTCTTTTGGGGAGGCGGTCGCAATAGGAAAATCCTTATAAACTTGGAAAGCGTCGGCGTTAACGATCTCACCCCCTATTTTTTGGGCAAGTTCTATCGCCAAAGCGCTTTTCCCACTGGCTGTCGGACCCAAAAGAACCAGAATCATCGAAGGATCTCCGCGATTTCGCTAAGTTCCTCTCGCGCTTCTTTTTCCATGGAGCGGTAATTTTCCAAAAGAGGATGGCTCTTGATGGCGTCTTGATAGGAAAGAAGGGTCTTTTTGGCTTCCTCGTATTCTTTTCCTTTGCCCATCGAAAGGGCGGTCTTTTTCTTCAACTCGATGTATTTTTCGCCAAGACTTTGAAGCTCTGAGTCTTTCGAAAGGACGTCGCCTAAGTTTTTAAAGGCGCCAAGAAAAGGATCCACGCTCATCAAATAAGCCAAATCCTTCGCCTTCAAAAGCAAAGGATCGCCCACTAATTCGCCATGAAGAGAGTAGGTTTTGGAAGAAAGCACTTTTATAGGAACCAAGCATCCAGTCAGGTAACTTGGCCCCTCAAAATGAATGAGCTTCCCGTTTCGTGAGTATCCGCTTAGCTTGTTCGGATCTTTTTTGCTCACCCCTTCGACCAAGACTTCCACCGTTTTCCCTAACATTTTATCGCTGCTTTCCTTGGTTAAATCGTCTACCACCTCTTTTAGGCGGAGGAAGCGCTTTTGAGTAATCTCATGAGGAACTTGGACCATTCTAGCGGCTGGCGTCCCGATGCGGGGACTATAAATAAAGGTATAGGCACTCGCATAACGGACCTCTTTCATAAGGCTTATGGTATCTTCAAATTCTTCTTCCGTTTCGCCAGGAAAACCGACGATGATATCCGTTGTCAAAGCGATATCAGGAATCTTTTCCCGAATGCGTTTCGCCAAGGAGAGATACTCCTCTCTCGTGTAGCGTCGTCCCATTCTTTTTAGGCAAGAGGAGGAACCGCTTTGAACGGGGAGATGAAGCCAAGGGTCGATATTTTTATGCTTCGCCATGACGGCAATCATCTCATCCGTAAATTGACTTGGATAAGAAGTTAAAAACTTAAGGCGAGGTATCCCTAAAGAGGCCACTTTGTCTAAAAGGGTGGCGAAATTCGTCCCATCCTTTAAATCAAGCCCATAGCTATTGACGTTTTGTCCCAAAAGAGTGATTTGCTTATAACCGCTTTCCACCAGGTCCTGGCACTCCTTAAGAACGTCGGACATCTGACGGCTTCTTTCGCGTCCCCTTGTGTAAGGAACAATGCAATAAGTGCAAAATTTATCGCAACCGTAGGAAATATTAACATAAGCTTCAAACGAAGAAAGGCGAAGGGAAGGCATATTCTCCACGACTTCGCTAGAAAAAGAGCTCGAGGAAACGAGCGTTTGCCTATTTTTTAGAACTTCGGACAAAAGAAGGGGGAGTTTACTCACTTCGTGAGTGCCGATAATCAAAGAAATGAAAGGATAAGTCTTCAAAAGGGATTCCCCGACTCCCTCTTCTCCCATGACGCACCCGGCCAAAACAAGCATAAAGGAAGGGTCTTTCTCCTTATTGGCCTTAAAGGATCCGATTTCTCCATAAACCTTCTCTTCGGCATTTTCTCGAACGGCACAGGTGTTGATAATGGCGAGATTGGCTTCCTTAGGATCGTCTGTTCTTTCGAATCCCGCTTCCGAGAGATAACCCGCCATCGTCTCTTCATCGCGATAATTGGCTTGGCATCCATAAGTTCGGATATAGAATTTCTTCCCTTTTGCGAAGTCTAGAAGGTTTGGAGGTATCGTTCGCGAATCCACGCTTCTAAAAACAGGCGGCCTTTGGGCAGCTTTTTTGCTATTCGGCGCCTCAATAATCAAGGTTTTTTTCATTTTTAGCAATCCTCCAATAGGAAGTTAATGGGTGTTAAGGATGTTGCGCGATAAGTCTTCTCCGAAACATCTAGAAGCAATCCATTCACCATTTTCTCCCCATCCTCTTTAAGAGCAAAGGGCTTATGGACGCCATTAACGATTTTGTTAATGACGCTTTGCTTTTCAAAGCCAATAACGCCATTGGGATCGCCACACATTCCAACATCGCTTATGAAGGCGCTCCCATTAGGAAGAAGGCGAGCATCCGCTGTTTGAACGTGGGTATGAGTACCTAAGAAAGCAGTCGCTTTGCCATCGAAGAAATAGGCGAAGGTGATCTTTTCGCTCGTGCATTCCGCATGGTAATCGACGATGTGAATAGAGGGTCTTTCGTCCAAAAGAGACAAGGAGAAGCTTGTGTAGGGAGAGCTCACTTCCCCATCCATAAGACCCGTTCCGAGAATATTCGTCACCCGGATCGGAACGTCTTTGCAAAGGAATTCACGCGTCCCAGCGCCGTAATGATAATCGATGACGTTTATGGGGCGAATGAGCCTAGGCGCTCTATCGAAATACGAATCGATTTCCTTTTTGTCGCGCCAATGATTGCCAAGCGTAACGGCGTCAATTCCACACTCATCGGTCAAAAAACGATAATGCTCTTCCGTTAAGCCACGGCCATGCGAAGCGTTTTCGGCGTTGGCAATGACAAAATCGATTCGATATTTTTCTCGAAGGGCGTTTAAGGAAAGATGGACCGCATCGCGGCCCACCCTTCCAACAATATCCCCAAGAAAGAGAATTCGCATTATTTCGCCGTCTCCGTCGCGCGGTATTCACGAATAACGGACACTTTGATCTGGCCAGGATACGTCATGGTTGTTTCGATTTGTTCCCGAATTTGTTGCGCCATCTTGATGGCATCCATATCGCTTACCTTTTCGGGAATGACCATCACGCGGATTTCGCGTCCCGCTTGCATGGCATAAGCCTGTTGCACGCCATCGTAAGATTTGGCTATTTCCTCGAGTCTGTTGATGCGTTTAGTGTAGTTTTCCAAGGATTCGCTACGAGCCCCTGGACGAGCAGCGCTTAAGGTATCAGCAGCCATCACAAGATGAGCAATCACGCTCTTGGCAGGAACATCGCCATGATGCGATTCGATAGAATTGACGACTACTTCCGGTTCATTGTATTTGCGAGCGAGTTCAGCACCGAGTTGAACATGGCTTCCTTCTTGCTCGAAATCGAGAGCTTTACCTATATCGTGGAGAAGTCCAGCACGGCGAGCCAAATTTTGGTCTAAGCCAAGCTCAGCGGCCATAATTCCAGTCAAATAAGCGGTCTCGATAGAATGCTGCAAAACGTTTTGACCATAAGAGGTGCGATATTTCAAACGGCCAAGGATGCTAAGTAAGTCACGATTGATATGCGCCAAGCCCAAGCGATTGGCAGCATCGATGCCAGCGCGGGTGCAATCATTTTGCACATCGTTACGGAATTTATTGGCCACTTCTTCAATACGGCCAGGTTGAATTCGTCCATCTTTCACCAAAGCGTCCAAGGTACGACGTGCCACTTCACGGCGAATGGGGTCGAAGCAAGAGATAGTGATGACCTCTGGCGTATCGTCGATAACCAAATCGACGCCCAAAGTAGATTCCAAGACGCGGATATTACGGCCTTCCCTTCCGATAATTCGACCTTTTAATTCATCGGTAGGAAGAGAAATGACCGCCACGCTTCTTTCGGTTGTGACTTCTTGAGCGTATTTGTCGCAAGCCAAAGACAAAAGGTCCTTGGCCTTCGCTTCGGCGGTTTGTTCCGCCTCATCTTCGGCATTTTTGATATAGGCAGCTATTTCGCTCGACATCTTGTTTTCGACGCGAGCCATAATTTCGTCATGAGCCTCTTTTGTAGACATGCCGCTCACTTTCTCGAGTTCGGCGATGATGTTATCGATCTTTTCGCTCAATTCTTGACTCTTCTTCTCGTTTTCTTCGATTTTTTTGTCAAGAAGATCGTTTTTCGCGTCAAGAGCGTTTTCTTTTTTGATTAAGGCGTTGTCCCTTTGGTCAATCGCCTCTTCGCGAGCATCCAACTTATTCTGCTGAATTTGCACTTCTTGCTTCATAAGCCGAACTTCGTTTTGGGCTTGCTGTTTCATTTCAAAAGCCGCTTGTTTGGCATCAAGCTCGGCGCTTTTAGTAAGCCGCTCCGCTTTGATTTCGGCGTCATGCAAGACTTGTTTCGCGGCTTTTTCGCTTGTCTTCATCTTCATTCCGCCGACAAGATGGAGGAAAAGATAAACTAAAGCGCCGCCAACGAATAAAGCAATCAAAGCCGCCACTAAGACCCAATACCAATCCACATTCATATTTAAAACTCCTTCTTCAAAAGGACCGACCCATAGAGGTAGAAATCAATTATGGAGCGTATTTATAACGGGGTTCCCGCAATAAGGCCCAGAATAAATCCAGTCGATGGGAGAAAGTACCTTCTGGTACGAAGGTATTGTAAACCCTAAAAAAGAAATGGGCTACAACGGACTTTTCTAAGCTCTATGCGAAAAAGATAAAACAAAACAAAATATAGCGATTCTGCGTAGATAATGCGATTTCAAAAGAGATTTCGGAAATAAATATTTTTAAGTCGGTTAAGAAAAAGCATCCTCTTTTTGAAGAAGATGCTATTTTTTATTCTTCGACAGTCGTCTCGGCTTCCTTTCCTTTCATGGCTTCACGGATCTTCTTTTCCATAAGATCGGCCGCCTCGGGATTCTCCTTGAAGTAGGCTTTCGCCGCTTCTCGACCATTGCCAATCTTTTGTCCGTCAAGCTCATACCAATTCCCGCTCTTAGAAAGGAAGGAATATTCAACGCCAAGATCGACAAGTTCGCCTTCGCGGCTTATCCCCTGCCCATAAGTCACATCAACCGTGCAAGTGCGGAAAGGTGGGGCCACTTTATTTTTCACGACTTTCACGCGAACAGTATTTCCAATTATTTCCGAGCCTTGTTTGATGGCTTCTTGTCTTCTTAAGTCGATGCGGATCGAAGCGTAGAATTTAAGAGCTCTCCCACCTGTCGTCACTTCCGGATTCCCATACATAACGCCAACTTTTTCACGAAGCTGATTGATGAAGATTACAAGGCAATTGGTACGGGAGAGGATTCCGGCAAGTTTGCGCATCGCTTTCGACATGAGACGGGCTTGGAGTCCGACTTGGTTATCGCCCATCACGCCATCGAGTTCTTGTTGCGGAACTAAAGCCGCAACGGAATCCACAATAATGACGTCGATCGCACCGCTATTGGCAAGCATCTCTACGATTTCAAGCGCTTGTTCGCCACTATCTGGTTGGGAAAGGATAAGCTCATCGATATTGACGCCAAGTTTCGCCGCATATTCGGGATCAATCGCGTGTTCGGCATCGACGTAGGCCGCTCTGCCGCCTTTCTTTTGAGCCTCGCTTACGGCCTCAAGGGCAAGAGTTGTCTTACCAGAGCTTTCAGGCCCATAGATTTCAACGATTCGGCCTTTTGGATAGCCGCCCACCCCAAGAACTTGATCAATAAGCAAGCTTCCCGAGGGAATGACATCCACATCGACATGGGGCTTTTCGCCCATTTTCATAACAGCTCCTTTGCCATAGGCTTTTTCGATTTCTCGAATCGCACGGGCAAGAGCTTCATCCTTCGATGAAGTGTCTTCTTCAATTTTCTTAGCCATAGAAATGTTCCTCCACTCTTCTAATATGGGGTAAAAACAAAAAATGATACGTTTTTTGGGTCAGTCTTCGAAAATGGCGATAAGTTGGTCGAGCATCATATCCACGGAAGCTTCGCGAATTTCGTTGCGGGTCAAAGTGAAATCTTGTTGCATTTGCAGGCGACCCCATGGGGTGGCGATAGCCATATTAACGCGTCCTACAGGAGCCGAACCCGGTTCGCTGGTGGGACCGGCATTCCCCGTGAAAGAAACGCAAACATCGACATTGAGTCTCTTTCTGCCACCTTTGGCCATTTCGTTCGCGACCTTTTGAGAAACAACACCATAATCGCGAATGGAAGTCGCACTCACATCGGCTAGGGCGATTTTTTCTTCGCTCCAATAAGTAACCAAGGAGCCTTTAAAGACTTTGCTCGCGCCAGGAACGCTCGTTAAGGTGCTCGCGAAAAGGCCGCCGGTTAACGATTCCACCGAGCCTAAAGTGAGTTTCTTTTTCTCTAACGCTTCTAATACGCGACGAGCCTTTTCATTATCAATAATCATTGCGTTTCTCCTTTCAGCACATGACGATTGGAATAAATATAGATAACGCCCGAAAGAACGGACATGAAGGTAGCCAAATAAACCAAAATCGTAGCGATTCTAAAATAAGGGCTCCACGAACTATCGAAATAGGAAAAGGGCCAGCCATTAAGGAAAACGACAGGGATAGCAATCATTTGGAGAACGGTCTTCATTTTGCCGAAGATATTGGCGCTTAGAACGAGGCCTTTGCTAGCAGCGATGAAGCGGAAAGCGTCCACCACCAAATCTCTAGAAATCATCAAAAGGACGCAAAAGAAGGGGATCGTCAAGTTCTCTTTTCCAAAATGAGGAAGCATCAAATAGAGCAAAGAAGCATTCACTAAAAGCTTATCCGCGATAGGATCCAAGAACTTCCCTAAATCCGTGACTTGATTCCATTTTCTGGCCAGGTAGCCATCTAAAAAATCGGTGAGCGAAGCCACGATAAAAACAATCATCGCCAAAAGGTAGACAAGATTGACGGGACCGTAAGTCGGAATCACAAGGCCCGGGATAAAGTCAAGCACCACAAGCGTTCCAAAAAGAAGGGCCACTAAGGCAATGCGAATGATGGTGATTTTGGTTGGGATATTAATTTTCATTTTTGATTAAGTGGAGTTTCCGGCCCGATAAGCCATGTTCTGTCGAGGGCGAACATTCATCTCAGGTTTTCCTGGAAGGATCTCCTTCGAATTGGGATTTCCTTCTTCCCCTACCAAATTTGGGTTTCTCGCTTGTGGGGTTTACCGCGTTTCACCTTGTTGTCGCCAACAAGCTCGTCTCTGTGGCACCTTGGGGAGAATCATCTCAAAGAGACTTTCCTCACGCCGTCACGCACTCCGGGCGTGCCTAGGTTTATTGATTGACCTAGCGCAATCACTACATCCATCACAGGATGTGCGAGCATGGACTTTCCTCTGGTTAAACCAGCATTCGCCTGGGCCGGAAAATTAATTGCTTCGTTTTTTAAGGGTTTTCACGTCGTAGCCTTCGTTGAATAAAAAACTCTCGAGAGCATTAACTCGTTGAATATAACGGAGATTTTCCGCGTTCGGAGTATCCCCTGGCTTAATCGACTCCAATTGTTTGGCCATGACGGAATTCTCTCGTTCTAACGAACGGAGCCTTTCGTAATCGACATCGGCATTCGCGATTTGCTCTTTCGTTTTTGAAAGCTCGGCTTTTAAAGAGGCAATTTGCGCATCTTTCGAAGAGATGATTTCGCTAAAAGTATCATAATCGCGGATGATTCGGTCCAAAAAGATGTCGACTTGCTCAGCGTTATAGCCTTTGACATCTTTTTCGAATTTCTCTTTGTAAATGGCGTCAATAGTGAGATCAATCTTCTTTTCCATAGCGCTCTTAAATTATATTTAAGAAGAAGGAACGATACAAGAGATATCCTGGGTATCAAAATAGATTGGATTGCACTAAAATGAACTATAGGAAAGAACTTTCATGAAGATATTCGAAAAGGCCATTCAAAATACGCATTGTCTCATCTTTATGGACCTTGAAGCAACCGCCACAAGCCATGAGCTTATTGAGCTTGGCGCTTATCGGGTGCTTATCGACGAGGCACGAAAACCCATCCGCATCTCCGCCCCATTTAAGTGCTACGTCAAGGCCAAGAACCCCATCGGCCGAATCGTCACGAACATGACGGGCATCACCGAAGAAAAGCTTAAGAAAGAAGGACTTCCTTTCGAAGCTGCCATGAATCGCTTTCATCAATTCGTAGGCGGCTATTGGAAAGGGGCACGTTTTGTCACTTTCGGTTCCCACGATATGGTGATACTCCATTCCTCATTGGCAATGCATGGGGACGCGATGGATCCAGAACTGATCTATCGCATCATCGATTCCCATTTCGACTTTCAAGCATTTCTAAGTCAATATGTCCAAGACCGCAATGGCTGCCCTTATTCGCTTCATAACTACCTGAATATTTTTGAAGTTCCTTTCGAAGGGCAAGAGCATGACGCCTTAGCCGACGCTTTTAACCTTTATCGCCTCTATAAAGCCTCCTTAGAAAGAAAAGACATATTGACAAAACAATATGAATTGACGCTTTCGCACTTCAAGAAAATACCACCTCCTTTGAAAGAGGCCTTTAGAAGACTCTCGGAGGGAGAGGATCTCACCGTTGAAAGGTGGAAAAAATGCGTGGAGGATACTTTCCGATGAACATCCATTATCCTCCTGGTGTTAAGCCAAGAGCAAAAGCGATTCCGACAAAAACGAAAAAGAAGGAAAGCCCATTAAAGGGAAGGCACATTTTAAGCGCCGCCAACCGTGGACAATCTTTCGAAGACGACATCAACGAAACCAACCAAATCTATCGGGAAAAAGATTTGGCCGTCATTTACAAAAGACCGACGCCCATTAACATCGTCAAAGTCGATTACTCAAAAGGCGCCACCATCACAAAAGCGTATTTTGAAACGCAAAGCACCACCGACTATAACGGATTATACAAAGGGAAATATATCGATTTCGAAGCCAAAAGCACCCATTCGAAAACAGCCTTGCCACTTGGAAATATTGCCAAGCAGCAAATCGAGCACTTAGAAGCCGTCCTTCGCCATGGAGGTATCGCCTTTTTCCTTATCGAACTCACCCTCTATAGCGAATTCTATCTTTTGCCTGCGGACTTCGTCTGCGAATTCTATCGCCGACGTCCGCGGAAATCGATTCCTTTTAAAGACATTCGCGAAAAAGGTTATCCCATCAAAGAAGGCTTTCGGCCACGCATTGACTATTTGCCAGTCGTAGACGCCGTTTTCTTGAAATAAGAACAAAACTTATGGAGCGTGCATCTTTCGCACTTCGGGCTTCTTGCTAAGCACACGCTTCTGCCAAAAGCTATAAGAGCGTGATGCAAAAAAATCCATTCGTTTTTTGGAAAGGCTTTCTCAAGTTTAGCCTCAATATGCTGGGGATTTTCGTCTTTTGAAGCATATCCAAGACGAGTTGAAATGCGAGAAATGTGGGTATCCACAGGAAGGAAGGGGATGTGCCCTCTTTCGAGCAAATAAACGCCAGCGGTTTTGTTTCCAATGCCGGGCAACGCAACAAGCTCGGCCTTGGTTTTAGGAACGTTGCCGCCATAGTCTTTCATTAATTCGGCCGATAAAAGAAGGAGGTTTTTAGCCTTTAAGCGATACATGCCAAGGCGATGTATATCCTTTTCAATCTCTCTTATATCGGCCTCCGAAAGGGATTGCGCATTCGGAAAATGGGCGAAGAAAGAGGGCGTCACCTTATTGACGGAGGAATCGCTTGTTTGGGCGCTTAGCATTATAGCAACCAAACATTCGAAATCATTCCGAAAGGAAAGGGTGCAAGAAGCGCTGGGAAATGAGGATTTTAGATAATTTAAGAGAGCTGCGCTTTTTTCCGTCATCGGTTCTTTTTCCAAAGAGAACGAGTCAGTTCCATTGTCGCCTCAATGTCTTTATCCCAAGAATCGCTTATTGCGCTTGCCCCTTCTTTCAAAAGATCGTTCTCTTTTCGATGCGCTTTAAGGGTTTTGCCAACTTCGCGAATCGTTTTCTTACCCGTTTTCAAAGTATCGAGCAAAGCGTTTTTGATCTCCTCCAGACTATACACGCCACTAGCCCATTCAGAAATCGTATCTTTCTCTAAAGGCGAGAGGCTTCGAGCGAGCTTCTCTTCGAAAAAGGCAATCAATTCGCTTCGTACTTTCGTCATTTCTTTATCTGACATGGAAGCGCACTGTTTTTCGATAGAAGACGCGAAAAGGGCATAACACTTGTCGATAAGAGGGGAAAGAGAAGTCTCCATCTTTTCCTTCATCGTATAATTCAAAAGCCCCTTCTCCAAAAGACTATTCATGATGGCGTTAATCTCTTTCGGCCCTTTGCTCATCTTCAAAGAAAGCATATCCGCGCTGATGAAATGGTTACCGAGTTCAAGAAGATGATCAATAAGGAGTGCCACAAAGGCCTCATCTTCGCTTAAGCCGATTTTCTTATAGGTCTCCAAAAGCACATAAGGAAAAGGGACTGCGTTTTGATAGGGATTTTTCATATTTTTCCTTTCCAACCTTTCTTTCTTTCTTCGAGAATCTTTTCACGACGAATCTCCTTTAAAAGGGGGCGAAGCGTTTCCATGGCCTTCTTTGTCTCTTTCTCCAAAGAGAAGCCAAGAAGCTCCTCAAAACGTTCCGCTCTCACGATTCGAAGAGGATCCTCTTGAATTCTCTTATAGGGGTCGCCAATAAAGCGAATGATTTTGTCATTTAAGTCTTTCAATCCCCCATGGAAATCAAGAATCTTATAGTCTTTATCGAGATAGAGAGCATTTATCGTAAAATCGCGCCGCTTGGAATCGAGGAAAGGGCTTTTTACGAACTTAATAAAACGAGGATGGCGATAGTCCGAATAATCTCCTTCTTCACGAAGAGTCGTGATGTCGCAAGAACAAGAAAGGATCTTCGTTTTGATCGTGCCAAATCTTTTAAAAGAAGCATCGGCATTTGGAAGGAGGGATAAGGATTCTTCTGGCAAGGCGTCCGTCGCGAAATCATAATCGTCGAAGGAACGGCCCAAACAAAAATCCCGTGTTGCTCCCCCAACCATATAGAGAGCAAAGCCCCCTTCCCCATAAAGCGATTTCAATGCGTCGAAAACTGGCAAATTTCTCATTGGCGAAATTTTACCATAGAAGCGATGAAATAGGAGAAGTTATAAAAAGGGCCTTGCCAAGGCAAAGCCCATTCCGACATAAGAAAATCGCTTCTTAGTTAAGCTTTTCTTTAAGGCCTTTGGAAACCTTGAAGGAAACGCTGGTGCTGGCTGGGATGGTGATCTTCTCTTGGGTCGAAGGATTGGTGCCTTCACGGGCAGCGCGTTCTTTCTTCTCGAAGATGCCAAAGCCAGAGATCTTCACCGCATCGCCTTTGATAAGGGTGGCAGTGATGACATCGACAACGGCGTCAACAGCAGCTTCGGCATCTCTCTTGGAGAGTTCAGCCTTCGCGGCAACGGCATCGATTAATTCAGCTTTATTCATTGAGATTCTCCTCCTTATAGCTAAATCGTTATGAATAAAGTAGCATCTCTTTCCTTCTATATCAAGCGCATAATTTCAAAAAAGTTCCGATGACATCTAGGAAAAAATAGCAATAATAATGAAAAGTTTTTCATCGATAATGAAAAATAAAGATTTCATCGAGCTTTTTCAATCAAAAAGCGCCGAAACATTCGATAGCAACGCATCACTTTCGGATACGGTAAATAATGTGGATGGGAGTGCCATCAAAATCAAAAGACGCTCTCAAGCGGTTCTCGAGGTAGCGAGTATAGGAGAAATGAGCCGTCTCGGGATTATTGCAAAAGAAAACGAAAGTCGGTGGATTTACCGAAACTTGGTTAGCGAAGACGATTTTCAAACGCCCATGGTTGAAATTCGGCGAAGGATTCATCGCTTGGGCATCGCGAATGATTTCGTTAAGCAAAGGCGTCGGAATTCTTCTTAGACTCGCTTCGTGGACTGCTAAAACTTTAGGCAAAATAGCATCGATGCCAGCGCCGCTTGAGGCGCTCACAAAAAGAATTGGGGCGTAATCAAGGAACTTAAATTGCTCGCGGATGTTCTTGGTGAATTCCTCTTTGGAAAGGCCTTTTTCCTTAGCCAAATCCCATTTGTTCACAATAATGATAATCGGTTTATGCTCATCAACAGCATAACCGACCACGTGTTTATCTTGCTCCAAAATAGGGCTCGAAGCATCGAGCAAAAAAAGAACGATTTGGCTTCTTTCGATGCTCGCTAAAGCTCTCATCGCAGCATATTTGTCGATGGCCTCATAGATTTTTCCACGTTTCAATAATCCCGCCGTATCAATCAAGACGAAATTGTGGCCATCCTTGCTAAAGGGAGTGTCGATAGCATCTCGCGTCGTGCCAGAGATAGGAGAGACAAGAGTTCTTTCTTGGCCTAAGAGCCTATTGGAAAGGGAGCTTTTGCCCACATTCGGACGCCCGATGAGAGAGAAAGTGATAGCGTCCCCATATTCCGGAATCTCTTTTTCGGGAAGGATGTGGATTATCTTATCGAGCAAATCGCCTATGCCAATGCCATGGGCGCCGCTTACGATATAAGGATCGCCAAAACCCAAAGAATAGAATTCGGAAGCATTGGCCGCTTCCTCTATGTTATCGATTTTGTTTACGACCAAGAGAATCGGTTTCTTTTGACCATAAAGCATTTTGGCGATGAAGCGGTCGTCTCCGCTTAAACCGCGTTTACCGTCTACCACAAAGAGAATGAGATCGCTTTCCGCTAACGCTAAATCGACTTGGGCTCGAATAAGATCTTGAAAGGGGACTTCCTTGGCTTGGATGCCACCCGTGTCGATGAGCGTAAAAGTCTTAGTGAGCCATGTGCATTTTCCATAAATGCGGTCTCGAGTGACACCGGGAGTAGGCTCAACGATGGATTTCCTTTCCCCGATAAAGCGGTTGAAAAGAGTGCTTTTCCCAGCAGAGGGCGAACCAATAAGACTAACGGTTCCTAACGACATGACAAACACTCCTTTCCCGTTTTGTCTTGAATGATTTTTAAGACCGCTTGCACCGCTTCATCGATAGAGAGGTTCGAAGTATCTAAAAGAATGCTATCGGAAGCGGGTTTTAAGGGGGCAAAATCCCTATTGGAATCGATAAAATCCCTTTGACGAACGTTCTCTTCGACCTCTTTTAATGTCGACGGGATGCCCTTTTGAAGGTTCTCTTCGTAACGGCGAAGCGCTCTTGTCTCCACGGAAGCGATTTGAAAAATCTTCACTTCGGCATCAGGAAGAACATAGGTCCCTATGTCCCTTCCGTCCATGACCACAGACTGTTTTTTCGCCATTGCGCGCTGAAGCTCCACGAGCTTTAACCGCACCGGCTTCATCGCAGCAATATAACTCACATTGCTTGAAACAAGCGGTTCCCGAATTGCCTTGGTAACATCTTCGCCATTGCAAAGAACACGATTATCGGGCAAAAGCTCAATACGAATATCGGGGATAAGAGTAACGGCTTCTTTTTCGCTTTTGGGATCAAGTCCTTTCTTTATCACCGCATACGTAAAAGCGCGATACATCGCCCCCGTATCGATGTAAGTCATATGAAGTATCTCGGCCACTTTCTTCGCAACCGTGCTTTTGCCTGCCGCAGCAGGGCCATCGATTGCGACGTTCACAATTTCTTTTTCCATAAACATGTCCTATTTGATAACCCAGAAGAACCAAAGCAAGATAAGGCCGATGATCGTCGCCCCAAGTAGCACAAATTTCAATATGAGTGCGTTTCTCTTTTTAGAAAGATAGACACCAAAAGGAGTTGGTTTTTTCTTTGGAAGCGCGCTCACATTAACGGCACTTGAAGCGCTGGCTTTGTCGAGCAATAAAGCGGCCTCTTCTTTCGAAGTAGGTGAAAAATGAGGCTTGCTCTTGAATTTATAATCCGGCGTGTTGGCAATCTTCGCACGGTATTTGGCCCACTTCTCGATTCTTGTTTTCATAAGCGTAACAATTCTAACCATTTTAGAGGACCTCTAAAAGAAGAAGCTGACAAGAAAAACAAATATTCCTTCTAAAAGAAGGAGAGGGAAGGAAAAAAGATTATGAGCCATGGGCCTATGGAACGCTAAATGATTGAAACAAGCTTCCTTCCGTTTTAGAATCAGTATTATTCGAAATGGAGGAAGAATAATGAAAAAAGTGAAAGTGAATGCCGATGCGTGCATTGGATGCGGTCTTTGCATCAGCAGCGCTCCTGAAGTTTTCGCCTTCAATGACGAAGGCAAAAGCGAAGTCATCGGACAACCCACTGACGAAGCGGCCATCGAAGAAGTGATTGCTTCTTGCCCAGTGGCTGCAATCGAGTGGGAAGACTAATCCAATTCGACTGCTTGAATCGGGGTTGACGCCCCGATTTTTTATTCCCCTTGGCTTTCAAAACGAAGGGCTTTATGAAGAAAACGATAAGCGAAGAAAGTCACAAAGAGGACGATGGAATCCTTGATGACATTCAAAGGAAGAACGGCAAAGAGCCCATAACTCCATTTCAAATCGTTAATGGAAGCGTTGGCCAACCGACAAAGGGACAAAAGCGATTCTTCGCTCATCCCCATCACGAAGATATAAAAAGGAAGCATCACATAGATATTCAAAATTAAAGCAGCGACATTTTGAAGGAAGAATCCAACAACAAAACCAGCAAAAACGCCCTTTAAATTCCGCATTTTCTTGTAAATCAAAGTCGAAGGAAGAAGGAAAATGGCGCTTAGAATCAAATCCGTAAATTCCCCAACAGAGAGACTTTGCGAGAAAGGAAGTTTGATAAGCGTCTTGATAAAAAGGGCCAAAAACGCCGTCAAAGGGCCATAGGCATAGCCCGCAATAAAAGCGGGTATCTCATCAAAATGAAGCGAAAGAAAAGACGGTAAAAAAGGAAGGTTTATGCTGAAAATAGGAACCACGTACAGAATCGTCGATAAAGCGCCGAAAATGGCAGACCTCGCCATCAATCGAGCATAATTAAAATTCTTTTTTTCGCGTCCTTTGAGGTAATGCGCAAAGAGAACGACAAAATAAAAAAGCGATAAAGCGAGAGTGGCAATCTTATAAAGACGGTCTTCCATAAAAAAATCCCCATTTCAAAATTCGGGGAAC
>DJRQ01000045.1:0-29077 GCA_002440125.1 Caryophanales bacterium UBA6356 | reverse complement strand
CACCGATTCATGCAGCATCCTGCTTGTGGGCTTTACCACCAGTCGACGTATTTCGCGTCGCCCCGAAGCACACCCATTATAAGCGCTTCTTCGATAGGAACAAGTTCAATCCTCCTTGAGCAAGGCATTCCGGGCCAAGAAGGATTGGAGTTCCTTCTCGTTTTCAAAAGTGAGTTTCAAAGAAAGTCCGTTTTTTTCCACTTCCGGTTTTTTCTCTTCCTTGCCGATTGTTTTCCGCACGAGTTCTTCCGTCTGGCGCACGCTTAAGCCCTCTTCGTGTATTTTTTTGGCAAAAGAGAGAATTTCCTCTTCGCTTAATGAAAGGAGAGCCCTGGCATGCCCAAAGCTCAGTTCGCCTTGGGAAACTTCTTTGATAATAGAATCCGGAAGAGATAACAATCGCATCGTATTGGTCACTTGACTCCGCGATTCATGAGAGAGTTTAGCCAAGGTTTGCTGGGAATATTGGAATTTATTGGACAAAGCGCTATAGATGTAAGCCATTTCGAGAATGTTCGATTCCCTTTGATCGCGGGTATCCGCTAAAAGAACCAAAAGCATCTCTTCGTCCCCAAGATTGGAAACAATGACCGGAATCGTCTTTAAGCCAGCCGCTTTGGCGCCAAAATACCTTTTTCTTCCCAAAATGAGCTCATAATGGGATCCCTTTTCTCTTACAAGCAAAGGGCTAAAGACTCCCTTTTCTCGAATGGATGCGCCCAAAGATTCAAGCCTAGCCTTCGGAAAATGAACGCGTTTAATGTAGCTATTATCGTCAATAAACGATAAGGGCAAGTTTCTCGAAGCGAAACTCTGATACTCCTTTTCCATCTCGGCGATAACGTCGAATTTGGAAAAACGAGAAACGAGTTCGGAAAGACATGTGACATCCTTCTTCCTATTTTTCATTTTCGACGATTTCCTTGGCAAGAGACAAATAGGCGGTAGAGCCTTGAGAAGATGGTCTAAAAGACAAAACGGAAAGGCCCTTCATAGAAGCTTCGGCGATGGAGATGTTTCGAGGAATTGCGATATTGAAGGTATTTTCCTTAAAAAGGCCACGGACTTGCCGGGCGATTTCCGTGTCCAATGAATTCCGTGAATCATACATCGTCAGTAAAAAACCTTCGATTTTGAGGCCCGGATTGAAATCGTTTTGGATTTTGTTGATGGAGGAAAGAATAGCGGCCACTCCTTCCATCGCAAAGAATTCGCATTGAACGGGAATAAGGACGGAGGAACTCGCCGTCAAAGCGTTGATATTCAGAAGGCCAAGCGAAGGAGGACAATCAATAATGATGTAATCGTAATTCGTTTTTAACTTCGCTAAGGCATTCCGTAGCAAGAAAAAAGGCTTTGCGATCCCTTTGTTTTGAATGGCGATATCTAAACTTGCCAATTTCAAGTTGCTTGGGAGTATGTCTAAGCCTTCTTCTTTCGTTTTGCGAAGAGCCAAATCAATGGCGATATCGCCCAAAAGGACATCATAAACCGTTTGAGGCAAGGACAAGGCATCGATGCCAAGACCTCTCGAGGCGTTTCCTTGGGAGTCCAAATCGATTAAAAGAACGCTTTTGCCAAGCTCCCCCAAAGCGCTCGAAAGATTGATGGCGGTAGTTGTTTTGCCAACCCCACCCTTTTGATTAGCAATCGCGATAATCTTTCCCATGGCTTGTTATACTACCATTTCTTAGAACGCAAGACACGCTCAAAGAGGCTTTTTCAAAATGTCGGCATAGAGTCGTGGAAACCTTTTCGGTGTCTTAGAGAGTTTCTCAAAGACGAGGTTCACCCGTTTTCCCATTCCCTCAGGAAGTTCGTATTCTTCTTGCCTTGAAAGCTTTAAACCCAACGTCTTAAGAGCCTTTTGACTCTCGAGAAGTTCTTTCTCGCCATTCGCCCCTTTCATAGCCAAGAAAAGACCGCCTACTTTCAAAAGAGGAGCGATGAGCTCCAATAAAATTGGAAGAGCAGCCACTGCCCTAGCCGTCACCACATCGAAAGACTCTCTGGCTATGAACTCCTCTCCCCGACTATGAACCACTTCCACGTTTTTTAAACCAAGAAGCTTAACGCATTCGGCTAAAAAGTCGCACTTCTTTTTCGTCGCATCGAGCAACGTCACATGAGCCGAAGGCATGAAAATGGCAAAGGGGAGACCAGGAAAACCCGCTCCCGAGCCAAAATCAAGAACTTTTTTATCGGCGATGGAGAGATGTTCAAGCGGCGAAAGGGAATCATAAAAATGCTTAATAAGCACCTCATTAGGATCCGTGATGCTCGTCAAATTGAATTGTTTGTTGCTAAGAAGCAAAAAAGATTGGTACTTCCGAAGCTTATCCATCTTTTCTTCGTCCGTCAAAAGAAAGGAGGATAGCCATTTTTCAAGTTCTTGATAGTTCATATATTCCCTCGTTTCTTTAAGTTTAAAAGCAAAATGGAAACATCGGAAGGATTAACACCCGCGATGCGGGAAGCTTGACCGATGGAAGTCGGACGAATCCGAGAAAGTTTCTCTCGCGCTTCCAAACGAAGACCATCCATATTCTTATAGTCAAAATCGCTCGGAAGCGAAACATTCTCCCGTTTTTTCTCTTCTAAGGCATCTTTCGTGGCCAAAGCGATGTATCCCTCATACTTGATAATGGTTTCAAGCGTTAAGACATCCTGGTCTGATAAGGGGAAAGAGGCGAGTTCTGGCATATATTTTTCGATTTCTCGATATTCCACGAAAGGACGTTTCAGAAGTTCTTCGCCTTTATGGCCAATATCCGTATCTTTATAGCCGAGGCTTGCAAGATAAACGCCAATACCCGTCCGAGGGGAAAGATTGGTCTCTTTCAAGATTCGACGAACCTCCGAAAGTCGTTTTTTTCGAGCTAAATAGGCTTGATGACGTTCTTCGCTTGCTAAGCCAATTCGATATCCCTTCTCCGTCAAGCGAAAATCGGCGTTATCGTGCCTTAGAAGAAGGCGATATTCCGCTCTCGAAGAAAGAAGGCGATAGGGTTCCTCGGCACCTTTCGAGATGAGATCATCGATCATAACGCCGATATAAGCTTCGTCTCTTCCCAAAACAAAAGGCTCCTTGTTATCGATCCATAAAGCAGCATTGATGCCAGCCATCAAGCCAAGCGCCGCCGCTTCTTCATAGCCGCTCGTGCCGCATATTTGACCCGCCACATAAAGCCCCTTGTATCTTTTGACGTTCAATGAGGCATCGAATTGGAAAGAAGAAAGGGCATCATATTCGATTTGATAAGCATCTTTAAGTATTTTGGCGTTCTCCAAACCCTCGATCGTATGGACAAGCCGTTCTTGCATTTCATGCCCAAAGCCCGTGCTAAAGCCTTGCAAATAGATGGAATTCCCATCTTTTGTCTCCGGCTCCAAGAAAAGTTGGTGCCTTTCTTTGTCTGGAAAGCGAAGAATCTTCGATTCAATAGAAGGGCAATAACGGGGACCGTTCGCTTTGATAAGGCCATTTGTAACAGCACTCTCGGGAAGATTCTCCAGGATGATCTTCTTCGTTTCTTCATTCGTATAGACCAAGTAGCAAGGAAGTTGCTTCGAAAGAGGAACGAAATGCTTGGTCAAATAAGAGAAGCTAAGTTCTCCCTCCATCCCAGTCTCTACTTTGGCTTTCGAAAAATCGATAGTTTCCTTCGCTAAACGGGGAGGCGTTCCCGTCTTTAAGCGGAAAAGAGAGATTCCCATATCCGTTAAAGAAGCGCTTAAGCCATGAGAAGCTTTTTCGCCATCAGGACCGGCCAAACGCGATTCGTGACCAGAAATAACGGCGCTTTCCATATAGGTTCCGGTCGTAAGAATAACCGTTTTCGAAGTCAAGGTTTGCCCATTCCATAAACGCACCCCATAAACGGAAATGTCGTCATGCAAAAGACCGACTACCATAGCTTCCAAAACGGTGATGTTTTTTTCTTCTTCGATGGTCTTTTGGACGAAAGCCGGATAACCTTTCTTATCCACTTGGGCACGAAGACATTGAACCCCCGGCCCCTTGCGCGTATTCAAAAATTTTATTTGAAGAGGGTCGTGATCGGCAAAATAACCCATCATCCCCCCTAAAGCGTCGATTTCCCGCACCACGATGCCTTTGGCGCTTCCACCTATATGGGGATTGCATGGGGTATTCGCGATCATCTTTTCATTAAGGGTCGTCAAAAGGACCTTCTTTCCAAGGTGCGCTAACGCGAAAGAAGCTTCCACACCGGCATGTCCGCCACCGACAACGATAGCATCAAAATCAAAATTCCCCAGCATTTCCTTAGCCAATTGAGTCTGACATATCGAGTTTTATGAGCCGATTAAGCTCAATCGCATATTCCATCGGAAGCTCACGTGAGAAGGGCTCAATAAAGCCCATGATAATGGAATTGGTCGCTTCTTCTTCAGTTAAGCCACGAGACATCAAATAGAAAAGCTGATCCTCGTTGATTTTAGAAACGGTCGCTTCGTGTTCGATAAAACTGGTGGCATTGCGAATCTCGTTCTTCGGGTAAGTATCGCTTTTGGATTTATCGTCCACAATCAAGGTGTCACACTCCACATGGGCGTGAGCGTTCTCTGCGCTTGGCAAAATCCTCACCGTTCCCCGATAGTTTGCAATGCCTCCATTCTTGCAAATGGACTTCGAAATGATATTAGAACTCGTATTCTTGCCAATATGAATCATCCGCGCACCATTATCTTGAAATTGGTTCTTGCCTCCAACGGCGATCGATATAACCGAACCCCGGCTATTATCGCCTTTTAAGATGCAAGCAGGATATTTCATGTTGCGCATCGAACCGATGTTGCCATCGACCCACTCCATAAGGCCCCCTTCTTCCACAAGGGCTCTTTGCGTCACGAGGTTGACGATGTTATTCGACCAATTTTGAACCGTCGTATAACGGCAACGGGCATCTTTAAGAACGACGATTTCCACAACGGCAGCGTGAAGCGATTCCTTGCTGTAAATAGGAGCCGTGCAACCTTCGACATAATTAATCGAAGAACCTTCGTCGCAAATAATCAAAGAACGCTCAAATTGCCCACTTTTCTCGTTATTGATACGGAAATAGGATTGAAGGGGCTTCTCAAGGTGCACTCCCTTAGGAACATAGATAAAAGAACCACCGCTCCAAACCGCTCCATTCAAAGCAGCGAACTTATTGTCTCCGAAGGGAACAACACTCCCGAAATATTTCTTGAATAGCTCTGGAAAAAGCCTTAGCCCCATATCCGTGGAAAGAAAGATAACACCCTTCTCTTCGACTTCTTGAAGCATGTTATGGTAAACGACTTCCGATTCGTATTGGGTAGTAACGCCAGAGAGAAACTTTTGTTCGGCTTCTGGAATCCCGAGTTTCTCAAAAGTTTCTTTGACGGCGTGAGGAACCTCGTTCCAATCCTGGGATTCTTGATTGGATACCCTCGTGTAATAGGTATAGCTTGGAAAATCCAAGAACGTTAAATCAGGCCCAAAATTGGGAAGAGGCATCTTCGAGAAAGCATGAAACGCTTTAAGACGATATTCCAGCATCCAATCGGGTTCCTCTTTGATCTTGGAAATCTCGCGAACGACTTGTTCATTAATCCCTTTTCCCGTGGTAAAAAGACTTTTTTGGTCGGTCTTGAAATCGTAAGCATATTCCTTATCGAGAAAGGAAACGTCTTTTTTATTTTCTTCCATCGTTCCCCTCCTCTTTCAAAAGGAGCTCGCGCATGGCATCCCATCCCATAGTCGCGCAATGAATGCGGGCGGCTTGTTTGCCAGTATTCATAAAGACGATAGCTTCATCCAAAACGGAATCGTCATAAGGCTTTTCCGAAATCATATTGAGATATTGCGTGATAAGGTAAAGCCCTTCCTTCTCATTCATTCCAATAAGGCGATCGCAAAGGATGTCCGTGGAAGCGCTCGAAATCGTGCAAGCAACGCCTTCCCAACGGGCGTCGACCACTTTTCCGTTTTCGTATTTTAGATAAACGTCAAAGGAATCGATGCAATTCACGCTATCGGTATGAACGGAAATATAACCGTCTTGGTTTTCCGGCTTCCCTTTATGGCGCGGAGAAGAATAGTGATCCATAATAATTTCACGCATGATTTGCGGGGTTATTTCAAAAGTAGGCATCGAGAAACTCCTTTCCATGAGACACAGCATCCACCAGCTTATCCACTTCTTCTTTGGTCGTATAGAAATAGAAACTGGCGCGAACAGTAGCGACCGTGCCAAGGAAGTCGGTCAAAATCTTAGCGCAATGCTGGCCACTTCGACACGCAATGCCCTTGCTATTTAGGAAGGTTGCGGCATCTTGGGCAAAGACGCCTTTGATATTAAACGTAACAATACCAGATTCGGAATGCGGGTTATAGATAATCGCGTTCCCCGTTTTTTCGAGCTCGCTAACAGCATATTTTTTCAAGGAGCGCTCATATTCTTCGATATTTTTCATTCCGATTTTCTCTATATAATCAATCGCCGCTCCAAGACCAAATATACCTTCGATATTTTGCGTCCCCGCTTCAAACTTCAAAGGAGGCTCTAAGAAACCGACTTGACCGCACACGTCGAATTTCGCATTCATGCCTCCGCCCGTCATAAAAGGATCCATCTTGCAAAGCAAATCAAACTTTCCATAGAGGCAACCAATTCCAGTAGGCCCGCAAAGCTTATGGCCGCTAAAAGCCAAAAAGTCACAATCAAGGTCCTTCACATCAATTGGCATATGGGGAACGGTTTGAGCCCCATCCAAAACGAAGAGGGCACCATTTTCATGGCAAACACTTGCGATTTCCTTGGCTGGAGCGACAAAGCCAAGGACGTTTGTCACCATGGCAGCGGCAACAATTTTCGTTTTAGAAGTAATCGTTTTCTTAAGGTTTTCGATGGTTAAACGACCTTCTTTATCAAGAGGAATGTACTTAATGATGGCCCCTGTCATTTCGGCCACCTTAAACCAAGGCAAAACGTTCGAAGCATGTTCCGCTTCGGTGAGAAGAATCTCATCGCCCTCTTTTAAAAATTTGACGCCATAGCCGAATGCCACGAGGTTCAATCCCATCGTCGCGCCCGAAGTAAAAACAATCTCATTTTCATTGGCATTCAAAAAAGAAGCCACTTTTGCGCGAACTTCTGCGATTTTCTTATCGACAAAAAAGCAAAGATCGTAATCCCCTCGATGGGAATTGGCAGTCATCGAAGTGTAATATTCCTTCACCGCATCCAATACGCAATCGGGTTTGAAGGTAGTCGACGCATTATCAAGCCAAACAAGCTTTTTCCCTTGCATTTCAATGTTGTTTCGAAGCATCGGAAAATCTTTTCGGATAAAGAAAGGATCGAACATATTAGAACCTCCTTTCAATTTGGTTATCGAGTTTTTCTCGGAGTTTTTCATCATCGAAATAGCGTTCAATGGGTTTGAGGTATCCTAAGGCGATCAAACGTTTCGCCAAAAGCAAATCGATGCCTCGGGATTCGAGATAGAAAAGATGTTGTTCATTGAGTCTTCCAACAACCGCGGCGTGAGAAGCCGAAACATCATTCTCATCGATTCGCAAAGCGGGAGAGGCAAGACCGTCCGAATGAGGGTCGAAAACGATGATCTTTGCTTCTTGGCGGGTATTTGATTCCTTCGAACCTTTTTGAATGAAAGATGTGCCGGAAAGCTTCAGAAAGCTCTCTTCTCGAGCGATGCCATAACTAGAGACAACAGCCGTCGTATGGCGAGCAAGATGATTGATGTTTGCCTCATAGATCTTGCTTTCTTTTTTCGAGCTTAGGCTCGCCAAATGCCATTCCGAACTCGCGCCCTCGGATAAAAGATTTATGGTAATTTTGAAATGAACGTCGAAATCACAAAAATCGGCAAAAGCACCAACAAAACGAGCGTTTTTTTGGACATCGACGACAATTTCAGCGTTTTGCGCTTGGGAGAGACTCACTAGGGACAAATAACATTCTTCCCCTTCTTTGACAAGCAAATGCAAATCGGAAGGGAGAGTATCGACAAGGCATTGTCTCGATTTATTTTCCATCATGAACCGCCACCTTCGTCGCACAAGCACCGATGGAAACGCCAGCGAAAGATTTCTCCTCTTCCTTTTCCAAGCGAATGCCATAGTCCTTCTTCAGCCATTCATAGCCTTCTTTGTCGATTCTTTCAATAATTTCAGGTCCGCCTTCCAAGACAATTCTCCCATTTACCAAGACGGCGGCACGAGAAGGATGGATCATGTGGTATAGGCGCGCATAGTGGCTAATAACCAGGAAACCGGTCCCTTTCTTTTGCTCTTCTTCGATAGCCTTGGCAACGATGTTCATCGCATCGACGTCAAGACCGCTATCGATTTCATCGAGCATTGCGATCTTTGGAGAAAGAAGGCGCATTTGAAGAATCTCATTCCGCTTTTTTTCTCCACCGCTAAAACCCTCATTAAGATTGCGTTTACTCATCTCGAAAGGAATTTCAAGCTCCTGGTAGGCTTTCTCAAGAATCCGGTAGAATTCAAAAACGCCTAATGGCTTCTCTCTTCTTGCGTTCATCGCCGCTTTATAGAATTCGGCGCTATTTAAGCCTGGAATCTCAGCCGGATATTGCATCGCTAAAAAAAGGCCTGCTTTAGAACGTTCGTCAACAGACATCGAAAAGACGTCTTTGCCATCCAAAGTGATGTTGCCTCCCGTAACCTCGAAATTTGGATTGCCCATAATCGCGGCCAAAAGGGTGGACTTGCCATGTCCATTCGGACCTAAAAGCGCCAAAGTTTCACCTTGTTTAACAGCAAGGTTCACCCCTTTAAGAATCGGTGTTCCCTTAACTGATACGCATAGATTTTCAATAATAAGATTCGCCATAAGTCACTCCAAAGCCACATTATTCTAGTTTAGGGCGAAGGCCTTCGCAACGAAGATGATAAGAAGAGGGGATAGAGTCCAAGGAAATTCTTTCTTGCACCCATTCTCTTTAGAGAATAGACTAATGTGGCATTGTTAGTGCAAGGAGGAACGAGTCCACACTTATGAAGAAAGTGAAAAAATGTGCTCTCGGGCTTGTAGCAATCGCCGCCTCTGTCGCTGCTTTAACGGCTTGCGACCGAGTCACGGAAAGCGATAGCGGGGTCATCATGACCTATACCGACGCCACCGGCGCCCGCACCAGTTACACCGCCCAGGATTTGCTAAAGAACTACCAAGAAAGCGGCAGCTCTCTTAGCTCCCAGTTTGACAAGATTTTCGAAGTTCTTGTTCGACACTATTACGAAACTTACGAAAAGAATCACGTTGGTGATAGAGGGGCGAAGATGCGTAACCTTCGCGCTACCGCTACATCCGACGTCATGAGCGTTAAGCTAACGGCCAAGAATAACGCCAATAGCAACAGCACCACCTACGAAGAAGAGTTAGAGAAGCTTTTCGATAGCGAGAATGTCAATAACATCGACGAGCTTTTCGAAAAGAAGCTCTACGAAGCCGAGAAAAAAGATTTCAATAGCCAAATGACCCAAAACTTCGGGACAGGCGACAATAGCATCAACGGCTATGAAGCTATGCGCGATGGCTATTACATGCAAAACGGCGAAAAGAAGACTTCTTTTGAAGGAAGCGAAGATTGGGGCATCGGAAACGATGGCTGGCTCAAAGGTCAAATGCCATATCACATCCGCCACATTCTCGTGAAGCTCGCAAGCGCCGCCGATAAGTCTTATACGCAAGACAAGATCGGCGATAGCACAGGCGTTAACGAATCAGGCGAAGCGACGAAGGTCGCCAACGTCATTCTGGAACTTGCCGGCGCTCAATTTAATGCCAGTACAGGCATTTTAGAGAGCACGGGTGCCGAAAATCGCCACAACTTCGGATCGATCGCTTTAAGCTATAGCGATGACTCTTCCAACACCGTCTATGGTGAATACGGAATCATGAATAAGAACGTTGTCGGAAGCGATAGCGCCCTCGTCCATGAGTTCCAACTTGGCACTTATGCTTTTGAATCGCTTTATAGCAAGCGCGAAAGCTCGAAGGAAGAGGCTTATCGCCTTATGCCAGGCCTCACTCAGAATGCCGACCACAACCCAGAAAGCTCAGACGATGAGGTTATTGACACCAATCAAACCATCGTCGAAAGCGATGGCCAAGAAGTAAGCGTCTATAACTTCTTCGAAGCGGAAGGCGTCGGGCAAATCCCAATGGGCGCCGCTCTCGCTTTAAAAGACACCGCTAAGACCACTGCGGACGATACCCAAACCCCAGTCTGGAGCGATTCGCAAGAGACCTTCTATCCCAGAAACGTCATCTACAACAAATATTTCAACAAGCACAATGTTTGTGTTATCACTCCGAATGCCATCCCAACGAACGCGACTCCAAAAGCCGGTGTAACCACTGCTATTCCAACCGATGCAGAATTCCGCTACACCTGGCTTGACGATAACACCAAAGCCGCTTCGAAAAAGGCCCTCGAAAATCTAAATGCCTGCTATAAAAACAAAGGCGCGGACGAAGCGGGTCAAGTCGATAATGAAATCGCGACCGCCAATGGCGTCTATAGCAAACAGTTTGGTGACCTCCCTGGTTTCTCTATAGATACCACAAATGTCGTCACAGGTATCAACAGCGAAGAAACCGATAAAAACGCTAAAAACGTCCTCACCGACAGCGAAGGGAACATCGTTTTGGCTGTTCGTGCCGGAAGTGGAAGCAGTTATCAAGGCATTCACTTCATCACCGTTGCAAGAAGCGCTTTGAATGAGTATGGCTATAAGTATGACGAAAGAACCAATCAATACGTCAACTACACCGAAGATGAAATCAAAAATGCCGATGGAACATATAAGGTTAATAGTGCTTCTCTAAACGACTATTATAGTGACTACGTTCCTAGCACGACCAAAGGCGATAAGACCTCGAAATATCCAACCTATGGGGAAGACAAGAAGGATCTCACCACCTACATCAACTACAACAAGAATTCCCAAAACGAATTCTCCGATCGTCGTAGCAAAGTCGAAACGGCTATCACCAGCTACTTGAGCGATCTCAATACCTATGAATTCCAACGTCTCTTCGAAAATGGCGCTGTCACATTCACCGACAGCAATCTTGAGAAGAACGTCAAAAATTACAGTGTCACCAAGCGTCAAAGCACGCAAGATGATCTATGGAATACTTGGAAGAACAATTGGAAGGAATACGCTGAACAAATCGCCGCTCAAAACGAGGCGAGAGAATATGGCGCGGGAACCATCAAAGGCACGCTTTTGACGGAACTTTGCGCGGTTGCCTATGGCAATGCCAATAATTCGAGTTCCGCCTATTCTTCCTTATTCAACGTGGGAGGCGCTTGCTACTATGTCAAAAAATAAGATGAAAAACGTCCTTGCTCTTGGCCTCATGTCAAGCGCCTTGCTCTTAGCGGGCTGCGACAAGGTCGAGGCAAACCTTCCGACTAATAACCCCATTCTCGATTTTGGAAGTGAAGCTGAGACGATCTACAACAACACTGAAAAGCAGATTTACGAAGCTCTTGTCACCAGCGGCGACACGAATAGCGAAAAGATCCTTAACAATGTTCTTTATATCTATTCTCAAAGTGTTTTTGGCCCTTTCTTTGGTGAGAACGGCTTAAAAGCAGTTGCTACCAGTCACGATGATGCCAAACTTGACGCTTTCGTGAATACTTACTCCACTTATCAAGTGAAGGAGAACGGAGAACTTAACAAAGAAGCCTCGCGTGCACGCGTGATTTCCTTTTATAACGAAGTCCTCTACCGCATCAACGAAGTCTTCTTTGGGTATGTGAAAGATAGCACCTATCAAGAACGCAATGAGTTCATCGAGGAAAAATTCTATAAGGCTCAAATTAAGAATTATTATCACCTTCCTTCGAAGCTAGGAGAGGAACTCCCTTACAAGTCTGAAGGCGTTCTTGTCGATGGCTCTTATAGGCTTTCCGAAGAAGATGCCATTAACGACACATTGCTTCAAAAGTTCTTCCGGAACATTTTCACGGTCTATAGTGAATATATCGAGATCAACGTTTTACCGGATATCTATCGCAAAGAACTCACCGCTCAATATTTGATTGATGAGAACTACGCGAGCACGATTAAAAACGTAGCCGCTCGAAAAGTGGACTATATCACCTTGCCAGCTGGCGATAACAACAATGTCAGCCGTTTATTGAACGCCTACGACAGCGTCATCATCAAGGCTGATTCGAATAACGTTTCGAAAGCGGACAAATACAGTCTTACCTTCCTCGATCGACTCTACAAAGGCGTCGATCAAACGCTTTATGATACTTCGAACGAAGAAGGCCAAATCGCGAAGCAAATTTACGATAGAGCGAACTGGACTTTAAGCGAAATCGATATCGATGGCGATGGCACCAATGACTATAAGTATTATCTCGAGTCGCAATTTGGCGATATTTGCGAGAAATTCAAAGTCATCCAAAGTTCTTCTTCTCGTTATGATCCGAACTTCGAAACCCAATGGAACAGCTTCACCTCAAATGGCACTTATAGCGCGACGACCGGTTTCGAAATCCAACGCCGTGAACTCTTCGCGAAAAACGAAACGACGAATGGATGGTACACTCCAGGCGGCTTAAGCAGCCTTCCCGAGAATCTCCGTAACCGTATCTTCAAGACGCAAGTTGCCAACCAACTCGTCTCCAACGACAATTCAAAATACGATTACGTGAAGAATGAAGGTGGCCATTACTACCTCATTCCAAAAGATCCTCTTACCACCGATACCCATCCTTATATCGTTAAAGACGGCACGAACTTCGTTATCGTCGAAGTCAAAGAAGCCGTTAAGAGCAGTCGTCTCGATGAAACCAAGGATGATTTCTATGGACTCGACAAAGCCTACCGTATTGCCCATAAGATCGCTTATAGCCTTGCTTCTAGCGACACTTGGGTCAAAGCGGCCAAATCCTACTACGTCGAAAAGATGTCTATCATCTACCACGATGAGTACGTGCTAGACTACTTTAAGACGACCTTCCCTGATCTCTTCGATTAAAGAAAGGTATCCTAAGGCCAGTCTCCAATGACTGGTCTTTTTTATTTCCAAAAAGAAAAAGACTATAATACCTGCGAAAGGAAAGAACGTATGAAAGATATATTTTGCAAAATAATCGACGGCGAAATCCCCAGCGAAAAAGTCTACGAAGACGATGAGGTCCTGGCCATTCTTGACATTTCTCAAGCCACGAGAGGTCACACTTTGGTGATGCCCAAAAAGCATTATCAAGATTTCCTTAGCACGCCAAAGGATCTAATGCACAAAGTCTACGACGTCGCGCAAAGAATCGGACAAGCGGAAATAGCCGTTCTCGGCGCCAAAGGCGTTAATATATTGACCAATTCCGGCGAATGCGCCGGACAAAGCGTCCCCCATTTCCATGTCCATGTAATTCCTCGTTACGTCGGAGGGGAAGGCGGCTTTCAAATTACGATGGCCTCCCACGATTCAAAGGACATGAATCTCCCTATCCTCGCCGAATCCATTAAAAAAGAGCTCATTAAGAAATAAGCTCTATAAGGACTTAAAGAAGAAGTGCGTTGGTCACTTCTTCTTTTTGTATTTAGGAGAATAAAGAGGAGTGTCGTTCAAGGAAAAGATACGAGGTGTAAAATCGCCAGGAGCGATATTTTCCAAGGCTTTGCTAATCATCACCATTTTGGCGTCGAAATCATCAATCATTGATAAAGCGTACGCTTCTAAGGTCATAGGATAGACAGGCGAACCATAATCAGGTTGCCCATGATGTGACAAAACCATGTGTTCCAAAAGCATCGGGATTTCGCTTTCCTCATCGTTATCATTCATCATGCCGAGTTCTTTGGCAGCCATGCGAATTTCCGCTTGCATTATCGAAATGTGGCCAAGAAGCTTCCCTTCTGTGGTATAAGTGGTAGCAACAGGACCGCTCATCTCGATTGTTTTGCCAATGTCATGGAGCAAGGCGCCAGCGATTAGAATATCGCGATCAAGCATGGGATATAGCTTTGTTAATGCATTCGCATCATCAGCCATCGAAAGGCTATGGAACAAGAGCCCATGAAGGTAATTATGGTGGTTTCTTGTCGCGGCTGGATAATCGAAATAACGAGTTTTGAATTTCTCGATGAGATATTTCGTTATTTTCTTGATATCTTCATTCTCAATCGATTCGATATAAGTAACGAGTTTCTTCTTGAGCTCCTCTAAAGAAACCGGTGCATCGGGCACAAAACGAGAAACGTCCATGTCAGAGCGATCTACTTGCTCGCCATTGATGATTTTCATTTGAAGCGCGCCATTATAAGAAAGCACTTCGCCTTGAACGCTTACGATGTTGCCAGGAGTGAAAATAGCCACGTCATCAGGATAGACATCCCACTTTTTCGCCGGTATCTCCCCTGTCCTATCTTGCAAGGTAAGATTGAGATAATTCTTTCCTTTGGTATTGACGCATTTATTGCAAGATGAGACGAGATATTGCGAAAATACCTGACTTCCATCCATCAAATCCTTAATGAGATCCATCTTTTATTTCCTCCAATGCTTTTTGTATCGCCCTCTTGTCGTATCCTTTTCTTAAAAGAGCCATCTCGAGATGATAATAAAGCTCCTTACCATTATACTTCCTTTGATACCTTCTATAGAATACGCCGGCTTCGCATATGGCGTTTTTCGTTTCCAAAGAATTTGGAATAGGAGATAGTTCCGAAAGAGCGGCATCAATGTCTTTTTCGGAAAAACCCCTTCTTAGAAGCGAGAGCTTGATCTTTTCCCTGCGTTCTTTATTCGAGCACGATGCATATTTCTTTTCGTAGAGGGGGATAAGATCTCGGGCTTCTTTTTTATCGAGCTTTTTAGCGTCTAGGGAATTCACGATCCCAACATCAATGTGTTTTTCCAAAAGGAGTTCACGTTTAATTCTTTCTTCGCCATAGCCACGCAGGAGTTTTGTCTCAAAGATATCATGGGCAAGTCTTTTATCATCGATAAACCCTTCGTTTATTAAATTTAAAAGGACTTTTGCGGCGTTTTTTTGGTTTTTGGCAAAAAGTTTTTCTTTCATTTCGAAAGAGGAATAAGCACCCCTCAAAGCCAATCTCTTGCCATAACGAAAAAGATCGTCCATGGAGTTTTCTTTCTCCATTTGAAAAATCTCTTGCGCCGAGACGTCCTTGCCTTCATAGAGAAAGTGATTGGTGAATGTGTCCTTAGAAACGACGAGTTCCTTTCCTGAGAAAGAAAGGCGTATTTTGCCATTCCGAAGGATATCAATCTTATGAAGTCTCTTACCAGTTTTTCCGTATGGCACGCCGATAAACCTCCATGATATTCTCGTAAAATTTCTCTAAGCTATAAGGCCCAAGGCCTTCTTTCGCTTTCGCGATGATGGAAGCGCGTTTTTCCTTGGTTAGAGACATGATGTAATTCACTTTCGAAGCGAAATCGTTCTCGTCGATAAAAAAGAAACCATTTTCCATATCATGAATCGTCCCCAAGAGAGAATCGTCGTATCGCGCAAGAAGAGGGACGCCTGCGGCCATCGATTCCATAAATGTAAGTCCTTGGGTCTCGGTAATAGAAGCGCTCACGAAAAGATCTCCAAGATGATAATAAAGAGGAACGTTTTTAGGTGGCACCGGCCCTAAAAAACGAACGTGATCATCGATTTCCAATTTTTTCGACAAATCTTTAAGCTCTTCTAACGCCGGTCCTCCCCCCACAATAACAAATAGGGTCTTTTTCGAAGGCTTGTTCCGCAAAAATTTCGCATACCCTTTTAAGCAAAGGTCGATGCTTTTCTCTTTGGCGACTCTTCCTAAGGAAAGGATGACATAAGCATCTTGATCAATTTGAAACTCTTTTCGAATTTCCGAAAGCCTCTTCTCATCCACCAGATCATCACTAAATGCACCGAAATCAATACCCGTAGGAATGACGTTTATATAACCATCGACCCCTATGGAACGCATGTATTCTTTGGTTTTTGAGCTTGGCGTAATAAATTCATCGATGCGATGGGCGGTATAGCGGACATATCCACGAATAATGCCGCGAGCCGCTCTATCGAAATGGCCATGGGTAACGTAATAGGTATAATCCTCAAGGTCGCTATGAAAAGTGTAAACGGTGGGCATCTTCATGCGAGCGGCCATGATGCTTCCGAATTGACCAACGCCCCAATCCGCTTGGATATGAAAGACATCCGGTTTAAAGTCCTCGATAAGCTTTGCGGCGCCTTTATTGTAAAAATAAGCCAAACGGTAGTTATAAAGCCATTTCAATTCAATTCCGGGAATGCGGATAACATCTCCTTTTTTGGAAAGCTCGTTCCCATAGATATTCGTCGTGACAACAAGCACTTCTTCGCCGTGCTCTTTCAAGGTACGAGTCAAATTGAAGCAAGAGGTCGCCACCCCATTGATCTCAGGGGGATATGTATCCGTAAAAATAACCACTCTCATCGTTACTAATCCAAAAGATTGCTGTTCTTTTTCGTTTTCATTTTCGATTTTGATGCCGATGGCAAGAGGGCGTTCTTAGAAAAGCGAATGCCAACATAATCATCGCCCGTCAATAGTCCCCAAGACTTCGTCGACTGCGTCACCCGTCTTTCGATGGATTTTCGGGAAAGTTGTTTCGTCTCATACAAAGTATCGAAATTCATCTTGTCTGTCTCCACGGAGGCCAGTTGCATATCGATATAGGTCTGTCTTGTGGCATAACGGAAAGTCTCCCGCGGTTTCGAATGGTATAAAGAAGCCACTAAGCCGGAAATCAATAGCATCAAATAGAATGTCGTGAAACGCCACAAAATCTGAGAGGTCATCATATTCGCGCTCGCGCTTCTAACCATCGTAAGACCATTAGGTCCAACCCCATACGTTTCAACGAAAAAATCATTGAACATAGCAGCATAAAAAAGTTCTGAAACGCCCGCTGCACCAGGAATAGGGACAAGACCAGTCACCATTTGGTGGAAAGCGCTTCGGAAGCAAGCGTCAAACATGCGTAATAAGGAAAAGCCTTCGTTGGCCCCATAGGCATTAAGAGCCATGCCAGCGAAATAAGGAATCGAAAAACGGCAAAAAAGAATCAGCATAAAGAGGACGAAAATCAAAATCGTTACTGGAATATTCGCCTGTAGACGACGGAGTTCCACTTTAAAGTTCTCAATGCGAACGCGAAGGTTTTCTCTTGTTTTGTCCGGATCTTTCAAAATATGAATTTTCCCCAGGAAACCGACAAAATAATGCATGATGAAATTATGAAAACGATGGGAATAGGACATAAGCAAGAGCAAAGCGATAATCGAAACGTTTAGCACAAAACCAACGATAATGAGAGGAAGCATGGGAATCTCGCCATTCCATCCAAAGAGCGAGAAATTCGGAATTTGGAAGGATTTGATGGACATAATCGTTTTCCATTCAAAACAAATCGCCAAAATATCGAAAGCGATAAGCGCGATTTGATAAAGGATGAACCACATGACCATGATGCTGGCGGCATTGCTGACTTCCACTCCTTGTTTTTTAAGGGTATAGACTTGCATGAATTGGCCGCCAGAAGCACTTGGAGTGACGTTGTTGTAAAAAGTTCCAATCAGGGCGTTGGCTACCCCTTGATGCAAATGATAATGGCGCGTATAAAGACGGCAGAAAATCTGAATGACCAAACCATCCAAGATATAGGAAAGAAAAAAGACAGAAGCCATGATAAGAAGATAAAAAGGGTTGCTATTCAAAAGAGCGTTATAGACGGTATTAAAGCCATAAGCGACATCGCCGTCACCCGCGCCATAAAATGAGAACACCAAAGAACCCACCGTCAAGGCGAGCACCAAAATGAACATAATCAAAGAGCTTCTACTCTTCTTTTTCTTCTTTGAACCGTCGAGGTTCATGTTTTCGTTTTTCTCTTTTTTTGCCATTAATGCTGAAATAGACAAAGTCTATTTTACCAAAGGAAGCGAAAGAGAACGAGCCCTTTTCATCTTGCGCCAAGGATAGTCACAGACACAAGAGTAAAAGGACAATGGAAACGAAAAGGCAGATCATAGCTAACCCCCAAGCCATTGGAAATGATAAGTTCCTTGCCATCTTCAATGTAGCTTCCTTTTTTGTACTTGGTCCAAGGAAGCGACAAAAGGGGATAACCCCATAAATCGACTTGCCCAGCATGCGTGTGCCCAGAAAGAGTCAAATCGAAGCCTTTTTCTTTCGCCACTTCAAAGTAAGAGGGCTTATGCGACAAAAGCACATTGAAGTCTTTTAGGTTGAGATTCATCGTCTTCGCTTGTTCGTTTATAGCGCTTCCCACCAACAAACCCGTTTTGTCTTTATCCCAATATCCAGGATCGCGAAATCCAAAAACATTAAGCGAAACCCCATTGTTTTCCCTTAATGTTGCGTGTTGATTGTTCTCATTCAAAATTGTTATATGCCGTTTCCGATAGATATCGTAGGAAGCGTCGCGAATCTCGTTTTTCGCATCCTCTTCATGATTTCCGCTTACAAAATAGGCAGGATATCCTTTCTCCTCAATAAAAGAAGCCAAAGAATCTAGGACCATGAGATCTTGAGAGTCCGTATGGCTATCCACCATATCCCCAAGAAGAAACAAAGAGTCGGGATTTTCTGATTCAATAGCATCCAAAAGCGACTCGTTCCGATATTCCAAACCATGATTATGGTAATCGCTTAGGACCAAGGCGTGATACGAGAACCCTCGTGAAAGCTTCTCGCTTTTGATGGAGTAACGTTGAATGACTAAATCCATTTCCCTAGAGATGTAGCAAAACGTCAAAAGAACGCCGAGCAAAACAGTGAATATCGAAAAAAATCTGACAAGGCTTTTGAATAACCTCATGTGCTTATTTTATACGAAGAAAGGCCGTTTTTCTTTATTTTTCATCCCCTTTATAGAGATAGTAATGATTCTCAGCCTTGATGACTTTCACTTCTGAGACGTTCGGGTCAAGACGGATGGACCTACCCACTCTTTCGTAAGTCTTCCCATCAACCTCTACTTGAAGCATGACCGGCGTTACTTCATTCGTTGCATAATAGGCTTTTTCGCTTTGGGCGTCTAAAACGACGCTCCAAGGAGAAATGGAGGCTTCTCCGAAATAAGTCAAAACATCGTCTTTTAGCTCACCATATACGCTAGCGCCATTAAAAAGAGAATTATCTCCAAACGAATAATAGTCGAATTCTTGGTGAGAGGTACGATAAGCGCTTTTGATTTTGTCTTCCAATATATTGCTGTTGATCGTCTTCTTCGCTTTCTCAAAAAACTTCTTGAAAGAAGATTCTTTCTTTTGGGATCCCTTTTTGTCGACAACCTCGACTTCGACTGTTTCTTTTTCTAAAGCCATGGACGTTTCCTCCAACGAATGCAAATAGTATAGAGCTAAGAAACAAAAAAGAATTCGACAAGTCTAATGCTCTGTCTACATTTTAGACAAACGTCATAAATTAATTGAGCAAGAAATCCAAATCCTCTTTGGAAAGAGTAGCCAAAAAGGAATTGGAAGCGTGGATTAAAGAATCATAAAGCTCCTTCTTAGAATCCTGAAGTTCCAAAACCTTTTCTTCGATGGATTTTCGGCAATAGAGTTTATAAACCGTCACTGGCCTTTTTTGACCTAACCGATAAGCTCTGTCCGTCGCTTGTTCTTCGGCAGCAAAATTCCACCATGGATCCAAATGGATGACAATGTCGGCGCCTTGAAGATTAAGCCCGGTTCCGCCCGCTTTCAAGGAAACAAGCATAACTTTCGTTTCGTTTTCATTATTGAACTTATTGGCCAAAGCAATCCGTTTTTTGGAATCAACATCGCCTTCGATCGTAAAGGAGGCAATGCCTTCCTCCAAAAGAAGTGAGGAGAAATGGGCGAGCACTTTCGTAAACGCGCTAAAGACAAGAATCTTATGGCCACCTAAAACCCCATCTTTTGTCAAATTAATCGCATGGCTTAATTTGGCGCTCGGAGTCATAAACCCATCAAAGAAAGCGCCAGGATCGACGCATATTTCACGCAGTTTTGTCAAAATAGGGAGCATGCTAAAGGACGAGCTATAGCGACCTGAAGATCCTTTCTCTGATCGGCGAGACATCTCTTTTTGTTTGGCTCTAGCCTCTTGGAGGGTCGCTAAATAGAAAGACTCGCTTTCTGGGTCCATCGGTATGCTAATCCGTTCAACGGTCTTGGGAGGAAGTTCCTTAAGAACCTCGTCCTTGGTTCTTCGGAGCAAGAAGGGTTGCACTTTTTTAGAGAGCACGCGTCGCGCTTCTTCTTGATTGCCAGCCATCACGTAAGTGGTCTTGAAAATAGGAAGCGTTCTTAGATACCCAGGCATCAAAAAATCAAAAATAGCCCACAAATCAGCCATCGAATTTTCAATCGGCGTTCCTGTTAGAGCTAACCGAAAAGACCCTTTAAGGCGCTTGATGGCTTTGGATTTCAAAGCAAGGGCATTTTTGATTGTTTGGGCTTCATCGCAGACGATGGTATCAAAAAGAGCGCCCTCGTAAAGACTGCTATCATTTCGAAGGGAATCATAGGAAGTGACGTAGATCCCTTCTTTCCCATCCTTCATTTCGTTGATAAGAGCAAGTCTTTCCTCTTTGGAACCATCAAGCAAAGAAACTCGGAGGGCAGGCGCGAATCTTTTAATTTCGTCTTTCCAGTTATAGAGAACGCTTTTGGGGACGATGATAAGAGAAGGTTTCTTTGTCTTTTTTGGCAAAGATAAGAAAGCGATCGTTTCAAGGGTTTTCCCTAATCCCATATCATCGGCTAAAATGCCACCCATCTTATTCTCGTATAAAGCGTCCAGCCACTTCACCGCATGAAGCTGATAGGGGCGAAGCACGTTTCCCAAATTTTCGGACAAGGCAATTTTCCTTTGGTCGAAGGAAAGGATGTCATCCACGAATTTCTTAACGAAGTCGCCATAGGTTACATGATTGCCCTCTTCGAGGCTATTTAGATTGAAGGCTTCGTAAAGAGGAATGTCATCATTGATGAAGCGATCGTCAAGATGCAAGTTTTTGGCTAAACGAGAGAGCTCGTCGACTTCCTTCTCGTCAAGAAGAATCGCCTTGTCGCGAAGAAGAATGAATTTCTTTTTAGCGCGATACGCTTTAAGGATTTTGGATAATTCCTCTTCGCTAAACTCTTTGCTTTTCACTTTCACCGAAAGCCAATCAACGTTTCTTTCAAGATGGATATCGAAGTTGCCGACATGCGAAACGTGCGTCCTTCCAAGGCGTTCGGAAAGAAGAAGGCGGCAAGTCTTTTTCAAAGAAGAAAGGTCCCGCTTTAGGAAAGAAAGGATCTTCCCTTCGTCTTTCAGCGTTCCTTCTTCCGGTATTTCCAAAAGCTCCAGCTCTTTCTTGAATCTATTGATTCGAGAAGCGTAATAGACATTGTCTTTTAATTCGACGTAGCCTTTCACTTCATCGAAAACCAAATACTCGGTATGAAATAAAAGCTCCCCTTTGTCATTGATATCGACATAGAAGTTGATCTTGAGGCTATTAGAGCCATCCTCAACATCCGCCCCTTGGACATAAGGCAAAAGAAGATCGCCTAAAAGTTTGGTAGACGCTTTCGGATTCCTTAAAAAATAGGAATAGAGTTTACCGAGTTTTGAATTTTGGAAATAGAATCTTTCCAAAATGCCGCTATTCGAATTCAACAAAAGGAGATGCGACCCCTCTAGATAGAACATCATGCCTTCTAACGCTTTTATGCTTGGCGAAAGAAGAACGTTCCCATTCTCTTGAAGCACCACTTTCGCTTCTTGGATATCGCTAGAAATGTAGTAACTTTGGCCTTGGAAAGAGATATTTTCCCCTGCGTAAAGGCCCAAAAAACGATTCAGAGAGGAGATGGAGAGGGGAATCTCATTGCCGCGATAGGAGTAATAACGATCGGCCGAGGAATAGAAAGCGTTCGAAAGGAAAGTAAGGACGTTCCTATTCTTTTCCGAGAAAAGGGAATAGCTAAGTCGGATATCTTTTTTGCCAACACTATAAAGCGATTGCTCGCTTAGGCTCGTAAAGAAAGCGGTCAACGACCGAGGCGAAAAAAGCCTCTTCTCCCCATCATAAATCTCAAAAGTCAAAACAGGGGTATCAGAATCATTATGAAGGGAGATGGATAATTCGAGAAGATTTAAAGGAACATACTCTTCCTTTTCTCGGACGGGAGCTTCTCGAAGTTGCATAAAATTCAAAAAGTCTTCGCGAATCTCACGTCTTTCTTTTCTTTCCTTTTCATTGAGATTAAGCAAAGGCGAAATGTCAGGGAGGATAAGAGCGTAAAAAGAACGTATTTTTTCTTCCCCTTCTTCGCTTAGCTTTTTGTCTAAAAGAAGAGCGAAGCAAAAAAGAGCTTCTTCCTGATAGGAAAGATAGATGCTTCCATTTTCCGAAAGCGAATAGACTTTGCCAGAAGAATCCACCGCAATCGCGAAATAGGGGAAATTCGAAAGAATGCCGTCCTTGACGTCAAAAGCTTCATAGGAAATCCATTCCTTCTTCCGTTCGTAGCGAATCGCAACTTGATATAGGCCTTCTTGAAGTTTCTTAAAAACGCTTCTCGTCACTTCGCTTTCAGAAAGAAGCGCTTGGACTTTAGGCAACAAAAGAGGGAGGTTCTTATAGAGAAACATAAGGATCCCCCTTATAAAGAATGAAAGAGCGTTCTCCTTCCGTTAGAAGAGAACTCTCCAAATAAAGGCGAAGCGCATTCCCAGCAATGCTATTGGGATAGAAAAAGTTCTCAAATCGTTTTTCTTTCATTAAAGCAAGCGCATTCATAACTTTGAAATCAGCCAGCCAATAGAAAGCGCCATAGACGTCGAGATCGTGGCTCGCAAATCTTTTCTTCTCAAGAAAAAGAGAAGATGCCTGTAAAACAGTTTCTTTTTGAGCGTCGCTTAAAACGCTTCGAATTCGCCATAAATGATAAGGATGAAGGTCTTTTAAGGAATATTCCCCGAAAGCGGGATAGCAAAAAAAGGCCACCGTGGAATGGATTGGATGATATTTGATAAGGGACACTTTTGAAAAGCCTAGAGCCAAAACTTCTTTCGGAAGATGCAAAAGAAGGAAGAAAGCATCATCGAGGTTGATGCCCATAGCGAAAAGGGATTGGAAAAGAGAGACTATCTCTCCCTCCTTTAACAAAGGAAGCGCTTTCTCTAAGAGAGAATAAAAGAAAGGAGGTCGATTGGAAGAACGAGAAAAGACATTAAGAAGGCTTAGGAGAAGATTCTTGTCTTCCCAAATATCGGAATCGGAAAATAATAGTTTTAAATGAGCATCGTCTAGGAGATAAGGGCGAAGAACAGCAACGATTTTTAAAAATTGGACATCCCAAACAATATTATCTTTCAAAGGAGCGTTAAGGTTGTTAAGGAGTCTTTTCGCTTGGGATTGATTCGCCTTATAGACATCGAGAAAGTAGGAAACGCCAGCACTTGAGAAAGAGGCATTCGACAAAAAGAGAGAGAAAAGAAGATTCTTGATGGGAAGCTTCTCCTTTTCGACGTAGGCAAAAGACATTGAAACGAATGAGTCTTCGCTTAATTTTGCTTGTGGAAGAAGATCGAGAAACGAAAGGAGAGCAAGGGAATAAACGTCCCTGCTTTTCATGGAGCGTAGATACAACCCGTATTCAATTTCAGCAAAAGTGGAAACGACATCTTCTTCTTTAACGTGAATATCAGGATTTTTCATGAGAGAGAGAAGTTCTCGAATGAAAAAATCATAACGGCAGTTGCTCGAAGTCTTTCTCGACCATCCTTTTAATCCCCTTAGGAAGGATTCTTTAGAAAGCGGATGAGAAATATCCCCTCCCCCATGAAGTCTCTCCTCCTCAAGAGCATACAAAACAGCGACAACATGCTTGCAGTCATCGAAATATGGGCATGAACAATCGCTTCTTAAAAGGGTATAGCCATCTTTGGCGAAAGTAAGATGGACTTGATATTCGTTTCGTCCACTTCCTTCCACAATGGCGTTCACCTGATTGCCACTATGAGAGAGGGAAAGAACCATCCCTGAACGAAAATAGCTTCGCCCGCGGCTCACGATAACGCTTGAGAAAGTGCTTAGATTGTCAAGATAGGAAAGCATATGTATTAGATTAGCACGAAGAGAGTTCCATTTCGATATTCACCTTTTGGAAAAAGGGCGTCTCCAAAGGGGTCCCATAAAAAGAAAAGGAAAAATCAAAGAGAAAAACCTTCTTTGATGTAGCAAACCTTCCCTCCGACAATCGTCATATAAACTTGGAAATCGTCATCAAGGAGAACAAAATCGGCCATCTTTCCAACCTCGACGCTTCCAAAATCCTTCTCGATTCCTAAATTCTTCGCCGGATTCAAAGAAACAAGATCGATGAGCTCAGAAAGACTATAGCCCTTCGCCAGAGGACGGATATTCAAAAGGGCTTTGTTCAAAGATAAGATAGAACCGGCGATGGTATCGTTCATCAATCGAGCAACCCCATCAAAGATCTTGACTTTTTGTCCGCCAAGCTCATAAAAACCCGGTTTCAAGAATTTCCCTTCGGTACTATCGGTGATGAGAACGATATCCTCTTTCTTTTTGTTTTTGAAAACAAGAGACACGGCATCCTTCGAAGAGTGAATCAAATCCGCGATAAGCTCCGTTTTCAAACCATCGATAAGGAAGGCTTCCCCCACGATGCCAGGCTCACGATGATTAAAACCGCGTTGAGCATTGAACAAATGCGTAATCGAATGAAGGCCGCCACAAACGGCTTCTTTAACCAACTCGCTTTTGCAATCGCTATGGCCAAGGGAACACGTAATACCGTGTTTCACGCAATAATCCAAAATCTCTTTGCCACCCTCTTCGTAAGCAATCGTCACTTCCCGAATGGCATTTCCCGAAAGGGCGTTCCATTTCTCGAAAAGCACCACGTCCGGTTTAAGAATAGCCTTAGGATCTTGGGCGCCAGGATGAAGAGGGGAAATAAACGGTCCTTCAAGATGGCAACCGATAACACGTGCGCCCTCTCTGTCTTTGGAACGGTATTCCTTGATATTGAGAAGGGCTTTTTCGATGTTCTCTTTTGGCATTGTCATTGTGGTCGCCAAGAAAGAAGTGACGCCTTCTTGCGGCAAAGAAGTCGCAATATTCGAAAGGGAGTCGATAGAAGCATCCATCGTATCGCTTCCGTTAGCGCCATGAATATGCTCATCAATAAAACCTGGTGCCAAATAGAGGGTTTTTGCATCTTTTTTTTCATTTTTTGGCACATCAATAGAAGCAATTCTCCCTTCTTTGACTGTGAGGGATATATTCTTCACTTCATGAGGCAAAATTGCCCGAATGTTGCTAAAACCTTTGATTTCCATATCGTTTCTCCAAAAAATCAATCGTTATCTTCCATCAAAAGAAGATTCCCTAAGGAAGTCGCTTCACTCGGGCCTAAATACACTGGCCGAAGAACGATTTCGCTCACAAGATTATCAAGGAAACGGTTTTGGACGCCACCACCAAAAATCGATATTCCTTTGAATTTCTCCCCCGTCATTTCTTCTAAGCCAAGAAGCGCCTCCTTATAAGAATAGGCCAAAGAGAGATACACGCTTCGGAAAAGATCCCCAGGAGTCTTTATCTCCTGAGCGTCCTTTTCTTTTAAAAGAGTGAGAACCGCTTCTTTCATGCTCTTGGGATTGAAGAGTCTTTGATCGGCCATGGGGAAATAATCCATATATGTCGAAGCTTCAGAAAGTTTGACTGCCTCAATGACATTTTTGACTTCAGGCATCTCCAGAAGGAGGCGATTGACAACCCACATGCCCATAATGTTCGATAAGAAGCGAACTTCCCCTGGTCGAGAAAGCTCATTGGAGAAGCTCTTTTGAAAAGCCTCTTTCGTCACAATCGGCTTATGAAGCATCGCCCCGAACAAAGACCAAGTGCCGCTCGATAGATAAGCATATCCTTGAGGCGTTTTCGAACCATAAAACGCGCTTGCCGTATCATGTTCTAAGACACAATAAACATCGGCGTTATAGCCGACCTCCTCTTCGATTTCTTTGCAAAATCCCCCAATTTTGGTTCCACCAGCTACCGGATTCGGGAAGAAAGAGGAATCTAAACCAAGCTCTTGGAGAAGGCTAGGTTCAAAGCTATTCGTTCGACTATCGAGCAAACCGGAAGTCGAGAGGATAGATATTTCGTTTTGTTTGATGCCCGTTAAAAGGTAAACGAGGTAAGAAGGGAGCATCATGGCCTCTTTGGCTTTCTGAAGGCGGCCCGTTTCTTTATCGTCGAAAAGTTGATAGATCGTATTAAAGGCGTGTGGGTAAATTCCCGTCTTCTCAAAAAGGATTTCCGGAGATAAGAAATTCTTCTTCGCTTCAACCGTTCGATCATCGCGATAGGAAATAACTCTATCAACAAGCTCGCCATTTTCTCCCAAAAGAGCATAGTCGACGCCGAAGGAATCGATGCCTATTTTAGATGGGACCTTTCCGATTACCTTGGCTTTTTTTAGACCAATGACAATCTCCTCGAAAAGCTTATGAACGTCCCAATAACAATGTCCGCCCCCAAGCTCAACCAATGGGGTTTTAAAACGGTAGATCTCTTCTAAGACCATCTCCCCGGTTTTCGTATCGCGATGCCCCAAAACATGGCGGGCACTCGTTGCGCCAATATCAACAGCCAATAAATATTTCATATTTAATCTCACTTTCTCGCCCCTAATGGTGGCTTTTAAAAAGAAGAAAGTCAACGAAGGAACGTTCTTTGATAAATAAGCAAAAGAAAAAGATCCCTAGCTCTTTGGAAGAGCCAAGGACCTTTAGGAACTACATGAGAGACTTGTAGATGGCAATGACGTCTTCTTTGGTGGCAGGACGAGGGTTACCGCCAAAGCAAGCATCCGCGAGAGCGCTATCGGCAAGGAAGGAAAGATCTTTCTCTTTGACGATTTCCTTGAGATTTGCTGGGATACCGACGGCAACGCTAAGGGCCTTTACGGCATCAACAGCAGCCTTGCGGTATTCTTCTTGGCTCATCTTCTCGACGCCTTCGACACCCATCGCAATCGCAATGTCGCGATATTTGGTGCCGGTGGCTGGGGCATTATAGGCCATGACGGTTGGAAGAAGGATGGAGCAGGCGACACCGTGCGGCGTATCATAGAATGCGCTAAGAGGGTGAGCCATCGCATGGACAAGCCCTAAGCCAACGTTGCTAAAGCCCATACCGGCAATATATTGGCCAAGAGCCATTTCTTCGCGGCCTTTCTTGCCGCCCTTATAAGAGTCTTCGATATTGTGAGAGATGATGCGGATGGCTTCGATATGGAACATATCGCTAAGTTCCCAAGCGCCTTTGGTGATATAACCCTCAATCGCGTGCGTCAAAGCATCCATGCCGGTAGCAGCCACAAGGCTCTTTGGCATAGTCGCCATCATAAGGGGATCAACAACAGCGATGATAGGCATATCGTGAGGGTCAACGCAGACGAATTTGCGATGTTTCTCAGTGTCAGTGATAACGTAGTTGATGGTGACCTCAGCAGCCGTGCCAGCGGTCGTTGGAACAGCGATCGTAGGAACGCAAGGATTCTTCGTCGGAGAAAGTCCTTCGAGGCTACGAACATCGGCGAACTCAGGATTGTTGATGATAATGCCGATGGCTTTGGAAGTGTCCATCGAAGAGCCACCGCCGATGGCGATGATGTAATCGGCCCCCATCTTTTTGAAAGACTCGACGCCATCTTTGACGTTTTCAATGGTTGGATTTGGCTTAATATCGCTATAAATCTCATAAGCAAGGCCAGCCTTGTCAAGAAGATCGGTCACATTCTTGGTGACACCAAATTTGATAAGACCTGGGTCGCTGGCGACCATAGCTTTCTTCCAGCCATGGGCCTTGACTTCAGCAACGATGTTCTCAATCGCGCCATAGCCATGATAGCTCACAGGATTTAAGCAGAAACGATTCGACATTTATTTTCCTCCTTATGCGAGACTTCTCGCGTACATCAATTATTATGTCACGATAAATCGATATTGAAATAGCGATACGTCCATTTTCGAAACTGCTCGATTTTTGAAAAGATAGCAAAAGAAACGTTGAAAATGATATAAATTTAAGGCCATGAACAAAATTGAATACCTTGCCAAGACGCTTTCGCTCTCTGAAAACCAAGTCAATACCGTTCTCAGAATGCTGTTAGAGGGCGCCACCATCCCCTTTATCGCCCGCTACCGCAAAGAAGAGACGGGGAATTTAAGCGACGTCACTTTACGGGCCTTCGAAGAAGAGAACCAAAAAATAGATAAGGTACTCGATCGGAAAGAAACGATTTTAAAAACCATCGAGGAACAAGGAAAGCTTACGGATGAGCTCAAAGAACACATCGATGAATGCGTTTCTTTAAGCGAATTAGAAGCACTTTATCGCCCCTATCGGCCCAAAAGAAAAACACGCGGGAGCATCGCGAAAGAAAAAGGATTGGAACCCCTTGCGCTCTTTTTGAAGGAGCAAAGAGGCTCCCGATCGGAGCTCATGGATTACAGCGAAAAATTCGTGGATCCAAACAAAAAAGTCCTTTCGAAGGAAGAGGCTTTGGAAGGCGCCTTGGATATTCTTTCCGAAGAAGTCGCCGATGACTCGAACTATTATCTCCAAGCCAAAGACTATCTTTTCCGAACTGGAAAGATCGAGGCGAAAAGAGCAAAAGAAGACGTTGATGGGAAATATAGCAATTACGATTCCTTCGCGATGAATATCAAGTATTTGAAACCCCATCAAATTCTCGCTCTTCAAAGAGGAAAAAGGGAAAAGAAACTAAGCTATTCCTTTGTCTACGATAAGCAAACGACGATAAACGCCATCGCAAGAGATTACATCAAAAGGAATAGCGCGTTTGAAGATCTTCTTAGGGGAATGATAGAGGATTCTTACAAAAGGCTTTTAGAGCCAAGCCTTGAAAACGAAATGAACAATGACCTTTTTGAGAAAGCGCAAGAAAGCTC
>DJRQ01000065.1 GCA_002440125.1 Caryophanales bacterium UBA6356 | reverse complement strand
AGATGGAGAGTGTCCCAGGGACTTCTATCGCCCTTTCGGAAGATCAGTTTGTGCGTCAAGTGAATCGAATCGGGATTGCCATAAACGGCCAAACATCATCGATAGATCCCGCCGACAAAAAACTCTATGCCCTGCGGGATGTCACCGATACCGTCTCCTCGATTCCTCTTATCGCATCGAGCATCATGAGCAAAAAGCTCGCCAGCGGCAGCGATGCCATCCTTCTTGACGTGAAGTTCGGATCTGGCGCTTTCATGAAGACTTTAGAGGATGCTCGACGATTGGCCAAACTTATGGTTAAAATTGGAAAAAGCCTTGGACGAGATACGAGGGCCATCCTTACCGACATGGACGAACCGCTTGGCTTGGCGGTAGGGAATAATCTCGAAGTGAAGGAAGCCATTGATACGCTTAAGGGGAAAGGACCGGAAGATTTTGTTACGCTCGTCAAAAAAGCGGGTGGCATCATGCTACTGCAAGCTAAACTCGTTAAGAGCGAGGAAGAAGGGGAAGCGAAAATCCAAAAAGCCATTCAAAATGGCGCCGGATTTGAAAAGCTATTGGCGCTCTTCCAAGCCCAAAACGGAGACATTTCCTATTTGGAAAATCCTTCTAAGTTCCCCATTTCGTCCATTGTGGATTGCATTTATAGCGAGAAAGAAGGCTATATCGAAAGGATCGACAGCCTCGCTATTGGGGAAGGAGCGATGAAACTTGGGGCTGGCAGAGCCAATCTCGAAGATAAAATCGATATGAGCGCTGGCGTCATTCTCAAAAAGAAAGTGGGCGATTTCGTAAGGAAAGGGGAAGCCCTTTTGGAATACCACACGAACAAAAAAGATTGCGCCGAGGTTGTGGAAAGCCTTAAAGAAGCTTTCTTGGTGAGCGAGAAGCCCGTTTCCCGAGCGCCGATTGTCCGTGAGTACATTCACTAAGGAAAATAAACGATGAAAGTTCTCGTTCAACGCGTTTTAAATGCCTCTTTGAGGATCGACGGCACTTTGATTTCGGAAATTGGGAAGGGATATCTCCTTTTCGTCGGCTTTGAAGAAGGGGATGAGCTTCTTGCGATGGATAAAATGGCTTCCAAAATAGCCAAATCGCGTTTATTCGAAGATGAAAATGGAAAGACGAATCTTTCCATCAAAGACGTCTCTGGCTCGATTCTCTCCGTAAGCCAATTCACCCTGGCCGCCGACCTCAAAGAAGGAAATAGGCCTTCTTTCCAAAAAGCCATGAAACCTGAAAAAGCCAAGACGTTCTATGCCTTATGGAATGAAAAGCTCCGTTCTTTTGATATTCCTGTGAAAGAAGGGGTTTTCGGGGCTGATATGAAGATTACTCTTTGCAACGATGGCCCTTTCACGATTATTTTCGATAGTAAGGAATTGTTTGGAGAGAAAAAATGAAGAAGAAAGTGCTCTTAGGCTTATCTGGTGGCGTTGATAGCGCGATAGCGGCTTATCTTTTGTTGCAAGACGGTTACGAAGTGACGGGTTGCTACATGCGCAATTGGGATGCCCAGCTCAATAATGATTATCTTGGAAATCCTACAATCAACAATAATCAGTGTCCGCAAGAAAAAGATTATCAAGACGCCAAAAAAGTAGCCGCCAAACTTGGGATACCTCTTTTGAGAATCGACTATATCCAAGAATATTGGGACAACGTATTCCAATATTTTCTTGACGAATACAAGAACGGGCGCACGCCAAACCCCGACGTCCTTTGCAATCGCGAAATCAAGTTCGGACCCTTTTTAAAGTACGCCAAAGAACACGGTTTCGACTATATAGCGATGGGTCACTACGCCAGGAAAATATATAAAAACAACAAATATTACCTGCAAAAGCCCCGCGACTTAGCCAAAGACCAAACTTACTTTCTATGCGCCTTAACGGAAGAGCAAATCGCTTCTTCTCTCTTCCCTATGGCCGAAATCACCAAAGTCGAGGCGCGCTCTTTGGCGGAAAAACTGGGATTAGACGAAGTAAGCGCGAAGCACGGCTCTACGGGCGTTTGCTTCATCGGAGAAAGGCGCTTCAAGCAATTCCTAATGAATTACTTCCCGGCTAAAAAAGGCGATATCATCGATATTAACACCCATAGAAAATTAGGCGAGCATAGTGGCGTTCTCTATTACACGCTCGGTCAAAGGCATGGTCTTGGAATCGGTGGGGTCAAAGGAGAAAAAGACAATGCTTGGTTCGTATGCAAAAAGGACGCCAAAAACAACATTCTTTATGTTGCCAATGGCGATGAAGATGAACATCTTCTAAGCGATCGTTGCACTTTGGAATCACTCAACTTTTTGGGCGAGAGGAATCAAAAAGAAATGAAAGTCGCCATCAAATTCCGTTATCGTCAAAACGATAATAATGGCATTCTTCATTTCGGCGATGCGGGCGCTTATTTGACTTATGAACCAGCCGTAAAAGCCGTCACACCAGGCCAATGGGGCGTCTTATACGATCTTAAGGACGGAACTCTTTTAGGCGGGGGGATTATCGATAAAGTCTATTTCGGCAAAAAGAGGATTGATTTGTGAAAAAGAAGGGTTTTGCCATCTTTTTTTCGATAATCGGCGCCTTTTGCTTTGCTTTTTTGGCAAATGGGTGCAATCTTTTCGATTTTGTTACGAAATCGTCTTCGAGCGTTTCCGACAGCCGTGAAAACTCTTCCTCCTTAGCGAGTTCTCTCCCTTCTTCGGAAAGCTCTTCCGTTTCCTCTTCCGAAAGCGTCTCCTCTTCTCCAAGCTCCATTGCCTCAGAAAGCTCTCAAGAGAAGAAACTCACGCCGATTTCCTTTCATTTCATCGAGCAAAATGTCCAAAATTCAGGCGACGCCATCTATGTGAAAGCAGGCGATATGGATATCCTTATCGATAGCGGCGCCACTAAAGCCGTTGCTCAAACGGTCAAAAGTTACCTCGACCGTTTTGTTCAGGATAGCAAGCTCGAATACGTTTTTAGCACTCACGCCCACCAAGATCATATCGCCGGTTTCGTGGGAAAATCCGATAAAAGCAAGGAAGGGGGAAGAGATGGCCTCTTTTATGCTTATAAAATCGATAATATCATTGATTTTTCTTACTTTATGGATAGTGGAATAACGATCGATAACAGCCACGAACACGTTTTGAGCGAGAAAGAAAGCCAAGCTTCTACGGTTATTTACAAAGATTATTTGAAGGCCCGCTCCTACGCCATCTCCAAAGGGGCGAAGCATTTTATCGCCAAAGAGCTCACAAGCCGTGGCAAAAATTGGAAAGTGACCCTTGGGGAAGGGGTCAGCATGACGCTTCTTTACCAATTCTATTATGACCATACCTACGCGGAAACCAGAGAACTCGATCCTTCCTTCGCTCCTTCTGGCTTTAGCAATCAAAACGACTGTTCCTTGGCCCTTTTATTCGAACAAGGCGCCAAAAAAATGCTTTTCACAGGGGACGCTGAAAAATATGCCGAATTTTCCATTGTCCATTCCAATAGTGAGCTTGGGCCCGTCTCTCTTTTTAAGGCGGGCCACCATGGCTCGCCAACCGCTTCGGGAAGCGAGCTCTTGAACGTTATAAAGCCTCAAGCCGTCGTCGCTTGTTGCGTGGCTGGAAATGCGGAATATGGCCAAAAGGAAAAGGCGACCACCTTCCCTGGGCAAGATGTCATCGACCGCGTAAGCACTTTTACGGACCGTTTTTACGTGACGACAGAAGGGAGTTTCGAAGATAAAAAATATCATGTGCCATTGAATGGGAATGTCGTTTTTTCCTATGACGAAAAGGGTGAGGAAAGCGTTTCTTGCTCCGCATCGAAAGAAAAACTTAAGGATACTGCCTGGTTTTTAGAAAACCGCACGATGCCGGCGGCTTGGAAGAAGGAAGAAGGAACGTTTTCCTCGTCCTTCCTTTTGCCCATGGAGGTAATAGAAGATGAAGATTAAGCCCGTCTTTTTGATTTCTTTGATTCCTTTGCTTGGAGCCTGTTCCTTTATAAGCACAAACTCTTCGACGCAAGCAAAGCAAAAGGAAATAGGAAGCCTCATTTTCGGATCGCAAAGAAGCGAAGGCTCTCTCCCCTTTACGGATGCCTATTCGACAACCCCGGATTTCCCTCCTTTTTCTTTGACATCGGAAAACCTTTATAGCGACGGCTCTCGTTATGCTATTCGTTTCGAAAAGAAAGGTGAGAATATCTCCTCTTTGTCAATGACCTTCAAAAAAGGCGTCGAAATATCGAAGATTCGGTTTTTTACGTTCGGGGAATTCGGCGCTGAGCTAAACGTCACTTTTAGCGAAACGGAAACTGAAATCGTCAAAAACCGCGCGGAAAGCTATTCCAGCGACGTTTTCGAAAGCGTTCGTTTCTTAGAGGAACGCGATATCGACTACCTTTTCCTATCGAACCTCTCCTCTCTTTCTTTTCAGCTAGCCAAAATCGAATTCGAGTATTTCGATCTAAGTAGCGCAACGAATTCAAGCGCTTCCACCAAAGAAGACACTTCGTCTAAAACGGTAGATTCGACAAAATCATCGCTCTTTGGCGAGAGCTCCCAAAGCGATTCTTCTAGCGAGGCGCCTTTGGACATAGGAGAAGAGAATCCCGATTGGAATTCCTTAGCCAGCCAAAATTCCTCTTGGCCCTCTTCTTCTTTTGAATACCGTTTAAAACCCTTGGATGCGGAAGGGGATGTCGCCCCCATCTATACCCTTTCGAAAAGAGGGGATGACTATGTCAAGACTTTGGTGAAATATCTTTCAAGAGAGAAGAAATGCTTCACTTATAACGATGTGTGCGAGTATTATATGGCTTTTCAAAGCTTGCCAAGCAACTACACCTTAGACTCCTCTCCAGAAAGAGGAAACAAGGAACAAAGGCGATACCAGGTTTTCAGTCGGGCGAAGCACTATGCGACCGATTACCCTTCTAAACTAGGGACTTTCAATAATGCTTCTTCTGGTCTTTATTACGAACTCGATATCGATTTGACGGGTTCTTACAATAAAGGAAACGGCTCCTATAGCCGCGGAGCGGGAAGGGTTGTCATCATCCCTGAAGGGCTTAAAGAAGAAGGATACGGATCGGAACCTGTTTGCTATTTCACCCTGGATCATTATGCCGATTTCGTTGAATATTATAATTTTTCGAATGCTTGGAGCGCCCCTTTTAAGGGAGTTTACAATCGAAGCGGCTCTTACGAAAACACCCCTTTTAGCCAAGAAGAACGGAAAAATCCACTCACAATTGCTCTTTAGGTCTTCTTTTTCGTGCTTCCAAAAGAAGAAGATGCTACATTATAAGCGTAGAGACTAAGTCCGATCGAGAGAGGGCCGCGGAGTGAAAAGGCCTTCGGATGCGCCATCTCTATATTGGAATGGGAGCAATGTCCCCGCGCTTCGCGTTAAGAAGCAAATCAAGAGCACCAACGGTGAAGAAGGATGGTACCGCGCAACAGCGTTCCTTCGTCCAGGTGTTTTTATTTTTTAGGGAGGAAAAACAATGAAGCCACTTACCGGTGAGGAAATTCGTCGTCTATGGATTCGCTTTTTCGAATCGAAAGGACATAAGTACATCCCTGGTGTTAGCCTTATCCCAGAAGGCGATAAGTCTCTGCTTTGGGTCAATGCAGGCGTGACTGGCTTAAAAAAGTATTTCGATGGAAGTGAGATCCCACCTTGCCGTCGTATCGTCAATGTGCAAAAGTCCATTCGGACCAACGACATCGAAAACGTCGGCCATACAGCTCGGCACCATACTTTCTTCGAGATGCTTGGGAACTTCTCTATCGGCGATTATTTCAGAAATGAGGTAATCCCCTGGGCTTATGAGCTTTTAACGGACGAAAAAACGGGTTTCGGTCTCCCCAAAGAAAAGATCTACGTCACCTATAATCCCGATGACAAAGCGACCTATGAGCTTTGGAAAAAGCAAGGCATCGACCCCTCCCATCTTATTCCTTTAGAAGGAAACTTTTGGCAAATCGGCGAAGGGCCATGCGGGCCGAACACGGAAGTTTTCTTTGATCGCGGCGAGAAATACGACCCTAAGAAACTCGGCAAAAAATTGCTTGAAGACGATATCGAAAACGACCGCTTCATCGAACTTTGGGGCATTGTCTTCTCCCAATATAATGCCGAAAATGGCGTCCCTAGAAAAGACTATAAGGAATTGCCGAGCAAAAATATCGATACCGGCGCTGGGTTAGAGCGAATCGCTTGTATCCTCCAAGGAACCGAAACCAATTTCGAAACCGACCTCTTTAAGCCCATTATCGAAGAGGTTGAAAGGATGTCTAGGAAGAAATACGAAGGGGAAAACCTCCTTCCTTTCAGGGTTATTGCCGATCATGCCCGTTGTTTGACCTTCGCTTTAAACGATGGCGCCTATTTTTCGAATGAAGGGCGCGGGTATGTTCTTCGCCGAATCGTTCGACGCGCTATGCGGTTTGGCCAAAGACTTGGCCTAAATGAGCCTTTCATGTATAAACTCGTTCCGACTGTCGTAAAGAAGTATCGCGATTTCTATCCCGAGCTTTCTAAAAAAGAAGATATGGTTATTTCCCTAATTAAAGCCGAAGAAGAACGCTTCGTGAAAACCCTTTCAAGTGGCGAATCTCTCCTTATGGAAATGATTCAGGATAAGAAAACCCTAAGTGGAGAAGACGCCTTTAAGCTTTACGATACGTTTGGGTTCCCTCTTGATTTAACGAAGGAAATCGCCGCCGAAAAAGGCGTTGGAGTGGACGTTGAAACCTTCCAAAAGCTTATGGAGATGCAACGCGAAAGGGCGCGAAACGCGAGAGGCGAAATCGAAAGCTTCCATAAGCAGTCGAAGGATTTATTGGAATTTAAAGAAAAAAGCGTCTTCTCTTATGACCTTTTGTCAATGGATTCCAAAATCATCGGTTTGTTCGTCGATGGAAAACGCGTGAATAGCATCGACAAAGAAGGGGATGTTATATTCGAAGAAACGCCTTTTTACGCCGAGATGGGAGGCCAAGTCAGCGATACGGGCCTTCTTTCTGGGAAGGGCGTTTTGGCGAAAGTCAACGGCGTTTCCATCGCTCCCAACAAGCAAAATATCCACCGCGTCACGATCGAGGAAGGGGTGCTTCGCGAGGGTGATACGCTTCATTTATCGGTCGATAGGGAAAGGAGACATCTCATTGAGCGCAATCACAGCGCTACCCATCTACTTCATAGCGCCTTAATGGAAGTGTTAAAAAAGCACGTCGACCAAAAAGGAAGCTTTGTCGATGAAAACTACCTTCGTTTTGATTACGAGTCTTCCACGAAGTTGAAAGCAAGCGAGAAAGCCGCGATCGAAAAGAGAGTCAACGATCTTATTGCGGAAGGCATCAAGGAAGAAACCCTCGTTTTGCCTTTCCAAGAAGCCGTTAAGCTCGGCGCTGAAATGGAATTCAGCGAAAAATATGGCGATACCGTTCGAGTTGTCGCTTTTGGGGAATATAGCAAGGAATTCTGCGGAGGCACGCACGTTAAAAATACCGCTAATATCGGCTTATTCACGATAATTTCCGAAGAGGCGATTAGCAGTGGCGTTCGCCGCATCGTGGCAAAAACGAGCCTCGGCGCTCTTCGGGATTTAAAAGAAAAAGAAGCTATTTTAGCCTCTTTGGAGAATGTTTTCTCTTCTAAGGGGAAAGAGGTCCTTACGAAAGTCAATTCCCTCTTGGAAAACGAAAAGAGCCTTAAGAAAGAGATTGCCTCTTTAAAGGAAAAGATGGCTTCTTTGGATGCCAAAAACATGGGGAATCTCATAAAAGATGTCGATGGTATCTCCCTTTTGAGCCTTCTAAAAGAAGGCGCTTCCCGCGAAGACCTTCTTTCTTTGGCCGATCGCTTTAAATCGACCGCAAAAGACTATTGCTTTGTCTTGATGGGTGGGAAAGATGGCGCGCGACCGGTTATCATCATGGTCAATGGCAAGGCCTTAGAGAAGGTCAAAGCGAATGACTTGATGAAAGAAATGAGCCAAAAGATGCTAGGCGGTGGTGGAGGAAGACCTCAAATGGCTTCCGGCATGCTTAAAAAATCCGAAGGCTTCGAAACGTTTGCCGATTCTTTAAAGGAGAGGCTCTCATGAAAAAGAAAGTCATGGGGCTAGATTTAGGAACTTCTAGCTGCGGCATCGCCGTTAGCGACGTTTTGGGCATTGCGCATGGAAGAGAGAACTATCTCTTCCCGGAAGGCGCTTATCGGAGAGCGCTCTCCCACATCGATGAGCTCCTTAAGAAAGAAGGAATTAAGGAAATCGCCCTAGGCTATCCACTCAATATGGATGGAAGCGCCGGTGAAAGCGCCCATCGAAGCGAACGTTTTAAAGAGGAGCTTTTGGAAATGAACCCAGAACTCGTGGTGACTTTGGTGGATGAAAGGCTAACGACCGTGATGGCCTCTAAAGCGATGCGATTAGGCAATTTCAACACCCGAAAGCAAAAAAGGGTGATCGATCAGCAAAGCGCCGTTTTGATTCTGGAAAGCTATTTGTCTCAAAAGGAGAGGGAAGAATGCTCGAAATAACCGACAATACCGTTATTATTACCAAAGATAACGGGGAAGAAGACGTTTGGAAGCTCTACTTCTATTACGAGAATAAGGAGCGGGGAAAAACCTACTACTTTCTTTTCAAAGAAGAAGATCCGGATAGTCTTATTGTGATGGCCACAAGCGATGGAAAGACCTTGGAGAATGTCACGGAGGAAGAGCTTTCGGAAAGCCAAGAAATTCTAGAAGCCTACGAAAACGATCCCAAAATAGAGGAAATGCGTCGGTAGTTGCTTGTGAGGGATTACATCCCTATAATTGAGAAGTTCACGAAAAGGAAAAAACAATGGCAGAAGAAAAGATGCAGATGACCCGCGAGGGTTTGGAGAAACTCGAGAAAGAGTATCGTCACTTAATCGAAGTCGATCGCCCGGAAGTGATCGAGGCTTTGAAAGCCGCCCGTTCGCAAGGCGACCTTAGCGAAAACGCCGATTACGACGCCGCGCGCGGACGCCAAGCCGAAATCGAGGCGCGTATTCTTGAAATCGAGCATATCAAAGACATTGCGCGTATTGTCGATAGCGGCAAAGGAGCGAAGGGCAAAAAAATCAATCTCGGGCACGTCGTCACTTTCACCGAAACCGCAAGTGGCGAAAAACTAACGGTTAAGCTGGTTGGCACCGTCGAAGCCAATGCTACCGCCCTCCCATATCCGCTTATCTCGAACGAAAGCGCTTTGGGGAAAGCCCTTATTGGGAAAGCGCCTGGCGATGATGTGATGGTCGAAAGCCTGACGCCTTATCAAATCCATATCGACGAAGCTCATTTCGAATAGAGCTATTCTTTCGAAAAACAACAAGACTCCTGCATGGGGTCTTTTTTGTTGCAACAAAAAGCGAAAACTTCCCCTATCTCTATATGGAGGTAATTTATGTTTAAAGCGATTATTGCGGTCGTTGTCGTGACGGTGGTGGTTCTTTTGGCCCTTACGATGGTTGAACGCTTCTCAGGCTCGGTAAATCCAACGGAAACGAGCCATTCCTTCGAGTCGGAGGAAGAAACCTTCGAAGTGACGATTTCTGGGGAGGTAAAAAGACCAGGGACATATCTTATAAAGGAAGGGAAGACGTTAGGGGATTTAATCGATGCGGCAGGCGGAGAGACTTCGAATGCCGACGAAAGGGCCTTTGACACTTCTTTCCTCCTCGAAAGCAAAATGGATTTTTACATCGCTCCTCTTTTCGACCATGGGAATGTCTGTGCGACTTCGCCGATCGAAAAAGTGTGCCTCAATAGCGATACCAAAGAAAAACTCATGGAAGGCAGCGTCCTCACTTCCAATCAAGCGGAAGGTATCGTTGCTTATAGACAGACCAAAAGATTCGAAAGAATCGAAGAAATCAAAAACGTTAATGGCATAGGACCAGCCACTTTCGAAAAGTGCAAAGATTTTATAACGCTTGTCGAATAAGAGCCCATGCCGTCGATATATTCGCGTTATTCGTAGGCTCTTTTTTAGGTTTCTTCCTTCTCCAAACCCGAAAAGCCCATCTTTTTTTGTTGCTTCTCTTCCTCATTCCCATCGTCTATTTTAAATGGCTTAAAAAAGACAAAAGGCTCGCTCGCTCTTACCTTTTGGGCTTCGCGATTGGCCTTCTTTTTTCCAGCCTCTCGCGATTCTTGCCTCTTTTGGATGGAGAAACGAAAATGACGGGAGTTGTTCTCGAAGCGAAGGACAATTATTTCGTTTTTTGGGCCAAGGGGCGTCGTTTTTACGTCTCTTGCCAAAGCAATCTATACGAAGAAAGGGATCTCTTAGAGCTTTCTGGCCATTTCGAGACCCTTTCCTTTTCCCATCAAGAAGGGAGGTTCGATTTCAAGGAATATTTGTTGGGAAAAGGGGTGAAGCAGGAATTCGCTTTGAAATCGGTAGACGCTCTTTTTCTTCGCCCCATAAGGCTTCGGGCGATGGAACGAAACTTCCTTTCTTTCTTTTCCAAAGAGACGAGCGCTTGTTTAGATGCCATGCTCTTTTCGAAAAGAGATTACTCAAGCGACATCGTCTCTTTGGCCAAGGATCTCAATATCATCTCTCTTTTAGGGTCTTCTGGCATTTACTTCGGCCTTTTTAAACGTTTCCTCTATCGTTTCTTCAATTATTTTGTGGAAGAGAGGAAACAAACAATACTGGTGTTTCTCGTCCTGAGCCTTATCTTTCCCTTCGTCTTTTTTAAGATCGGCATCGACCGAATTTATCTTTCTTTAGGGCTCGACGTTCTTTGCGTCGTCAGAAAAAAAGAAAAGCTAACTTTCTTAAAGAAGCTTGGGATTATCGGCGTTCTCTTTTTCTTTTTGAATCCCTTTATCTATATGGATCAAGGCTTTCTCATCTCGTTTGGCTTTTCGTTTTATATCTATCTGAAGAAGGTCGAAATCCACGCTTTCGAGAAGAAGCGAACAAGGAAAATGATGTCTTTCCTTAGCTCCCTCTTCTTTTTGTTCCCTTTATTTTTAAATGGCGGTTCTTTTTCCCTCCTTTCCCCATTCGCTTCTCTTCTTTTCCCACCCATTCTCCTCCCCTATATCGTTTCCGGTTATTTTTCTTTCCTCTTCCGAACGCCCTTTTATTTTTTAGAGCGCTACACGAGCTTTTTGCTTTCCTTCTTTTCTTCTCTTTCGGCCCTATCTCCCCATATCGCCTTTTTCAGAATCGATTCCTTCTTTATTGACGCTTATTATGGCGTATTGTTCTTGTCGCTTTATCTAAAAGAAGAAGGCTTCAATTTCACCAAAGAAAGGATTCTTTTATTTTCCTTCTTCTCTTATTTTCTTTCGATTTTGCCGATTACAAACTATTTTACCTATGAGGTCAGTTTCTTGGATGTAGGGCAAGGGGATTCGATATTGATTCGCATCCATGACAAAGCGATTCTTATCGATACGGGCGGTGATAACCGTTTCGATATGGCCAAAGAAGTTCTTATCCCATATCTAAGGAAAGAGAATATACGCAAACTTGATGCGCTCATCATCACCCACCCCGATTTTGACCATAATGGGGCCAAAGAAAGCCTCTTGACCAACTATCGCGTCTTGGCCTTGCTTGAGGACAAAGAGGATTTTCCTTACCGTTTTGGCCCGATTACGTTAGAAAACTTAAACGAGAGAGAAGGAACTTCATCGGATAAAAACATCGGTAGTTTGGTGCTTGATTTTACGCTTAAGAATCTCCGTTTTCTCTTGATGGGCGACGCCCCGAAAGAAGTCGAAGAAGAAATTATCAAGAAGAAAGATGTGAAGTGCGATATTTTAAAAGTAGGCCACCATGGCTCAAAGACCTCCTCTTCCATGTCCTTTTTAAAAGCGGCGTCCCCAGAAGAGGCCATCATTTCTTGCGGAACCAAAAACAAGTTTGGCCATCCTGACGGAGAGGTTCTTAAAAGGCTTGAAACAGAGGGGATTTCCATTCGACGAACCGACCTTGAAGGGACAATAACCTATAAAGGCATACTGCAAGAGGGGTTTTCGTTCTTTTGAAAGGGATTTCGAAGTATAATTGATTTATGATTCAAGTTCTCTATTGCTCGGAAGGAAGGATGCTTAAAAGGGTCCTCAAGAAACTCGTTTCAAGCATCTTGGAAAAGAAAGACGATATGAACTTCGTTTCCTTGGATATGATTGAGACGAAACTTATCGACCTTTATAACGAAGCCGAGTCTTTGCCATTGGGGTATGAGAAGAAAGTCGTTGTTGCGGACAATTTTTTCTATCTCACAAAAAGCAAAACGAAGCCGAAAGTCCAAAAGAACGACGACGAAGAGCCTCTTTTGGAATATTTCGAATCTCCAAATCCCTTTATTCATCTTTTTTTGGTGGTTTATTCCGATTCTATCGATGAAAAAAGCCGTTTTTACAAAGCGCTTCAAAAAGGAGGCGCGAAAGTATCTCAAATCGGCCTTCTTAGCGAAGAGGAGTGGAAAACCTATTGCGTCGATTATTTTAAAAAAAGAGGGAGCTCTATCACTTTTGAGGCAAGGGATCTTTTGCTATCCAAGACCAAAGGGGATTACTCTCTTTTTCTTAATGAAAGCGATAAGCTCCTCTCCTATGCGTTGGGGCAAGAAGTCGATAAAGAAATGGTCGAAAAACTTTGCGTTTCTCCTTTGGAGGAAGACGTTTTCCAGCTTTCGAGGGCTTTATCAAGAGGCGACAAAGGGGCGGCGATTGGCATTTATAAAGATCTCAAAATAAAAAACACGAGCGCTGTTACTTTGCTTAACCTTTTAGCGAAAGAATATCGATTTCTTCACGAAGTGGCCATCCTTCAAAAAGAAGGGGCGGATACTTACACGATAGCAAGAGAGCTCCTCGCCTCCATAGGCAGAGTCAATGCCTGTCTCTATTCTTTGCGGAGGCTTTCGACTCGGAAAATAGAGGAATGCCAAGAAATGATCTACCAAACTCTCTTAAGCATCATGCAGGGGAAGATGGGGGAGGAACTCGCTTTCAACCTTTTGCTTTCCAACTTCCCGATCGATAAATAAAAATGAAAATAGTTTTTATAAGCTACACCCATGGCGAGCTGTCTTTGCTCCGGAAAGTGGCCCTAAAAGAATTTGACGCGTCGATTTTTTTCCATTTGGGGGATTCGGAATGCAGTGCCGATGAAATCGCCCCCTTTTGTTCGGTCAAGGGCAATTGCGACTCTTCTCTTTTCCATTATCCGCTATCACGAAAGCTCCTTTTGCCAAGCGGAAAAAGGATTTTCTTAAGGCATATACCTTTTTTGGCGATGGAAGAATACCGAGCGCTTAAGGGTGAAGGCTTTTCTTATTTCGTCCATGGACACACTCATAAAAGAAGAGAAACGAAAATCGAAGGAATGGGCATATATTGTCCTGGTTCTTTGGACTTTCCACGGGATGGGAACTATGGTTCTTATCTTGTTTTAGAAGCAAAGGAAGTAGGAGAGACCTTTCTCTTTAAGACTATATAAAAAACCGGCGCTTGGCCGGTTAAAGATCTATCTGAAAATTAGAGAGTGGCGACTTTCGCTTCAAGTTGCCCTTTTTTGCGGGTCACTGCGTTTCGGCTCACGATGCCATCTTGAGCGAGCTTATCAAGAAGGGAAATCGCGTTTTTCATAGCGACAACAGCTTCTTCTTTCTTGCCTTCGTTCACGAGTTTTTCGACTTTCTTGATTGCCGTTTTCGTTTCCGCTTTGCGGGAGCTGTTGCGGGCGTTGTTGCGAGCATAGATGTCAATTCTCTTGATTTGTGATTTAATGTTAGCCATTTTTCGTTCCTTTTTCTTTCGTTTGCGGGTATGATTTTACCCTTTTAATCATCGTCATTCAATAGGCATTTCCTTCTCTTTGGGCGCCTTTTCCTTATGCTTTAAAAGAAGGATTTCATGGGTGAAGCCGGAAACGGTTCCGATTTTCCCATACGACTCCATCGGAATCTCCACTCCGAAGCAGTCGTTCAAATCGTTTATCATTGTGATATAAGTCATGGAATCGCCGCCAAGAGATTGGTTCCAAACGTCGTTATTGCCAATTTTAAATTCCGGAAGCAAAAGGATTTTGGAAAAAATCTTCCTCACGCCATCCATCGTCTCTAGGACTTCTTTTTCGTCGAAACCAGAAAAAGAAACGCCATGTTCTTTCTTATCGAAATCATAAAAAGCGTCCGGATCTTGGCGGATTTGGTTTTTTAGGGCAAAGCGTTTGACTTTCATGTTATTGGCCATCGGAAGGGATTTTTTGGATATCAGCGTTTTGGAAATCTTTTTTTCGCTTGGAAGAGTGGCATTAATGGCATCAATCTTTTTCTTTAGCTCTTGGAGTTCTTTCTCGCTGATGGAATTGTCTAAATCGATGACAAGGTAGATGTTTTCTTTTCCTTCTTCCTCCATTCCGACGCTAGCCAGAGACAAGACATGGGGAAGATTGGCGAAATAGGCCTCTATTTCATCCGGATAAACGTTTTCGCCATTGCTCGAGATGATGGTGTCTTTGATCCTGCCATGAATAAAGATCCTTCCATCCTCGGCGATGGAAGCGATATCCCCCGTTCTAAAAAAGCCATCTTCCAAAGACGTTCTCTGTCTCTTTCCGGCGATGATTTCTTCTTTATGAATCGTTTTGCTTCGGATTAAAAGCTCGCCCTCGTTATCTTTGGCCCCAGGCACTTTTTCTAGTTTGAACTCGAATCCTCCGAATCCCTTCCCGATGGAATCCTCAAGGATATCGTGGGTGAGCATTGAATATTCCACGCTGGCGACGCCGATTTCCGTCATGCCATACCCATTGACCAAGGGATAGCCGATGCCATTTAAGAGGCGCAATGTCTTCTTTTGAAGGTAGCCGCCGCCAGAAATACAGGCGACGATTCTATTCCCCAAGACTTTCTTTTGAATCAAGTTTCGAAAGAGCTTATAGCCATAAATGCCAGCTTCTTGTTGGGTGATTTCCCCAATGGCGGAAGCGACCATTTTTTCGAGGATTGCCGTTTTTTTCTCGCCTTTTAAGGCGAAAGAACGCTCCACCTTTTGAGCGATGCCATCCCAAAAAAGAGGCACGCTATAAAGATGGGTGACCTTTCCTTTTTTTAAAGCCATCACTATATCCTTGGACGCTATGGAATTGGGATAGACGATCGTTTTTCCGAAATAGGAATACCAAAGGAATACAGCGATAAAACCGAAAATGTGATGAAAAGGAACCATCGCTAGAATGCGGACGGGACCAAGAGGCATAATGGTCGCGTTTTCTTTGGCTAAGATGCGGGCGCTTTGGATTTGGGCAATCATGTTTTCGCCATCCATTACCATCATCTTGATGTCGCCAGTGGTGCCGCTTGAGCAAAAGAGAACCTGGTTGCCCCAATGGCGGCATGTTTCTTTTTCTTCGGAAGAAACGATGTCGTTTAGGCGGAGCAAAGGAACCGAATAAGACGTCTCCTCGGTGGCGATAATAGCTTTCGCACCGGATTGCTTCAAAAGATTTTCCGTATTCTCTTTAGCCATCCTCGCATCGATTAGAAGAACGGAAAACCCACTTTCCAAAACCGCCCAAAAAAGAACAGGCCAATCGGGGGAATTCTTTATTTTCAAGGCAATGATTTCGTCTTGCCCGAAATCCATGAAAAGTCCATTAAGATGTCTTGAGATATAGCGGACGCGTTCCTCTAGTTCCTTATAGGTGAAGGTTTTTTGCCTATCGTCTTCGTCGAAATATAAAGCGGCTGCCTTCCTTTTGTTTTTCCTCATCAAAGTATGGAATATATTTTCGAAACTCTTTGGCCCTTTATCCAAAAGCAAGGAAGTGTCTAAGAATTTTTGTCTTTCTTTGTAATTTGATTTCTGCATAAAGTCACCTATCGTTTAATTTTAACATAAGCAAAGTTTTAAAACATTCGTCACTCGCCGGTTCTTGTATTAAAATTGGGGCGATGAAATATAGCGATCCAAAACAATTGAAAGTTCTCTTCTTTGGGACCCCGGCGATTGCGGCAACCGTTTTAGAGAATATCTATCTTAGTGGTTTCAAGGTGGCAGGGGTTATCTCGCAAGAAGATAAACCGAGAGGAAGAAAAGGGATCTTAAGCCCCTCGGAAGTCAAAGAATGCGCCGCAAATCATTCGATTCCGGTTTTTACTCCGCACCGAATTCGGAAGGACCATGATTTTTTAAAAAACATCGACTATGACATCATCGTTTGCATTGCCTATGGGCAAATAATACCAGACGAAGTCCTCCAAAGCGCACCCTTAGGAAGCTTTAATCTTCATGGCTCTCTTTTGCCGAAATACCGCGGTGCCGCGCCGATGCAACGCGCCATCATGAATGGCGAAAAGGAAACTGGCGTTTGCCTTATGCAAATGGTATCGGAAATGGACGCAGGAGACGTCTTTGATCAAGAGCGATTCCCCATCGAAGAAACGGATAACTACACTTCCGTCGCGCAAAAAATGGCGAAGGCGGCAAGTAGTTTGATCCTTAAAGATTTGCTTCCTTTAGCCAATGGCGAGCTCCATGCCGAAAAACAAAATCCGGCGCTAGTAAGCATCGCTAAAAAGATTTTGCCCGAAGAGGAACATCTCCCTCTTGCTTTGTCCCTCGAGGAAACATTCAATTACATCCGCGCTTTAAGCGAAAAACCGGGCGCTTACGTTATTTTCGAAGGGAAGAAGCTTAAAATCCTTTCTTCGAAGAAAACGATTCTTGAGCCCAAAGGGGAAGTCGGCTCTCTTTGGCGCGACAAAAAGAATCTCTATTTGAATCTGAAAGATGGCGTTTTGTCTTTGACTTCTCTCTTTTTGGAAGGCAAAAAACCAATGGACGCCCAATCCTTTCTAAACGGGCACCAAAACATCGAAGGCTTACGCGTTTCATAAGAGAATGGAAAAAAGAAAAATCGTTTTAAGCGTCCACGCGTTGGTGGATTCTTTGCTTCGGACAGGGGATATCGACAATAGGGTTTTCAATCGCGATACCATGCTTTTAGGAAGCGCGATGCATGCCTCTTATCAAAAGAAGCAAGGCCGAGAATATCTTTCGGAAGTCCCATTGGATGGCACTTTCGAAAGGGAGAACGTCTCTTTGACTCTCCAAGGACGGGCCGATGGCATAATCGTTGGTGGAAAATGCCCAATTATCGACGAAATCAAGAGCACAGTTTCGGATTTAGACGTCTTTTTCGAAGAAGAGAAAGAATGGCATTTGGGCCAAGCCAAATGCTACGCCCTCCTTTATTTGCTTAAAAACGGCGGAGACCGGGCTCAAATCCAACTGACTTACCTCTCTCAAAAAACAAATGAAAAGAAAACCCATCTTTGGACTTTCGAAAAGGCCGAGCTTCAGAAGGACATCGATTGTCTCATCGATGAATTTCTAAAAAGAGAGGAAGAGGTTTTCGCTCACCTTTCCCTCCGCCACGAAAGCGCTAAAAAACTTTCTTTTCCTTATAAGACTTTTCGGAAAGGCCAGCAAACGATGGCGAAATATATTTATGCGACTATCAAAAAAGGCGGCTATTTCTTTTGCGAAGCGCCTACTGGCATTGGCAAAACAATGTCTTCCCTTTATCCCGCCATGAAGGCGTTCGGGGCGACTGGAATAAGCAAAGTGTTCTTCCTTTCCGCCAAAAGCAGTGGCCAAGAAAGCGCCGAGAAGGCCTTGAAATTGCTGATCGATGAAGGATTATGCATCAGGGTAAGCACCCTCGCTTCAAAGGAATCCATTTGCCTATCAAAGGGCAAGGAATGCAATCCCGACTCCTGCCCCTTTGCCAAAAACTATTATTCTTTATTGCCTAACGTTCGAAAAGAGGCTCTTAAAAGATATGTCCACTTCAATAAGGAAAACGTCACAAAGCTCGCTCTCGAATTTGGCGTTTGTCCCTTTGAACTCGAACTCGACCTCTCTTTCGATAGCGATGTCATCGTCGCGGATTATAACTATTTCATCGACCCTTTTGTTCGCTTAGAACGCTATTTTGGAGAAACATCCATAGAGAATGCCAAGAATTTTTTCGTTTTAGTCGACGAGGCCCATAACCTTGTCGACAGAGGAAGGCGAGCTTATAGCGAATCGCTTTCCCTTTGGGAGTGCAAAAAAGCAAAGCAATCTTTGAAAGGCTACCCTAAAAAAGGGTTTTCGCTTCGTCTAGGAAAGATCCAAAAAGCCATCGAAAAGAATTTAGAGGGACGAAGGGCTTCTTTTGCTTTGGAGGATTTCCCGCAAGACCTTTCCAAAGGGATCAACCGCTTTTTGGATGCCAAGAAAGAGCTTTTGAAGGAGGATGGGCTTCCGCCTTTACCCGAAAGCGTCAACGATTTCTCCCGAAAATGTTTTCGACTCCGCTACCTTTTGGAGAATTATCCTGAACTTGTTCCCTACGCTTCGGTGGAAGGGAAAGACAAAAGTATCGGCCTTTTGTGCCTAGATGCCTCAAAAATGCTTTTGGAATCCTTCGAGAAAGTCCGGGGAGCGGTCTTTTTTAGCGGCACCTTTTCTCCCATTGGATATTTCATTGAGAGCATTCTAGGCCTCGAAAACGTCCCTTATTTGCTTTTGCCATCCCCTTTCCCCAAAGAAAATTTCAAGCTTCTTTTGGCTCCTTTGATAAGCTTGCGGCTAAAAGACCGCGATAAAACGATTCAAGAAGTCGCATCGTTCCTTCAAAGCTTCGTGCAATCGAAAATCGGAAATTTCTTTATCTATTTGCCAAGTTTCCTTTACCTATCGAAAATAAAGCCTTTGCTGTCTTTCGGGGAGGAAGTAGATATTTATTATCAAACGGAAAGCATGGATAGCGAAAAGAAAAGCGAGTTCTTATCGCATTTCCAAGAAAATCCAAAAAAGACAACAGTGGGGATTCTAGTGATAGGGGGAAGCTTTAGCGAAGGGGTTGATTTGCCTTTCGATCGACTTATCGGCGTCGCCATTGTGGGCACTGGCATGCCGCAAATAGGCTTTGAAAACGAGCTTTTGAAGAGCCGTTTCAAAGAAAAGGGTTTCGATTATGCTTACCGGAACCCTGGCATCAACAAGGTCATGCAGGCGGTCGGACGCCTAATCCGCAGCGAAAAAGACACAGGAATCGCCCTTTTATTCGATGATCGCTACACCCAGCCCGAATACCGAGAAATCTATAAAAGACGTTGGCAAGATTATGAAATCGTCACTTCCGCAGAAGAAGTTTCAAGAAAAGCCAAGGAATTCTATAAAGGATAAGCAAGATAGGCTATAATCAGTAGGTATGCCATTTGATCAGAAGCTCATAAGAAATTTTAGCGTTATCGCCCATATCGATCATGGGAAAAGCACTCTTTGCGACCGCATTTTGGAAAGCACGGGCGCGGTGGAAAAGAGGAATTTGCAAGCCCAAATGCTCGATGACATGGCCCTTGAAAGGGAAAGGGGCATCACCATTAAGCTTAACGCGGTTACTGTGACTTTTAAGTCCAAAAACGGCGGATCTTATATTTTCAACCTCATCGACACGCCAGGGCACGTCGATTTCAGTTATGAGGTTTCCCGCAGCTTAGCCGCTTGCGAAGGCGCTTTATTGGTGGTTGACGCCACTCAAGGCGTGGAAGCGCAAACGCTCGCCAACGTCTACTTGGCGCTTGATAACGACCTCATGATTTTGCCTGTCATCAATAAAATAGATTTGCCAAGCGCGGATATTCCAAGGACCGAAAAAGAAATCGAAGATCGAATCGGAATCGGGATGGAGGATGTCTCATTGGTGAGTGCCAAAACAGGCGTTGGAGTTCTCGATATGCTCGAAAAAGTGGTGGAACTCGTTCCCCCGCCCAATGGGGACAATAACGCTCCATTGCAAGCGCTGATCTTCGATTCCTATTACGATTCTTACCGCGGCGTCGTCGTTTTAATCCGGGTTAAAAACGGATCGGTCAAAGTGGGGGACGAAATCCTTTTAATGGCCGCCAACAAAAGATATGTCGTCACTGAGCTTGGCATTCGTACGCCCAAGGAAATACCCGTCAAAGAGCTCTCAAGCGGCGAAGTCGGCTATCTCACGGCGACGATAAAAGACATTAAGGACGTTTTCCCTGGAGAAACGATCACTCTTTCTGCAAACCCTTGCCAAGAGGCCTTGCCTGGCTATCGAAAGATTAACCCCATGGTCTATTGCGGCCTTTACCCAGTGGATAGCCAAAAATACGAGGACTTGAAGGATGCCCTCGATAAACTTTCTTTGAACGACGCTTCCTTGACTTATGAGCCGGAAAACTCCAAGGCCCTCGGATTTGGCTTCCGATGCGGTTTCTTGGGCCTTCTCCACATGGATGTCATTCAGGAAAGGCTCGAAAGAGAATATGGTTTGAATCTCATTTTAACGGCGCCTAGCGTCCGCTATAAGATCCTATTGACCGATGGCACCACCATGATGGTCGATAATCCGAGCGACCTCCCTGAGCAAAGCAAAATCAAAGCGATCGAAGAGCCTTATGTAAACGCCTCGATCATGACGCCCAAGGAATATGTGGGAGCGGTCATGCAACTTTGCCAAGATAGGCGTGGCGTTTACGAAGATCTCATCTATTTCGACGACACGCGACAGGTCGTGAAATACCACCTTCCCCTTAGCGAAATCGTCTTCAATTTCTTCGATAAACTCAAAAGCGCAACGAAGGGCTATGCCTCTTTGGATTATACGATTGAGGAATATCGAGCAGGGGAGCTTAGCAAGATGGATATCTTATTGAATGGAGAAGTAATCGACGCTTTATCCTCCATCGTCTATCGTCCCTTCGCTTACGAAAGGGGCATTGCGATTGTTTCAAAGCTTAAGGAAATCATCCCCAAACAGCAATTCGAAGTGCCAGTACAAGCTGCGATAAATGGAAAAGTGGTCGCTCGCGCCGACATCAAGAGCATGCGCAAAGATGTTTTGGCGAAGTGCTATGGTGGCGATATCTCGCGAAAGAAAAAGCTCTTGGAAAAACAAAAAGAAGGCAAGAAACGAATGAAAGCGATCGGTTCTGTCGAGGTGCCGCAAGAAGCTTTTATGGCAGTCCTCTCTCTTAACGACACCGATAAATAAAACGCCGATACTTGCTCGAAAAATCTCCGTTATCCAAAAAACTAATAGAGATTTTATAGTCAATAATTAGTATAAATATTGCATACCTTTTCGTTTTATTTATAATGTCTTTATGGACAATCAAAGCAAATACACCAAATTAGCCTTGGAATCGACCGATCTCGATTACCTCGATAAAGCCGGCCTCTCTCGGAAAATGGGCGTTTTTTCGATTAATGACTTTTGGCAAGATATCATCAATTACCGAAAGGACTTCCGAAAAAACTTGCCCTTAAAGCTTCTCAACGGGTACTACCTCTCCTTGACGGTGACCCCAACTCTTTTGGGAAAATGGAAGAACATCGACGAAGCGTTAAAGGAAACCATTCATTCCTTAGGCACCGAACTTAGCGAAAAGGCCAGGAAAGAAGCTCGGAAATCGCTTTTCCTGCCTTCTTTAAAAGCCATTAAGGAATTGGAAGGCGTTGAAATTAGCGAGCTTTCCTTAAAGGCCATGATCAATGGCACTTATTTCGAAAGCAATCCGAGCCACAAGATTCTTCTGGGTTACTTGAATTGCCTTGATTCCTATAGCGAGAAAACACCGATCGTAGCGGACGATAATTTTCTAGCGGAAGCCCTTATGAAGCTTCGCGACGAAGTCGAACTCACTTCTTTTTATCGCGAAGGCAACGATTTCGATAGGAAACGGCCTTCCTATATGTCTTTCATTCAAGAGAAAGCCCCAAACGGCTACGTCGAGGACTATATGGAGCCCTTTATCGACTTCCTCCATAAAAGCTCTTATCCGACCATCGTTTCCTTAAGCGCCATTCTCTTCTATATGCCTTTGGTTTCGCCTTTCGAGAATAGAAACCTCTCCATGACGGCCTTAATGGCAAAAGAATACTTCGCCTATCACTTCGGGAAGGAAGCTTTCTATCTTCCTCTCGAAAGACTTCTCCTCAATGACTCCGTTTTCGCAAGCGCCTCGAAAAACGTCCGCTCCAGCGGGGACTTGACTTACCTCGTCAACTATTTCGAAAAAAGCGTCGAAAAGATGCTTGTGGAAACGCGTGAAGCCATAAACAACGCGAAGATCGCCGTCTATTCTCCCGAATACAACCAACTCTCGGAAGAAGAGAAGAAGGCCGTCTCGAAGGCCGCTTTATCGGAGCCGACCCCTCCCAAGACCGAACAATTGACGCTCGATAGTTTCATGGAAGAAACGCCTTCCAAGACGGAAGAATCAAAGTCCGATTTCTTCCCTTCAAAAGACGAAGCTAAGGAGAGCGAATTGGCCGAAAAGCCTCTAGAGGACGCCTCTTTTGAAGCAATTTCCTCTAAAAACATCGAGGAAGAGACCTCTTCTCTTCAAGAAGAAGAAAATAACGGCATTAGCGCCTCTCAGGAAGCAAAAAAAGAGGCAATGGAAGAGCGAAGCGATTTCGCTTTATTAGAGGAGAAGGAAGAAAAGAAGACTTTGGAAGGGGAGCCCCAAACGGAAAAAGAAGAGCCAATCTTAGCGAAGGGAGCCATCTCCAAACCCATTGTCCCTCCATCCAAAACCATCACCGAAAAGGAGATGGTGGAAGCTTCCAAAAAAGGGAGTGCCCCATCCTTCGAACTTGATGTGCTAAGCGAAAAGGAAGCGAAAGAATACATGCGCTATTTGCTCGAGACCAATCCGAATCTCAATAAAAAGCAAGCTTCTTTCTTAAGCACCCATTGCACGCCAGGACGCTTCTATAGCATCCAGCAATTCAAGGCTTTTACCCATTGCGTTTATGAAACGGCGCGAACTTCTATGGATAAATTGGCTTTAGAAGGCTATTATGAGAAGCTGCAAGTGAAAAACAAGTTCGTTTATACGCCGAAGCGCAAAGGAGAGACCAAATAATGATTGCATTCTTAGAGAACGATATCACCAAGCAGCCATGGTTCGTCATCATCTGCTTATTAGCCATCTTTGGCGTCATCGTCGTCGCCGTTATTTTAGTCCGGAAATACAGCAAGCACTTCCAAAGTGACGAAAAGCCCAAAAGCGACAAGGAAATAGCAGAAGAGGAAGTCAATCGCCTTGTGGTTGATATCGACGAAAAAACGCAAAAAGAAATGGATGAGGCCGCTATACAAATGGATGAAGAGATCAAAAAAGAAAGCGCTCCATCCGAAAAAGAAGTGGCTTCCGAGGAAGTCCAACGCCATACCGAAGAAATTCAAGATAGCGCCACTTTGAAAGCGATGGAAGATTACGCCAAAGCGCACCCCGAAGAGGCGCAAAACGCCTCTGAAAAAGCCTCCGACAAAGAGGACGAATAGTGCCGCATTCCCTTTACGTTCATATTCCCTTTTGCCACCATCTTTGCTCCTATTGCGACTTCAGCAAAGTCCTTTATGAGGAGAGATGGTGCTTTTCTTATATGGAGGCCTTAAAGAAAGAAATCGCCTCTTATCCCATAAAAAAGCCCTTACGAACGATATATATTGGGGGAGGAACGCCAAGCTTATTGCCCTCTTTTGCGCTCCAGGATCTGCTCTTCTTCCTTAAACCTTATAGCGACGAAAACACCGAATGGACGTTAGAAGCAAATCCTGAGGACTTAACCGAGGAAAAACTGACTCTTCTTCTAAAAGGAGGCGTCAATCGCCTCTCCATAGGCATCGAGTCTTCGAGTCCTAGGCTTTTATCCCTCATGGGGAGGAAACATAGCTTCTTGGATGCGAAGGAAGCCGTCCAAAAAGCGAAGAGGATCGGCTTTAAAAGGATCTCTTGCGATATGATTTACGGCTTGCCTGAGGAGAGTTTAGAAGAACTGGAAAACGACATCCACAATTTTTTAGACCTAGATGTGAATCACCTCTCCGCCTACTCTCTAAGCGTCAATCCCGGGACGCTCTTCTTTAATGACGGATATAAGGAAATGGACGAGGAAAGCTCCGGCATCCAATACGAAACCATCCTTGAAGCTTTTCGCCAAGCCGGTTTTCGCCGCTACGAAATAAGCAATTTCGCCAAAGAGAACGATTTCTCGATGCATAACCTCGTCTATTGGCACGATGAGGAATATTTCGGGGCGGGGTTAGGGGCTTCGGGCTATTGGAAAAGGACGCGCTACCAAAATACCAAAAACCTTAGCAAATACTTAGCGGGCGATTATCTTGGCGAGAAAGAGACGCTTTCGACGGAAAGCGAACTCGAAGATTTCTTTCTCACGAATCTCCGTTTAGACGATGGTTTTGCTTTAAAGACCTTCCGAAACCGATTTGGCTTCGAATTTCTTTCTCGCTACCGAAAGCCCTTCGAAAACCTCTCGCAAAAAAAGCTTCTTCTTTCGAAAGACGGTCGCGTTTTCGCCACCGACAGAGGTCTCGAAATCTTAGATTCGGTCCTCTTGGAATTATTTTGATGTTTTTTGGCACTAAGCAATTGACAGTGCTAAAAGCCTTCTTATAATAGTGCTAGCAGCCGAAAGGAAAGACTGCTAAAGGAGGCTCGTATGACCAGGCGCGATGAAATCTTGAAACTCATCGTTGAACACTTCATCAAAACCGCCGAACCCGTGGGAAGTAAGAATCTTAAAGAGGCTTACCATTTGGATATGAGCAGTGCCACCATCCGCAACGAGATGAACGCCCTCGAGAAAGATGGTTTGCTTGAGAAGACCCATACTTCCAGCGGACGTTTGCCATCCGAAAAAGGTTATCAATACTACGTGGATAATCTTAGGAGTGGCGGTGTCGATGAAAAAGCGAAAAACGCTTTGCAAAGCGTGCTTAGCGAAAAAGCCAAGTCCGTCGAAGAGGTCATGAAAGAGAGTTGCCAAATCCTAAGCCAGATGACTAATCTCGCTTCGTGCGTCATTGGCCCGAAGGCGGAGGAGGAAAGACTCGTTTCGATTCAAATCATCCCTATCGGGAACAATACCGCAACCGCGATATTCGTAACCGATAAGGGACATGTTGAAAACAAAACCTTCTTGGTTAATGAAGCCGTTCGGGTGGAGGATGTGGCCAAAACCGTCAAACTCCTTAACGAACGTCTCGCCGGAACGCCAATCGTCTCTGTAGTTCCCATGATGGAAGCGATGCGACCTCTTTTGACCGATTATCTCATCGGGCAAAGACTTGTCTTCGATGCCATATTGGGAGCCTTTGCGAGCTTTGCTTCAAAGCATCTCGAACTCTTTGGGAAGGATGAACTCTATAACCAACCAGAATTCGCAAACGATGCGATGAAGCTAAGGGAGCTCTTAAAATTCCTCGATGATCCTACCGAGCTAAAAGACGCTCTCTCGAAAGCCACCGAAAGCAAAGACGGGGAGGTGCTCGTTCAAATCGGCACCAAAGACGTTCCTACGAATTTGGCCTTAGTAAGCGCTAAAGTTTCTCTTCCTGGGGAACCAGAAAGCGCCTTAACGATCTTAGGGCCAAGCCGCATGGACTACGATCGAGTGGTAAGTACGCTCCAGTACTTCGCCAAAGAGCTTGATCATTACTTCAAAAACGCAACGAAAGGAGAGAAAGAATGTTCGATAAAGCCAAAAAGCAACAAGAACAGCCGAAAGAAAACGAATCCACCAAAGAAGTAAAAAAGGAACCTTCCAAAGAAGAGCTTCTCGAAGAGGAGCTTAAGAAGGCCAAAGAAGAAGCGGAAGCTTGGAAAAACAAATATTACATGGCTTTTGCGGATACCCAAAACCTTCGGAAATCTTTGGAGGAAGATCATAGGGAGGCTCTCCGCTATCGCGCTGAAGGCTTCTTAGAAAGTCTCCTTCCGGCGTTGGATAGCTTCCATATGGCGCTTGAGGCCACGCCCAATAGCAAAGAGGCTTTAAATTATCAGCAAGGGTTTAATTTCATCTATAAGCAGATTCTTGCGAGCCTTGAAAGCGAAGGCGTAAGCGAGCTCTCGCCTAAGGTAGGTGACCTCTTCGATCCGAGCTTCATGCATGCGATCGATGTGGCCCCTTACGAAGAAGGGAAAGATGGAAAAGTCGCCAAGGTTTACGCCAAAGGGTATAAGCTTCACGATCATATCGTCTCTCCGGCCAAAGTTGTGGTCTTCGCAAAGAAAAAAGAAGAAACGAAAGACGAAATTAAAGACGGAAATAAAGAGGAAACAAAAGAGGCCGAGCATAAGGCCTAAGGAGGAATAGAATTATGGCAAAGGAAATTATTGTTGGTATCGATTTAGGTACCACGAATAGCGTTATTAGCTATCTTCAGGCGGACGGCAAAGTAAAAGTCATCCCGAATCCCGAAGGAACAAACACCACACCAAGCGTCGTTGCTTTTAAAGCCAACGGCGAAGAGATCGTCGGAAACGCCGCAAAGCGTCAAATGATCACCAACCCCGACACTATCCGTAGCGCCAAACGTCATATGGGCACTGCCGATAAATTCCACATCAATTGTTTGAATAAGGATTTTACGCCGCAAGAAATCTCCGCCAAAGTCCTTAGCTACATGAAATCCTACGCCGAAAAGAGCTTAGGCCAACCCGTTAAGAAAGCGGTCATCACCGTTCCAGCCTACTTTAATGACGCGCAACGTCAAGCCACAAAAGACGCTGGCACGATTGCCGGACTCGACGTTGTCCGTATCATCAATGAGCCAACCGCCTCTTGCCTTGCTTATGGACTTGAAAACAACAAGAGCGAAAAGGTCCTTGTCTTCGACTTAGGCGGTGGAACGCTCGATGTCTCGATTCTGGATATCGGCGATGGCACCTTCCAAGTTCTTAGCACCAATGGCGATACGCATCTTGGCGGCGATGACTGGGATAATGCCTTGGCCGATTGGATCCATGCCCAAATTCTTCAAGAAACAGGCGTCGATTTGACCGACAAGATGGCGAAACAACGTTTCTTGGACGCTGCCGAAAAAGCGAAGATCGAACTCTCTAGCAGCCTTGAAACCACTATTTCCCTTCCTTTCATCGGCATGGGCGTGAATGGCCCTATCAACTGGGAAGGAACTATCACCAGAGCGAAATTCCAAGATCTCACGAGGAATCTATTGGAACGTTGCAAAGCCCCAATGGAGAAAGCCATGGCCGATGCCAAGCTTAACTATAGCGACCTCGGGGACATTCTTATGATTGGCGGCTCTATCCGTATGCCAGCCGTTCAAGAAATGGTTCGCAAAGTGACTGGTCATGAAATTAACCTTTCCGTCAATCCGGATGAAGCCGTCTCTATTGGCGCTGCCATCCAAGGCGGCGTTATCGCGGGTGATGTTAAAGATGTCGTTCTTCTCGACGTTACCCCATTAACCCTTGGCATTGAGACATTGGGTGGCGTTATGACGCCTCTTATCCCAAGAAACACGACCATTCCAACCACCAAGAGCCAAGTCTTCTCGACCGCTCAAGACAACCAACCCGCCGTTGACATCATGGTTTACCAAGGCGAGCGTCCAATGGCGCATGACAACAAACTTCTTGGTCACTTCCAACTTTCTGGCATTAAGCCAGCGCGTCGAGGAGAACCGAGAATCGAAGTTACCTTCTCTATCGACGTTAACGGCATCGTTAAGGTGACCGCCAAAGATCTTGATACGCAAAAATCTCAAGATATTACCATCAGCGGTTCCAATGGACTCTCCAAAGAGGATATCGATCGCATGGTGAAAGATGCGGAAGCCAACAAAGAAGCCGATCAGAAGAGAAAAGACGATATCGAAGTCAAGAACAAGGCCCAAACCTATGTCGACGAGATCAATCGCTCTCTTGTGGAAAAAGGCGCTTCGATGACTCCAGAGCAAAAAGATCAACTCACCAAGCTTCGCGATGAAGCGCAAGGCGCCATCCAAAGCGACGACATCAATAAGCTCCGCGAAATCGTGGGTCATCTTGAAGACGCAGCGGCTCAAGCTGCGCAATATGGCCAAGGAGCGAATGCCAATGCCAGCGCTTCGGCGAATGGCAATGCGAATTCTTCGAGTGATGCAAACACGAGCGCTGACGACGTCGTCGATGCCGATTTCACGGATAAAAAAGCCTAAACAAAACGTATGTAACGGATAGGCGCTAGGAGACTAGCGTCTATTCGTTTTCTAAGAGAAAGGAGAACCCTTATGGCAGAAAAACGCGACTATTATGAGGTTTTAGGTGTCTCCAAAAACGCGACCAAAGACGAAATCAAAAGCGCCTACCGAAAGCTTGCGAAACAATATCACCCCGATATCAATAAAAGTCCGGATGCCCCAAAGAAATTCGAAGAGATCCAAGAGGCTTACGATGTGCTTTATGACGATGAGAAAAGAAAACGCTACGACCAATTCGGCCAAGCGGCTTTTGAAGAGGGCTCTGGCATGGGAGGCGCGTCGAATCCATTTGGCGGAGGCTTCTCGAGCCAAGGCTTTGGCGATGTCGACTTAAACGATATCTTCTCCTCTTTCTTCGGAGGTGGATCGCGTCGTTCGAGCCGAGCAGAACGGGCCGGTCCTACCAAAGGCAATGACACCCTTTATACCGTTTCCATTTCTTTTATGGATGCGGTCAACGGTTGCCATATTACGATTCCTTTGACTTATGACGAACCTTGCGAACATTGCCATGGGACGGGCGCCGAAACACCGGATGATATCGTCACTTGCCCTTATTGCGGTGGCACGGGCTACGTAACCAGGCAAGAACGGACCATCTTTGGCGTCATGCAAAGCCAAGGACCTTGCGAACATTGCCATGGGACTGGGAAAATCGTCAAAAAGGCTTGCAGCGTATGCGGCGGGAAAGGCTATAACCGCGTTCATAAAGACCTCGATGTCAATATCCCAGCCGGTATTAACGCCGGTCAACAAGTCCGTGTGAAAGGCAAAGGCGAAAGAGGAAGTTTAGGCGGGGAGAATGGCGATCTCTATGTCGAGATTAAAATCAAACCCGATAAGACCTTCACGCGGGAAGGAAACGACGTCCATATGAATTTGAATCTGAGCTTCGTTAATTGCGCCCTTGGAAGCAAGGTCGACGTTCCAACCGTTTATGGGGAAGTAAGCGTCGACATTCCGGCTGGAACGCAACCCGATCAAATCTTAAAGCTTCGCGGAAAAGGCATAAAAGACCTTCGCTCGGGAAAACCTGGCGACCAATATCTCCACGTCAAAGTCCAAACGCCAACGAATCTCTCCGTAACTCAAAAAGACCTTTTGGCTCAATTCCAAAAAGAGGAAGAAAGCAAAAAAGGAAAGTGGTGGAGGAAAGGATTCTAAAGAAGGGGGGACCCTTCTTTTTTTATAAAAAGAATGCTTTCCAAAAGCCAAGATATGCTAAGCTTATGGGGCATGGAGATTTTTTATGCCGATTTGTAAATATTGCCATCATACGATATCCAATTTCGATAAAGACATCTGCCCTTTTTGCGGCGAGAAGAATCCTATAGATAACGCTTACGAGACCAAGGATATGACCCAGTTCGTGAATCCGGTAACCGGCGATTATAAGCTTTATAAAAGCAAATCGCGCAAAATGGCGAGCTTTTTGTGCTTGTTCTTGGGGAGTTTTGGGGTTCATAGCTTTTATCTCGGTTTCGTGAAAAGAGGGATCGTAGAGCTTTTGCTTAGCCTAGCTTTCATAGGCGTCCTCGGATCCTTGCTCGCTTTTGCATTTAACTTAGGATGGCCGATTCCTATTTGTTTCCTTCTTCCTTTGGCACTCGTTTTCGTATGCTATGCTTTCGTGAGCATCCGCTATTTCACGAAAGATTCCTTAAAAGACAAGCGCGGGGAGTTTCTCCACTAATGAATCGTTTCTTTGCCGCTAAAGAAGAAGAGGGAAGCTTCTCTTTGTCGAAGGAAGACCAACATCATCTCGTCACGGTGTTGCGTTCGAAAGAAAAAGAGGAAATCGAAATCGTTTGGCAAGGCGAGCTTTATCTTTCAAGGATTGAAAAACTCTCGCCACTTCGGCTTATAAAGATAAAAAAACTCGATAGCAAGACGGAGCTTCCATGTCCTTTGTATCTCGGTTTTAGCCTTTTGAAAGGAGGGCACGATGAGCTTGTCTTTCAAAAAGGAACGGAGCTTGGCGTTTCGGGCTTCTATCCTTTCATTTCCCAAAGAACCATCATTTCTCTCGACGAAAAAGATAAGAGAAAGAGATTGGACCGCTACCAAAAGATCGTTTTGGGCGCCGCCATGCAATCCAAAAGGCTAAATATCCCTTTCGTTCATCCGATCTTATCTTTCAAAGAGCTTTTGGAAGCGAAAGCGAACCATCGTTTCATCGCATACGAGGAGCTTGCTTCCCATAGTTGCGATCTCCTTAAAAAGCTCGCCGCGATGAAGCCAAGCGAAACAACCCTTTGCCTTATTGGGCCCGAAGGAGGCTTCCGAATGGAAGAGGTGGCTTTTGCCAAAGAGAAAGGCTTCGAGCCAATTTCTTTAGGGAGTCGCATATTAAGAGCAGAAACAGCCAGTCTTTATTTCGCGAGCGTCTTTTCGAGTGTATCGGAGAGTGAAAATGAGTCTTTTTGAGAGCCTTATACGGGAACAAAGCCCGACCGATTACTCGAAAAGCAAGGATGCTCTTTACTTTTCGAAGCATTCCTTGAGACTATCCTCTATCGAATGCTTCGCAAACCTCGCGAAAGCCTCTTGTCCCTTCGATGTGCTTCGAGCCGACATCGTCTTAAGAAGCCTTGAAAACAAAGAGACCATCGAAAAAGAGCTGCTTAATCATTTAAAAGCTTCTAAAAAAGAAGAAGGCTTGCCTTTCGATGAATTCTTGGAAAACGTTTTGAGCGATCTTCCCTATTTCGAAAAAAACGGCCTCAAAAACTACGTGCCTATCTTTCCAGAAAGCCTTGCTTTGCTCTATTCAAAGGATGTTTTAAAACTCGAAAACGAGCCTTATAAACGGCTCTTGAAGGATTATAGCGCTATCCTCATCGATCCTTTCGACTACTATGGCTACGCCCTTTTCGACTCTTACTTCACCTCGCTTATCCCGATTCGAAAAAACAAAAAGGGAATGGCCGCCTATGACGTCGATGCCAAAAGGCTCTATTTCATCAATGACGAAGGCCGGCTCGATGAAGAAGTGGCCCTTTTCGACAAAAAGCTTTTGCGCCCTTCCTTCACCCATCTTTCGACTCGTCTTGAAAAGGTGGCCGATGCCTATTATTCGTACGACAAAGACGCCTTCATCCAAGCCCTAGTCGAACAATCTTTGGTCTCAGGCGCTCTCATTCAAGAAATAACGAAGAAATAAAATGAAATGTTTTGGTTTTTCTCTCGGTTGCAAGGTTAACGCTTACGAAACATCCTCTCTTTTAGGCGCCTTAAAAGAAAAAGGCTATACAATAACCGATTCCCTTCAAGAAGCTGATGTTTTGTTGCTTAACACTTGTGCCGTTACCTCTACTGCAGGGCAAAAATCGAGGCAACATATACGGAAATTCCGTCGCCTTGCTCCCAATGCGATCTTCGTGGCGATGGGCTGCTACACCAAAGAAGTGGGAGAAGAGGCTTTGGCCTATGGCGCCGATATCGTCGCTGGAACGGAGATGCGGAAAGAGGTGCTTGCTGCCATCGAGGCCTTTCGAATAGATGGCAAAAAAAGATTCTTAATTAAAAAAGGGAGGCCCACGGGTCCTTTCGAAGAGCTTCGCTCGGATGCTTCCGAAACCTTAACGCGGGCCTACTTGAAAATCCAAGATGGGTGCGATAAGTTCTGCTCTTATTGCGCCATTCCAGGCTTACGGGGGAAAAGCCGCTCCCGAGAGCCCGAGAACATCTTTTACGAAATCAAATCCCTCCTTTCGAAAGGCGTGAAGGAAATTGTTCTTTCGGGCGTTGAGATTGGTTACTATGGCAAGGATTTCATAGATCGCCATTACGATTTAGGAAACCTCTTGGAAGATATTCTAAGAACCTTCAAGGAGTTGCCGCGTTTACGCATCTCCTCCCTCGACGAAAGCGAAATTTCACCCGCTTTCCTTGAATGCTTTAGGGAATATCCGGCTTTAATGCCACATTTTCATCTTTCCTTGCAAAGCGGCTCCAAAGCGGTTCTTGAAAGAATGCGGCGTCACTATGACCCGGATGAGTATTTCGAAAGTCTTAAAAAACTTCGCGCCATCCGCCCTGAGGTGGCCATTACCACCGATATTATTGTCGGCTTCCCAAAAGAAACGGAGGAAGAATGGCAAGAGACTTTGGCCTTTGCCAAGAAATGCCGCTTTTCGGAAATTCACGTTTTTCCCTTTTCCCCGCGAAAGGGAACATATGCCGCGACTCTTCCAGACCTTTCTCCCGAAATCAAAAAGAAACGCGTTCATGAGCTTCTTTCCCTGTCCAAGGAAATGCGAAAAGAATACGAGGAAGCTTTCTATGGAAAAGAGCTTCCTGTTCTTTTTGAGGAGTACGACGAAGAAAAGCAATTAGCCTATGGGCATACGCCGAATTATCTTCTCGTAGCCAAGGAATCGAAAACCGACATCACTTCGTCTATCGTTTCTGTCGTTTATACGAAAAAGAATGCACTAGACTAGTTTATATCGATTATTTAAGTTTATTTTTTGACATTGTATTAAAAGTTATTGATACCCATTGATTCTTCCTTATAATACCTAAGGAAAAAAGAAAGGAAACGATAACTATGGCAGTCCCACAGAGAAGAACGAGCAAAACCGCTAAAAGACTCCGCCGCACTCATTTCAAATTAAGCGTCACGGGTTTGGTTACTTGCTCTCATTGCGGTGCGACCATCCGTTCTCATCGTGTTTGCCCAGAATGCGGCTATTACGACGGCAAGGATGTTCTTCACCTCAAGAAGGAAGAAAAATAGCAAAAAACGCCATTCGTTGGCGTTTTTTATTAATTGCCGTTATCATGTAGAAAAGAGGTCTCGAACATGGACATTGCAAAATATTTCGATCACACGAATCTCAAAGCCGACGCCAAACGAAGCGACATCGTTAAGCTTTGCTCTGAGGCGCGGAAGTACGGATTTAAATCCGTCTGCGTCAATCCTTTTTTCGTCCCGGTAGCGAAAAAACTCCTCGAAGGTTCCGGCGTTTTGGTTTGTACCGTCATCGGTTTCCCCTTAGGGCAAAACACGCCTAAGATGAAGGTGGCTGAAGCCATCGATGCCCTTAAGATGGGAGCGGACGAAATCGACATGGTTCAGAACGTGTCGATGGCGAAAGAGCATGATTACTCTTTTATCGAAAGGGAAATCGCCGCCGTAAAAAAAGCGGTTGGAAAGCATACGCTCAAAGTCATTCTCGAATGTTGTTATCTTTCTAGAGACGAAATCGCCTATTGCGCCGCGGCAGCTAAAAGAGCAGGGTGTGACTTCGTGAAAACATCGACGGGCTTTGGAAAAAGCGGTGCCAAGGCTGAGGACGTCTCCCTGATGCGGCAAGTCGTTGGCCCATATATTGGCGTTAAGGCGGCAGGCGGCATTCGTTCAGCCAAAGATTTCTATAACATGATTCAAGCTGGTGCCAATCGAATCGGCTCCTCGAATAGCGTCGAGATAATCGAGACCATCAAAGACGAAGATTAATCGATATCATCTAAGCGAACAAGCCTTTTGGAAAAGGAAGAAAGCATTTCTTCGCTTCCTTTCTCAAAAAGGCTTTTTTGTTTCATCTTCTCCTTTCGAAGATATTCTTTCGAAGCGCCGTTTTTCTTGTCGCAAAAGAAATCGTAAGAGAGAGAAAGGCGAACACGAAAAAGGGAAGAGTAGAAACTTTCCAAGGCGATTTCATCTTTTAAAAAGCGGAAAAGGCCGATAAGGGCGCTATAGACGTCGATGGCATGGCTATGACGGTCTTTCCGAGAGGAACTCGTGAGGCTCTCCCCATTCGTCTTGTTGTAGACATAAACGGGATCTTTTATGGAAACGACCTTTCGAGCATGGATTAAGAGACTTCCCAAAAGCGCTTTGTCTTCGAAAAGATCGCCTTTTTCGCTAAAAGAAAGGAAAGGATTATTCTCTATCAAGGATCTCTTGATGAGCTTATTCCATAAAAAGGAGCGAAAGAAAGTGTCGTTGAAAAAGGCTTTAAGAATGCTTCTTTCATCCGTCAAAACGACCTTTTTTTCAAAAAGGTTCTTGCTGGGCTTCGATCCCTCTTTCCTCAAAACGAAAAAAGAGGCGCCAACAACATCCGCCTTCTCTTTTTTGGCGGCTCGATAGAGCGTCTCCAAGCAAGAAGGCAAGAAATAGTCGTCACTATCGAGGAAAGCGAGATGTTCGCCTTTGGCGTGTTTGATGGCTTCGAGCCGTCCTTTTCCAGCGCCCATTCGATAAGAGTGGCGGCGGATAAGGAAGTTGGGATGCTCTTTTTCGTATTTTTCCAAGATCGAAAGCGATTCTTCCCCTCCGTCAAAAGCAAAAAGAACCTCAAAATCTTGAAAGGTTTGCGATAAAAGACTCTTAATGGCCCTCTCCAATGTCTTCTCGGCGCGATAAACAGGGACGATGACGCTGATAGAAGGCTTCAATTTTGGATCCATATCGAAAATTTTAAAATCTTGATTCAGGCCTTTCAATAGAAGCAACGATAAAGATAAGAAAAAATCTTTCATTTAGCGAAGAAGGAAGGTAAAATTGGTGGCGTTACGGAAAGAAGGTGAATCTCATGGCCGTCAAAACAGTTCTTCGCGAAGGCGAAACCCTCGACGAAGGCATGCGTCGCTTCAAAAGAAGCGTTAACAAAAGCGGAATTCTTCTTGAATCCCGTAAACGTGAATTCTTCCTTAAAACCGCTCTCCGTCGCAAAATGAAAAGCGAGCTTGCTCGTCGCAAGAAGTATTAAAAGCAATCCATCTCGAAAGGGATGGATTTTTTTGAAACAAAAAACGAAAATCCCCTCTATCTCTTATCGATGGAACAATTAATTTACGCCGGGGATAAGGGAGGATGCGGCTTAGCTTCCTTAAAGATGTTGCTCGTCTTTCTTAAAAAGGATCGGAATTACGAGTATTTGGAGGAAAAAGGCGCCAAGTCTTTGGAGGAGTTAAAATTACTGGCTGAGAAAGAAGGGGTCTCTCTCCTTTGGAAAAAGGCAAACAACAAAAAAAGCATCGAGGAGAACAAAACTTTCCCTTTGCTTCTGCTTCTTGAGGGCAAAAACGAGAATCATCTTGTTTACCTTAAGAAAAAGAAGGGCAACGGCTTCGTTTTGTATGATCCGGATATCGGGGAAACTTCTGTTTCCCTCGAGGAGCTCCTCGAAAAGTGGACAGGAGTCTATGGTGAAGGCAAACTCCAAAAGAAGGGGAAATGCTCCTATAAAAAAGAACATTACCTCACTTTCAAAGGGCTCTTATCCATTCTTTCCCTCTTTTTATTATCAAGCCTATCCTTTTTCCTTTCCTTTTATTTTTTCGAAGGGGAGAAGCCAGTTTATCTGACGATTCTCTTTCTTGCCCTCGCCGGTCTATTTCTGATATTGGAAAAAGAAGCGATACGACTTGAGATGCAACGATTCGACAAAGTCTATTTGCCTTCGCTTTTTGAAAAGAAAGGGGATTTAACTGAAAAATACAAACGTTATTTGGATTTCAAGAAAAGCCTTTTCTTCCGCTTGAGAACTTTTGTCGAAGCGCCTATTTGCCTTATCGGGACTCTTGTCGTCTTTGGAATCAATACCCCATCTTTCTTGCTTAGCGCTCTTTTTATGATATTGGAATCGACCTTGTCCTTATTGGTTTTTAAACCTCTATCGTTGAAAGAAAAAATGGATTTATCCTCGGAGGAAGAACATCTCTTGTCTTTGGAAAGGGAAGAAAAAAGCGACAAGGCGTTTAAAAATTACCTTTCCTTTGAAAAGAAAATCACCACCCTCTCGCGAAAAAGCGAATACCATCGCTTTTTCGACCTTGCCTTCGCTCTCCTTCTCTCTTTCTTGCCTCCTTTAATCGAAAAACGCATCGAAACAAATTTCTTCCTTTTCGAATTTTTCGCTCTTGTGGCCGTCTTAGAAACCTATAGTCCTTTTTTGGAAGCCTTAGAAAAGGAGGAGGAACGGAAAAAGAGCGAAGCTTATTTCCGAGCAAACTTCAAGCGAAAGCCATGACATCGTCATCTATTAAAAAGATGGGCTTTATGCTAATGTATTGGCATGGATTTACTTTTCGAAAACAATCTTGATCCCGTTTGGGACAAACTCGCCGAGCGATACAAAGAATTGGAAAGAATCGCTTTCGAAATGCTCGGCATTAAAACAAACTACGAAGTGGATGTATCTCTGGTAGACGATAAGACGATTCACGAAATCAACAAGAATTATCGGAATGTCGATCGAGTGACCGATGTTATCAGCTTCGCTTTCAACGACGATAAAGACCCCAAAGATCAAATAAACGATGAAACGACTCTCCGCATGCTCGGCGAGATTCTCATATGCCTCCCCCAAGCCAAACGGCAAGCGAAAGCGATAGGAAATAGCCTCGATAGGGAACTTGGCTTCCTTTTCGTTCATGGCCTTTTGCATTTGCTTGGCTATGACCATCAAACAAAAGAAGAGGAAGGAGTGATGTTCCCTCTTCAAGAGAAGATTCTATCCAAGGAGAACGAAGATGCTATCAACTGAGCTCGTCGAGAAAGCCAAAGAAGCCATGGAGCTTTCCTATTCGCCTTATTCCCATTTCCCCGTAGGAGCGGCGATCCTATGCCAAGATGGATCCATTTATTTGGGAGCCAATGTTGAAAATAGCTCATTTCCTTGTGGCATATGCGCCGAGAGAAACGCCCTGTATCACGCGATGATGGAAGGGAAAACGAAGGAAGACTTTGTCGCTTTAGCGATAATAACCGATACCGATGAAGTCGCTTCGCCATGTGGCTTATGCCGACAGGTCCTCAGTGAACTTTATCCTGAAGAAGCGCCGATTTATTTGGCTAACACCAAGGGCGAGATTCGCCAAACGACCATCGAAGAGCTCCTTCCTTTCGCCTTTTATGGAGATGAAATCTAATGAAAACAGGATTTGTAGCCCTCTTAGGGAGACCAAACGCTGGCAAAAGCACCCTTTTGAATGCAATCTTAAGCAAAAAGGTGTCGATAGTCTCGCCCCGGAGTCAGACGACAAGAGACGATATTTTGGGAATATACAACGAAAAGGATCTCCAAATAGTTTATGTGGATACTCCTGGGCTCTTCGAAGGAGAAGAAGCTCTTTATAAAGCGATGTACCACGCCGCCCGTCGCTCGCTTAGCGATGTGGATGCCCTTTGCTATTTGGTGGACTGCTCCATCGATTCTTTCGAACAAGACGATGCCTTCCTAAAAAGCATCAAGCTCGATAAGCCGAAATTCCTTTTGCTCAATAAGATCGATAAGGTTCGTCTTCCTCGGATGGAAGAGATAAAAGCGCATTTTAAAGAAACCGCCAAAGATTATGAGATCATAGAAATAAGCGCGCTAAAAAATTTTGGCTTGAAAGATATTAAGCTCGCTCTCAAAGAGGCTTTGCCAGAAGGCTTGCCATTTTATCCGGAAGACGTCATCACGGATAAGGATAGGCCCTTTACCGCCAAAGAAGTGATTCGCGAGAGCCTTTTACATTTCTTAAAGGAAGAAATCCCTCATGATTGCGCCGTTGTTATCGATTCTTTCGAAGCGAAAGAAGACAATAAGGCCGCCCTTATCAAGGCAACTATTTACTGTTCGAAGAACAATCAGAAAGCCATTATCGTCGGCAAAAGCGGCGATATGATAAAGAAAATATCCATGCGGAGCCGCCACGAATTGGAAAGCATGTGGAAAATGAACGTAAGCCTTTATTGCAACGTAGAGGTGCTCGAGAACTGGAGGAACGACCCAAGAAAGCTCTTGAAAGTCGGCTATGGCAATAAGAAAAGAAGTTAAAACCCTCGAAGGAATAGTCATTAGGACCGTTGATTTCAAGGATAACGACCAAATAGTTGAGCTTATCACAAGGAAAGGACGTTTTTCTTTTTTGGCACGCGGAACAAAAAAGGTGACCAGCAAAAACGCCTCCTCTCTTTTAATGCTGACGAAAGGGAAATACACCCTTTTCGAGGGAATCCAAGGCGGTCTTTCTCTAAAGGAAGCGACCATCGAAAGAACGATGAGCGCAAACGATGATATCGATAGGATTTTTGCCTTAAATTTTCTAGGAGAGCTTCTAAGGACTTTCACCAACGAATTGACGAATTTTCAAAATGTTTATGAGGTCTTGGATGAAACGCTCAAAAACATAAACGAAGGTTTTGACCCCTTGAGCGCTTGTCTTCTTTTCTTCGCCAAGATCTTAAAGGAAAACGGCATCGCCCTGGATGTCTCCAAGTGCGTTCGTTGCCAAGGCAAAAGGAACATCGTCGGCCTTTCTTACGCCGACGGAGGCTTCATTTGCAAAAACGACATCCAAAGCGAAAGCGAAAGGAAAAGCGCTTATGAGCTTAAAGTCATTCGCTTCGCCTTTTTGGCGCCAATAGAAAAAATGGGAACGATTTCATTCGCTAAAAAAACAGCGTTATCGCTCTTGCGGGAGTGGGGCGATTTCGTGGAATACGGCTTTGGCGTTAAAATAGCTTCTTTAAAGCTTCTATCGGCATTTTAGGTTCACTTAAAGTGTGTTGACATACGTAGAAAGACCATTAAACTTCTTTTGTTATAAAAAGAGGAAAACAATGGCTTCAAAATTCACATTCGAGAAAATCGTCACCCATTTACAAGCGACGGGTTATGTCTACGCCGGTTCTGCGATCTATGGTGGCTTATCAAACACTTGGGACTATGGTCCATTAGGTGCCGAATTAAAAAGAAACATCCGCGGCTGCTGGTGGAAGAGATTCGTCCAAGAGTCGCCAACGAATGTAGGTTTGGATGCTGCCATTTTGATGAATCCGAAGGTGTGGGAAGCGACTGGACACGTCTCCACTTTCAACGACCCTATGATCGATTGCAAGTCTTGCAAAGCCCGTCATCGGGCTGATGAACTCATCAAGGCCCAATATCCCGATGTCGATACGGATGCAATGACATTCGAAGACATGGATGCCTTCATAAAAACGCATAAATTGGTTTGCCCAGAATGCGGAAAGAGCGATTTCACTCCGATTCGCAAATTCAACATGATGTTCAAGACCCATATCGGCGTCACCGAGGATGGAAGTTCCCTCGTTTACTTGCGTCCGGAAACAGCTCAAGGCGTCTTCGTGAATTTCAAGAACGTGCAAAGAAGCGCCCGCAAAAAGTTGCCTTTCGGCATTTGCAATTCCGGCAAGAGTTTCCGTAACGAAATCACGCCTGGAAACTTTACATTCAGAACCCGCGAATTCGAACAAATGGAGATGGAGTTCTTTTGCAAACCGGGAACGGATTTGGAATGGTTCAAATATTGGAAAGAGTATTGCCTCAAATTCGTTGAATCGCTCGGACCGAAAGCGGAAAACCTCCGTTTTCGCGACCACGAGCCGGCTGAATTGGCTTTCTACAGTAAAGCAACGACCGATGTCGAATATGACTTCCCTTCCATCGGATGGGGAGAGATTTTAGGCGTTGCCGATCGCACCGATTACGATTTGAAAAGACATCAGGAATATAGCAAGCAAGATCTCACCTATTTCGATCCTGAGACCAACGAACGCTACCTTCCTTACGTTATCGAGCCTTCCATGGGACTTGATCGTTTGATGCTCATGACCATGGTAGACGCCTACGACGAAGAAGCCTTGGAAGGAGGGGACACACGCGTCCTCATGCATTTGCTTCCCGCCCTCGCCCCGTATAAAGCCGCCATTTTGCCATTAAGCAAAAAGCTTGAAGGGAAAGCGATGGAAGTTTTGAAACTTCTTAACCCATATTTCATGGTTACCTACGACGTCACGGGTTCTATCGGAAAACGCTACCGCCGCCAAGACGAAATCGGAACTCCTTATTGCATCACGATTGATTTCGAAACGGAAAACGACGGTCAAGTGACGATCCGCGAAAGGGATTCGATGAAGCAAATCCGACTTCCTATCGCAGAGCTTACCAACTTCTTCAATGAGAAGTGTTTCTATTAAAAAAGAGGTCGCATGAACGATATCCGCCCTTTAGTCGATAGCATTCTTTCGGAAACGGACATTGTGACCGTCATTTCGGCTTACATTCCTGTCATAAAGAAAGGCCGAAATTTCGCATCGGTCTGTCCTTTTCACGATGACCATCACCCATCCATGAGCATCTCCCAAGAGAAGCAAATTTTTAAATGTTTTGCTTGTGGAGCAAGCGGCAACGCCATTTCTTTCGTAGAGAAATACGAACACTGTTCCTTCTTTGAGGCCTTAAAAAAAGTGGCCGATATCATGGGAATAAAAGACCCACGTTTGAAAGAAGATTCGTTCTTGCCCAAAATTGATGCACGAACCGCCTCCCTTTATTCCTGCATCAACGATTTACAGAAATTCTACGAATATGGTTTAACAACCCCAGAGGCCCAAATAGCACGCGATTACCTTAAAAAAAGAGGAATATCGCAACAAGATATTCAAAAATACGGCCTCGGCTATAGCCTTCAAGACGGTCGCAAAACAATTGAATACCTACTTAAAAGAGGCCATTCCGTCAAGGCGATAGAAGATATCGGAATTGCCATGGCCAAAGCCGAGGGCATGAGCGATTCGAATGCGGGAAGGCTTATGTTCCCGCTTAAAAACCCCCAAGGACAAGTGGTGGGATATAGCGCGAGAAGGCTTCTTGACAATGATACCGCGAAGTATATCAACTCGCCCGAAACTCCGATCTTCAAAAAAGGTAAGCTCCTTTACAATTATCACAACGTGAGGCCTATTGCTCGCCATGCCGGATATGTTTACCTCTTAGAGGGCTTTATGGATGTAATGGCTTTGGGAAGAGCGGGCTTAGAAAGCGCGCTCGCTCTAATGGGAACAAGCCTTACGGCAGAGCAGATAATGCTACTTCGGCAATTGAATGCGGAAGTCCGTGTTTGCTTGGACGGCGACGCTCCAGGGCAAGAAGGAATGATGAAAATCATCACCCAGCTCAATAAAGCCGGCCTTGCTTTCCGATTAGTCAGCAATCCAGGCGATTTACGGGATCCAGACGACATCTATCAAGAAGGCGGAGCCCATGAATTGGTCGCCAAAATGAACAATTTGGTCGATCCCTTCACCTTCCAAGTCAATTATTACACCAACGTCCGGAACCTAAAAACTCCTGAAGAGCGTTCCAAAGTCATGCATTATTTCATACCTCAGCTTCGAAATATCCCTCCAGGCCTTGAAAGAGAAAACACGATCATTAGGCTCGCTAAGGCAACCGGATACGAAAAGGAAGCCATAAGGGAAGAAATAAACAAAGCTGAACCTGGCGAAAAAACAGAGGAAGAGATTGATTACTCCGAAGAAATAGAGCTTTCAAAATTCCACCCCGAACAACGTTTCCGAAAAAGGCTTTTCAAAGCCGAAAGAGAAACTCTCTATTACATGCTTCTTTATCCTGAAGCGGTGGAGTTCTTCAAGAAGAATATCGATAACTTCACGAGTCCTAATTACAACGAAATCGCGAATTACATCATCGACTATGTTCAGAAAAGAAAGGAAAAGATATCCTTGCCTCTCTTGCTTGGCGATATCGAGACCAACGACGAAGAGGAAAACAAAGATGGCCTTATCGCTACCATAAATGATGTTTCCGATGATACCTATCACCCTTCCTTCAGTCTCGAACAACTCCAAGCCTGCGCCGAAGCCATAGGCGAAGAAAGAGCGAGGATGAGCGATGACGCTTTGTTGTCGAAAGACCTCGAAGGGAAGGATATCCGTTCCCAAGCGGAGATTCTAAAAGAATACGCGAAACGCCATAAATCGCGTCTAAGACAAGCTACCAAAAAGAAAGAATGAAAAAGAAAGGAAAAAGAGCCCCATGCCTACAAAGAAAACCAAAAAGAAAATCGAAGAAGAACGTGAAGAGGAAATTGATTTAGATATCAGCGTCGACGAAGACGAAGAAAACCAAGGACGTCTAAAAACGCTTGAAAAGATCGAGAAAGACCTCCTTAAAAAAGCGAAAGCGAACGGCAACTCCATTACTCAGGACGAAATCGATAACGCCTTCCAAAAGTACGATTTGAGCGATGACGATTTAAGCGGAGTCATCGATTTCTTCCACGAGAACAAAGTCAACGTCATCAACGAAGACGAAGAGGCAACCCTCGAAAACGGTCCGACGGAAGCCGACTTATTGAAAGGCGAGGAAGACGACGAACTGGATGACGACGTCGACGAAAGCGAGAAAGAGGAAATCGCAGACATTGACGAATTCTCCAAAGTTCAATCGGGCGAAGTCAAAGTCAATGACTCCGTCAAGATGTACCTCAAAGAAATCGGAAAAGTCAATCTTTTGACCGCTAAAGAAGAGACTGAACTCGCCAAAAGGATTGCGGCTGGCGAAAAAGCGAAAGAAGATTTGCCAAGCATCCAAGAAAAAGGGGATGAAGGCGCCATTCGAGAAGCAAAATATCTCATCGCCGATGGCGGTGCCGCTAAAGACCAACTCATTACCGCCAACTTGCGTTTGGTAATAGCCATTGCAAAGCACTACGTCGGAAGAGGCATGCACTTCTTAGATCTTATCCAAGAAGGGAACATGGGCCTTATAAAAGCAGTCGAAAAATTCGATTATACGAAGGGTTTTAAGTTTTCTACCTATGCGACATGGTGGATTCGTCAAGCCATTACTCGCGCCATTGCCGACCAGGCGAGAACCATCCGCATCCCAGTCCATATGGTTGAAACCATCAATAAAATGACCCGCGTTCAAAGACAGCTCGTCCAAGAACTAGGGCGCGACCCAACGGCCGAGGAGATTAGCGAACGCATGGAAGGCACCTTATCGCCGGAGAGAATTCGCGAAATTCAGCGGATTGCCTTGGAACCTGTTTCCTTAGAAACCCCAATCGGCGAAGAAGACGATTCTCATTTAGGCGATTTCATCGAAGATAAAGAGGCGCAATCCCCAGAAGAATTCACGACGAAATCTCTTCTTAAAGATGAACTCTACGATATCATGCGCGATTTAACAGACCGCGAAGAAAGAGTCCTTCGCCTCCGTTATGGGCTCGATGACAATAGGCCAAGGACCCTTGAAGAAGTGGGCCGCGAATTCGGCGTTACCCGCGAACGAATCCGTCAAATCGAAGCCAAAGCCATTCGGAAGTTGCGTCATCCGACAAGAGCCAAAAAACTCGGCGACTATCGCGATAATATGTATTTCAATGGTCCAGAAACGCACGCCAAAGATAAATAACGATGGAAAAAGCAAACGCCCTTAAAACGATAGTGGAGTCTATTCTTTCAAAAAGCAAAGAAAAAGGCGGCCTCACCGAAGAAGAGCTTTTCGAGATGCTCGACCAATATAATCTCTCGGAAGAAGAGTTCAATAACGTCCTTTTGACCCTCAAAAAGAAAGGGGTGAGTCAAAAGGAAGAGAAACTTGAACGCCTTAACGCCCCGATTAACGACCCTTTGAACCTTTATTACAACGAAATGGGGAAATATCCGCGCTTAAGAGAGGAAGAGACCCTTTCTCTTTTTAAAACGTACCGAGCCCTTCCACGCTTAGAAAAAGAGCTTGAAGAAGCCAAGAAAGCAAAAAAAGACGTCAGCGCCATCGAAAAAAACATTCAAGAAGCGTTAGAAGCGAAAAACAAGATCATTCTTGGCAATCTTCGTCTTGTCGTCTATGTGGCCAAAAAATACCAAAATGTTCATAGTCTCCCTCTTATCGATATCATTCAGGAAGGGAATCTAGGATTAGAAAGAGCGGTGGAAAAGTTCGATCCCGAAAAAGGCTTCCAATTTTCGACTTACGCCCATTGGTGGATTAAACAAGCAGTACTACACGCTTTAACGGTCGAAGGAAGGCCTATCCGCATCCCAACAAGGCTTTTGAACAACTATCGGACCATTCAAAAAGAGCAAGACTCTTTTATTTCGGAAAAGGGACGCGCGCCAACCGAAGAAGAGCTTTCCAACATCACGAAACTATCGCGAAAGGAAATCGAAGAATGTTCTTCCCTTCCGTTTAATACTTTATCCATTGACGCCCCCATTGGCGAAGATGGCGACGAATTCAGTTCCATCATCAAAGATCCATCCGAAGAAGAGACGCCAAACTCTTTGAACGAAGAAGAAAATGAAAAAGCGTTGGACGAAGCGTTATTCGTTCTTAATGACCGCGAGAAGGATATCATCGTAAGGAGCTTCGGCTTGGCGGGAAAAGAGCCTGAAAGCCTCGAGTCCATCGGAAAAAGCTATGGGATAACACGAGAAAGAGTCCGTCAATTGAGGGAGCACGCTCTTCTTAAAATGAGAAAGAAAATCGAAAAATGAAAACTCTTTCAAAAAGGCTTTCGGCAATCGCCGCTTTTGTGGAGCAAGATGCTATTATCGGCGATATCGGAAGCGATCATTGCGCGCTTCCTATCGCTCTTTTCAAAGAAGGAAGGATCCGCGGCGCCTTTGCCGTCGAAAACAAAAAAGGTCCTTACACGCGAATGAAGAAAGCCATCGATGAATCTTCTTATCCCATTCAATCTTCCCTCTCGAGCGGTTTGGACGAACTTCCAAAAGAAGTCGATACGCTCATCTTGGCAGGTTTGGGAGGGCCTCTCATCGTCGAGATCCTTTCGAAAAATAAAGACAAACTCCAAAACATCAAAACAATACTCATCGACGCCCACAATGACCGCGCTTTAGTGAATGACTTTTTGGAAAAAAACGGTTTCCATATCGCCGACAATGTTTTTTTGGCGGAAGGGAATATCTCTTATGACATCATGAAATGGAACAAAGGGAAACCTCTAAGACCTTATACCGAGCTTGAAAAAGAATTCGGGCCACTCAATCTAAAGAGGAGGCCGAAAGAATGGCTTTGTTCCTTAAGAAAAAGCCTCCAAGAAAAAGAAAGAATCTTTTCTTTGCTAAAAGAAGAAAATCAAAAGAAAGCGGTTCTCGAAAAAGAAATCGAGACATTAAAGGGGATCCTTTATGAAAACGAGAAGTCTTATTCGTAAACTCGCCACTTTTTATCCCAAACGGCTAAGAGAAAAATACGATTTTGGCGGTTTGGAAATAGGACGATACAAAGAGGAGACGACAAGGATTTTCCTAGCCCTTGATTTCGATGAAAGCCTTCTTGGAGAAGTATCGAGTTTCCATCCAGACCTCATCATAACGCATCATCCGTTTTTCTTTGGCAAAGCGTCTAGAATACTGGAAACAGATGGGCAAAAGAAAAGGTGCTACGACTTTTTATTGAAAGAAAGAATTCCCTTGGCCAGCTACCACACCAATTTCGACCGGGCCACCTTTGGCATGAACGACGCCTTAGCGGAAGCCTTAGAGCTCGAAAACATAAAGCCTTTGGAAGGAGACGATATGGCGAGAGGGGGGACGCTAAAAAAGAGCATGCCCATAGAAGAATTCGTATCTTATGCTTTGGAAAAACTAAACGCCTCTTATGGCGGACTCATTGGCGAAGGGAAAAAGAACATCCGAAGCGTCGCTATTATCGGGGGCGGAGGTTCTAGAAGCTATAAAGCCGCAATCGAAGAAGGCTACGATATCTTCCTTTCTGGCGATTGTCCTCACCATATAAGGCGAGAAATTATACTCTCTCATTACAATTATCTTGATTTACCGCATGAAATCGAATCTATATTCATTGATAGAATGACTAATACTTTACTAACTATCGACCATTCATTAACTATTAAAGGAATAAAGCACGAAAAGCCATGGTCTCTTTGTCAAAGAGACTCCAAATAGGTTTTAACGTCGAGCACTTCCTCTTTGGAACTCGACGCGCCACTCGTTAGAAGGACGTCCCGAAGCCCTTTAAGCGGAAGTTCCTTTGCTTCTTTTAAATCCAAGCATAAATACGATGGAAGGTTCGGATAAACCGTTTTGGCAACCTCCAAGAGCTTTAAGCTGTTGTTGCTCGTTTTCGAGCCAAGAATGAGGATAGCCCCATAGTCTTTCCCTTTTTTTATGGCCGCTTGCCGTCTTGTCGCATCAAGGCAACGCGTTTTCTCAAAGATGGCGTCGGGGTAAAGTTTCCCAATCGCTTTCGCGATTCCCTCTACCTCAAAAAGAGTCATCGTGGTTTGCGAATAGACATGGACTTTTTTCCCTTCGAAACAAGGGATATCTTCCTTTGGGGAAATGAGGCGAACATTCTTTGGGTCGATCGATAAAACGGCTTCTGCTTCGGCATGGCCTTTCTTTCCGATGAAAAAGACCATTTCGCCCGCGCGAAGGGATTCTTTGATTTTTCTCTCGTTTTGATAAACGAAAGGACACGTTGCATCGTAAGCGATCAGTTGGCGGCTTTTGGCGATCTCATCATACGAGCTTGGGTGCCCATGGGCGCTAAAGCAAATAGCGCTGCCTTTGGGGAGCGTCCGGAGTCTTTCTTCAATCGTGTCGCAAGAGCCATCAATGAGCGCGAAACCATCTTTTTTTAAACTCTCAAGCACTTTTTCGTTATGAACAAGAGACCCAATGAGATATATTGTTTCGGATGGGTGTTCTTTTTTTGCCCTCTTGATAAGAGAAAGGGCGCGAAGAACGCCTCCACAAAAGCCATATGGTTCTAGGAGCGTGACCTTCATACTTCCATTATGGGCCATTTGAAAAGAAGATGTGAGAAAATTCCGGAGGTCCCATGAGTTTCAAAAGATTTGATTTAAGCGACGAGCTGGTACGCGCCCTTGAAAAACTCGGCTACAAGGAGCCGTCCCCCGTCCAATCGGCGGTCATTCCAAAGGCTTTGCGGGGCAAGTCCCTCCTTGCCCAAAGCGAAACGGGGAGTGGCAAAACGCATGCCTATCTCATTCCGATTTTGGAAAAAATCGACCGCAATCTCCCTCGTCCTCAGGCTCTTATCATTGCCCCAACGCGAGAATTGGCAAGACAAATATACGAATTCGCAAGAGCTTTCGAGAAATATCTCCCAAAGCTCCGCATCCGCCTGTTTTCAAGCGAAAGCGAGGTCACTGACAATGCGCAAGGGGCTAAAATGCCTCCCCAGATCATCATCGGAACCCCTGGCCGTTTAAGGGATGTCTTGTTAAACCGCCAACTCTATAGCGTGCGTAACGTCCGCTTCTTCGTTTTGGACGAAGCCGATATGCTTTTGGAACTCGGTTTCTTCGAGGATATCGAAAACATCGCCAGCGCCTTAAAAAGCCCCCAAACGATGGTCTTTAGCGCTACCCTTAAGCCCAATCTCAAGGATGAGCTTGAAAAATTCGTTCCAAGCGATTTCGAATTCGAATCCGAAAACGTCGAGACTTCCAAAAACGTTGCCCATCACTTGGTCGATATCAAGCACATCGGGGAAGCGGCGGCGGTGCTACGCTTCTTAGAGATTCGCAAACCCTATCTTTCTATCGTCTTCGCCTCGAAAGTGGAAAAGGTCAACCAAATTTATAAAACGCTCAAAGAGAATGGCGTCGATGCCCTTTATTACAGCGGTTCTTTGGAAGATAGAAGCCGCAAAAAAGCCTTAAGGGCCATCCGCGAAAACAAATATGCCGTTATCGTCGCAAGCGACCTCCTTTCGCGGGGCATAGACATCCCGGATGTGACAGACGTCGTCTCCGTCGATCTTCCGAACGACCTCGAGTTCTATTACCATCGAGCTGGACGATGTGGCCGATTTGGGAAAAAGGGCGATTCTTGGGTTTTCTACAACAACGATTCGACCTCTCTTCCCTTAAAACTCCTAGAAGAAGGTGTGCAATTCGATTTTTCGACTCTTTCGAAGGACGGCTTCAAAAAGGATCCGGTCGGCCTTTTGCCCAAAACGAAGCTCAAAAAGAAAAAGGAGTTGCCGGAAGAGGAAATCAAAGAAATCAAGATAGCGAAAGCCTTATCGCGTCCAAAGCATATCGAACCGATGTATAAGAAGAAGCAGCAGTTCGCTATCGAAAAAGTGAAAAAGAAATACCGGAAAAAAGCTATCCGCAAAGCCATCCGCGAATCCCTTGCCAAAAAAGCAAGAGAAGATTATTAAAGGTTCTTGAGCTCCTCAATAAGCGTTTCGAAGGCGATATCCTGAGGCAAAGTCTTGATGGCTTTGCCTTTTTTGAAAAGAACGAAACAGTCTTTCGCTCCCGCTAAGCCTATATCCGCTTGCTTAGCTTCGCCAGGCCCATTGACGGCACAACCCATGATGGCCACTGTTTTATTGATTCTATGTTCTTCGAGGTATTGAAGAACTTTTTTCGCCAAAGGAAGCAAGCGGACTTCCGTCCGACCGCAAGTTGGGCAAGAGATGAATCGGGGCCAATCTTTCTTAAGGCCCAAATCAAGAAGGAGGCGATTGGCAGCCTTCACTTCCTCGATAGGATCTTCGGTCAAAGAGATGCGGATGGTATTTCCAATCCCCTCCATCAAAAGAGGGGCTAAAGCGATGGTGGAGCGAATCAAGGAAACGTCTTTTGGACCAGCCTCCGTCACCCCAAGATGCAATGGATAAGGGAAGGATTGCGCCGCCAAACGATAGGCCTCCATGGTTTCAAGAGCATCGCTCCCTTTGAGAGAAAGAACGATATCGTCAAAACCATATTTATTAAGAATGCCGATATGTTTTTTCGCGCTTTCGAAAAGCAAAGCGCTCCGGGAAAGGCTCCCTTTTTCTTTTAGCAAAGCTTTATCGATCGAACCGCCATTGACGCCAATGCGAATGGGAACGTGGCGCTTCAAAGCCTCTCGAAGCACTTCTTCAATCCTTTTTTCATCCCCGATATTCCCAGGGTTAATGCGAATGGCATCGACGCCGCTTTCCAAAGAGGCCAAAGCCAAGCGATAATCCATGTGGATATCGGCAACCAAAGGGATGGATACCTTTTTCTTAATTTCTCTAATGGCAGAGGCATCGTGGAAATCGAGAACCGAAAGGCGCATGATCTTCGCGCCAAAAGAGGCGGCCTCGTTGATTTGCTTGCTGACCTCTTCTACGCAAGAGGTTTTTATATTGCACATCGACTGGACGATGATTTCATCGTTTCCGCCAAGGGTTAAGCCGCCAATGGAGACGGGCTTGGTTTGATTTCTTTTAAAGGGCATAAGATCATTTTAAACTTCGTCAGGCGAATAAAAAAGGCGATAAAGACAATAAAATTGAGCCAAGCAGCAAAAAGTTACGTTTTTGTTCTAGCTAAATAAGAAGGGGTGTGCTAGACTTGCAAGCGCAAAAGAAAGAAGAGTGAATTTTTATGGCCAATAGCAAACGTGATCAAGTCATCCTTGCCTGCTCTGAATGCAAGGAACACAACTACATTACAACGCGTAACAAAAAAACCCATCCAAACAAGATGGAAACCATGAAATATTGCAAGCGTTGCAGAAAAGAAACGCTTCACAAAGAATGCAAATAAGGCTTCGGCCTTATTTTTTTATACTATGCGCATCATGAAACTTCATTTCGCCCCTTCTTGGTCTTCGAACACCTACGTTCTTGGCGAGGAAAATGAGCCTGCTCTCCTAATCGACCCAGGAAGCAATGAGGATAACAAGCTTCAAAATTATCTTGAGAAACATCATCAAGGAAAGCTAGAAGGCATCTTGCTCACCCATGGCCATATCGATCATATTTGGGGGCTTGCTTCCTTAGCTTCGAAAGCGCCGATTTTTCTTTCCGCTTTGGAAGCGCCTTATTTAACCAAGCCGAAACTCAATCTTTCTTACGAAATTTTAGGCGAATATTTCGAATACGAGGACTCCAATCTCGTTTTGCTCGAGGATCAAGACGAGATTTCCTTTGGCAAAGTCTCTTTTAAAGTCTTTGAAACACCTTTTCACACCAAAGGCAGCGTTTGCTATTACTTTCCGAAAGAGTCCGCTTTATTTAGCGGGGATACCTTGTTCCATTTAAGTGTCGGAAGGTGCGATCTGCCAGGAAGCGAGGAAAGGAAAATGGAAGATTCATTAGCGAAACTAAAGACCCTTCCCGCCAATACGACGGTCTATCCAGGCCATGGCGAAAACACAACGCTTCAAAAGGAATTCCTCTATAACCCTTTCCTAAGGTGAATGAAAGGAAACACGCCTCAAAAACCGCGAAAGCGGTGGCAAGAGAAAGAATTTTGTTCTATCATTACGCCGTATCTTGAAAAGGAGAAGAAAATGAACGTTACCGAATTACGTCCCGGAAATTACTTCGAAGACGAAAACACCCTCTATCAGGTCATTGATATTCTTTTGAATAAGACGGCCATGAGAAAAATGGTTGCCAAAGTGAAAGTGAGAAATGTCCGCACTGGGGCAATCACGGAATTAAGCCGTAACAGCGGTTATGATGTCCAACCCGTTTCCATCACCAAGAAGGTTATGCAATACCTTTATGACGGGGGTGAAACCCTTGTCTTTATGGATCCAAAGACCTACGAGCAAATCGAACTTCCAAAAGTGGGCCTAGAAAGCCAAATCCCATATCTCGCCCCCAATGGGGAAGTTACCATCGCTTGCTATGACGAAGAAGTCCTAGGCATTGAGCTTCCGAGCAAAGTCGCTCTCGAAGTCGTCGATTGCGAACCAGGCGTTCGCGGGGATACCGTCACCAATGGCGGCAGCAAAGACGCCGTCTTAGAGACCGGTTTGAAGATTCGCATCCCACTCTTCATCGAAAAAGGCGAAAAGGTCTTAGTCGATACCACGACTGGTAAATACGACAAGAGAGCCTAACATCAATTACCATGGAAGTTTGGCAAGTCATTCTTTATGTCGTTTTGGCACTATTAGCTGGCGCGATAGCAGGCTTCTTCGGAGCGAGGGCCCTCATCAAACGCGAAATGAAAAAGAACCCGCCGATTAGCGAAGCCGCAATCCGAGCAATGTTCATGCAAATGGGAAGAAAACCAAGCGAAGCGCAAATTCGCGCCGTCATGAACAAAATGAAACAAGGCGACTAAAAATTCGAAGCGAAAGGAAGCGCATCCGGAATGGGTGCGCTTTTTTGTTACGGTTTAGATAAAGAAAGCAATAAGCAACGCTGTTGCCTAGGTATAAAGAGGAGGACCTTCAAGAAGAAGATAGATTCCCAAAGAGTCCAAATCGATGCAAGACTTTGTTGGAGAAAGGGAAAAGGCAATAAAAAACATCGGTGAACCAAGAACCTAAGGCGCCATCAATTAAGCGAAAATAAGGTTGGTTTTTCCTTTGTTTTCATAGCTTCTTCCCGATTGGTTTTTTATGATGCTGAAGCAGTGGTTTAGAGGGCTGTTTTTCAATAAAAGCAAAACAACTATTTATTTTAGCGAAAGAGGCTATAATTTTAAAAATTGTCAATCAAAAACAAGCCTACAATCGCACTAATATAAGAATTTGATGAGCTATAACAAGTTTTCCACAGGTATTTTGCATTAGCTAAATATCTACTAATTATCTACTTTTCCATTGGAGAGGCTTTTCCTCTCCTTTCTTTATCCTTCTGATGTTGTCTCTGTGGCGGTAAACGAGGATCAGATAGACAAGCGTTATGGCAATGCCGCTTTCCAAACCAAAACGAAGCCCTCCCCCAAGCCCAAACGTCCAAGAGAAGATGCTCGAATCGAAGCCTGAGCCTAAGCAAAGAGCGATGATTGAGAGAACCCAACTCAGAAGAGTGAGAATGGCGCCCGTCAGAATCGAAGCCTTGCTCATCACTTTTTTCGTCCCTTTGAAGCAAAGAAAGAAAATAAGGAAGCAAAGGGGAAAGAGAATCGGACTAGTGCCGCCAACGCTTCCATAAAAGCAAGCGACCGCCTTTCCTCCCTTCCCTTTGAGATAGGGAGAGAAGCAATGGCCAAGGCTTGCGAACACAAGAGACCCCCAAAGAAAGATTTGCCCCCCATCCCAAAAAGAGGCGACTTTTTGGAGGGGGCTAAAGCTAAGAAGGGCGAATACCGTCCAAAAAACGGTCGCCGTTTTCAAAATGTCGAGCGTAATGACAACAACGCCCGCCTTCTTCCCAAGAACTCTTCCGGCGTTCGTGCCACCTGCATTATGGGAGCCGTAATCTAGTGGATTTTTCTTATAAAAGACTTTCCCAATGATGACGGCAGTCGGAATAGCGCCGAAAAAATAAGAAAAAGCAAAGATTCCAAGCGTCAAAAGCGTATTGAACAAAACCGGATTCATAACATTCCTCCTGGGACGCCCTATTATCTATAATAGCCCTACATTTTTGAAATGTTTTTTGCTATACTTTCGTTCGAAAGTGGATAGATAGAGCAATGGACGAACTACTCAGCGAAGAAAATAGATACTCGGCTAGTCAAATCGAGATTTTAAGCGAAATGGAAGGGGTGCGGAAACGCCCTGGCATGTATATCGGCTCCACCAACCTCAACGGTCTTCACCATTTGGTTTGGGAAATCGTGGATAACGCCGTCGACGAAGCCGTCAATGGCTTTGGCAAGAAAATCACCGTGACCATGATGAAAGACGGCTCTATCCAAGTGGAAGACGAAGGCAGAGGCATTCCCGTAGACATCCACCCTGAAGCGAAAATCCCCGCTGTTCAGCTGATCTTCACCACCCTTCATAGCGGTGGCAAATTCAATTCCAAAGTCTATCAAACGGCTGCCGGCCTTCATGGCGTTGGCGCAACCGTCACCAACGCTTTGAGCGAATGGGTCGAAGTGACGATTTGCCGACAAGGGCAGATTTACCAAATTCGCTTCCATAATGGTGGCGAACTCGAAACGCCCCTTCACGTGATCGGCCAGACTTCTAAACATGGCACGACCGTCCATTTTAAGCCCGATCCCAAAATCTTCCCGAACACCAAGTTCAGCTGGGACACCATCTATAACCGCCTCGAAGAGAAGAGCTACCTTTTAAAAGGCGTTCATTTCATCTTGAAAGATCAAGCGACTGGCAATAGCCATGACTTTTATACCGAGCGTGGACTCTATGAGTATGTCCAATCCATTACGCAAAATAAAACTCGCCTTGGCGAAATTATCGATTTTAACGATTCCTCGAGCCCCTCGGGCATTAAGCTTGAAGTGGCGATGTGCTGGTGTTTGCAAGACTATAACGAGAATATCTTTTCCTATGCCAACGACGTGCGCACGGCCGATGGGGGAACCCACGAAAGCGGATTCAAAACCGCCCTCACGAAAGCCATCAACGAATGGGCCGTCACCAACGAAGTCATTCGGGGCAATCAATCGATTGACGGCGCTGATATTCGCGAAGGGCTAACCGCCATCATTTCGGTAAAAGTCCCGGAAAGCAAGCTCGAATACGAAGGGCAAACCAAAGGGAAGCTTGGCACGCCTGAAGCAAGTCCTGTCGTCATGGATATCGTTTCCCGAAACCTCAGCTACTACTTAAGCGAGCACAAAGCCTTTGCCGTGGACTTGGTAAAAAAATGCATGGCTTCGAAAGAAGCGCGAGAAGCGGCCAGAAAAGCCCGTGAAGCGGCTCGCGGCGTCAAGAAAAAGACCAACGACCTTATCATTAGCGACAAGCTTGCCAGCGCGCAGTCGAAGGATTACAAAAACAACGAGTTATTCATTGTTGAAGGGGATTCCGCGGGCGGAAGCGCCAAAGCGGGACGCGATCGCCTCCATCAAGCCATTTTGCCTTTAAGAGGAAAACCGCTCAATACCGATAGCGTTTCGATGGAACGCATCGTTGAAAACGTGGAATTTAGCACGCTCATCCAAACAATCGGCGCCGGCGTCGGACAAGATTTCGATCCCGAAGAAAGCCATTATGGCAAAATCATCATCATGACCGATGCCGATACCGATGGCGCCCATATTCAAACGCTCCTTTTGACTTTCTTCTATAACTATATGAAGCCGCTTATCGAAAAAGGGATGGTCTACATCGCTCAACCTCCCCTTTATCGCGTCTATAAGAAGAGCGACACTTCCAAGCATATCTATTGTTGGAGTGACGAAGAACTCGAGAAGGCCAAAGAAAAAATCGGCCCAGGCTATGGCATTAACCGCTACAAAGGTCTTGGCGAGATGAATGCCAGTCAGTTAAGCGACACCACAATGAACAAGCAAACGCGAATTCTCACAAGGGTTTCGATTGAAGATCCCCTTTTGGTGGAGAAACGCATTGGAACCCTCATGGGAAAAGACAGCGTCCTCCGTTGGAATTGGATCAAAGAGAACGTCACTTTCAATAACGAAGACACTTTCGTCAACGAAGTCAAAATCGGGAAATAACTATGAAGAGAAAGAAAGAGGAAGAAACAATCGTCGAAAACATCGTCAAAGGTGCCCTTGACGATTTAATGGGCGAAAAATACGCCATCTACGCCAAAGACGTCATTCAAGATCGTGCGATTCCAGATGCCCGCGATGGTTTAAAGCCAGTCCAGCGCCGCATCATTTACGATATGTGGAAGACGGGCAATACAATCGATAAGCCCACCAAAAAATGCGCCCACATCGTTGGGGACGTCATGGGCAAATATCACCCGCATGGCGACTCCTCCATCTACGAAGCGCTCGTCCATATGTCGCAGCCTTGGGCTTACCGCTACCCCTTGGTGGACTTCCAAGGGAATAATGGCTCCATCGACGGCGATAGCGCCGCGGCTTTCCGTTATACAGAAGCTCGCTTAAGCGCATTGGCCAATGAGCTTGTGGCCGATATCGATAAAGACACGGTCGAGATGGAATTGACTTTCGACGACGCCCAGTTCGAACCTTCCGTCTTGCCAAGTCGCTTCCCCAATCTCTTTTGCAACGGAAGCGAAGGCATCGCCGTCGGTATTGCGACTTCTATTCCACCCCATAACCTCGGCGAAATCACCAATGCCATCATTTATCGAATTAAACACCCGAATTGCGCGCTTGAGCCTCTTTTGGAACTGGTGCCAGGTCCTGATTTTCCAACTGGTGGCATCATTTTCGAATCCGAATCGTTGAAAGACATCTATCGAACGGGGCGAGGGAAAGTCGTCATCTCCTCGAAAGCGGAGATTGTTGTTTCCGAAAAAGGCGAAAAGCAAATCATCGTGAGCGAGATCCCTTATCAAATCAACAAATCCCTCTTGGTGAAAAGCATCGACAAAATCCGTCACGATAAGACCATCCCGGGAATCGAAGAGGTTCGCGACGAAACCGATAAAACAGGTTTAAGGATCGCCATCGATTTGAAAGATGACGCCAAGCCCGAAGCCATCCTTGCCTATTTGATGGCCAAAACGCAACTCCGAACGAATTACACGGCCCATATGATGGCGATTGTCGACGATCGCCCCAAAACCCTTGACCTCTTGTCTTATTGCGATTGCTACATACAGCATCAGCTCGAAGTGATCACTCGCCGCAGCCATTATCTTTACGATAAATGCGCCACTCGCCTTGAGATCGTCGATGGCCTTATCAAAGCCATTTCGATTCTCGACGAAGTCGTTAAAACCATACGCGCATCCCTAGATAAAGCAGACGCCAAGAAGAACCTCATTTCGCGTTTCTCTTTCAGCGATCGGCAAGCGGAAGCGATTTTGATGATGCCTCTTTATAAACTCTCCCATACCGATATCACCGTCTTAGAAAACGAAAAGGCTTCTCTTGAAACGCAAATGCAAGAGCTTTCCGAACTCCTTAACGATCAAAAGAAGCGGGAAGCACTGATTATAAGCGACCTTAAGACCATCGTCAAAAAGTACGGCGACGAGAGGAAAACGGAAGTTCGCGAAGAGGAAGGGGAGGTTGTGCTTGATAAGCGCGATCTCATCGCCAAAGAAACATGTCGCCTTGTCGCCACGCGCGATGGCTACATTAAGCGAAGCTCCTTAAAGAGTTGGAAGGGGTCTGGTGGCCAAAATGGGGCAAAGCCTGGCATCAAAAACGGCGACGCTTTCATATTCGAAGGGGAATGTGAAACCACCGATTTCGCCCTCTTCTTCACAAACAAAGGAAACTATCTCTATATCCCAGTCAACGAAATCAAGGAGACGAAGTGGAACGACGAAGGCTTCCATGTCAACATGCTTGTGGCCATCGATGCCAACGAAAAGCTTGTCGGCGGCTTCGTCGTCCGTCACTTCAGAAACGATCTTTACGTTATTCTCTTAACCAAGAACGGCGTTATCAAAAGGATCCGGCTCGATAGCTTCCCAGTCGTCCGTCGTTCCCGTCCGATTAGCGCCTTACGACTCGGGAAGGAAGACGTTTTGGTGGATGTCGCCCTATCGAGTGGCGATAGCAACTTATTCATCGCCTCGAGTGACGGCAAGGCTTGCTTCTATAACGAGAATGACATTTGGATTTCCAATCCTAGGAGTGGCGGCCTAAAAGCCGGTTCCTTCCATGGAAAAGAGCTTTGCGGTCTTCTGTCCTTCGATCCAGAGGCGAATCCGAATAGCAAAATCCTGCTTCTTACCGATCGGGGGGTCGCACGCGTTTACATCCTCAAAAACATTCCTTTGGGGCATCGTCTCGACAAAGCGACCGTCCTCTATAACGTTTTCAAAAAAGATCCGAACCGCCTTATCGACATTCTAAAAACCGACAACAAACAAGCTCCCTTCAGCGTGGATGTCGTTCTTAACAATGGCCAAAGGACGGATGTCACGTGGCAGGATTTCAATGCGACGCCGCTAGAAAGCTATGCCAAAACAGGCGATAGCTTCTCTTCTAAATCACGAATCGTCTCTTTCTCGAGAAGCGATTCGCTCGTGGTAGACGACACTATTAAATCCCATCCGATTCGGGAAGAAGAAAACGCCGAAAGCGATCTTGACGCTTCCGAAAACGGCGAAAACCCGAAAGGCGATTTTGAACAGATTAGCCTTTTCGACGACCTTCTTGAAAATAATGGAGATGACGATTGATGAGGATTTCTTTACCCGATATCCGAGTCCAAAGCGCTTATGACTTGCCTTATTCTCTTTTAAAGGAGAAGGGCATCAAAGTCTTGCTTTTTGACATGGATAACACCTTGGCCTCCTTTTATGATACTTTCGAGGACGTCAAAGACAAGGCAAAAGCCTTAAAAGACGAATGCCAGCGAAACGGCTTTCAAATCGCCATCGCCTCCAATGGGCAAGGGAAAAGGGTGCAGAATTTCGCCAAAAAGCTCGGCGTTCCTTTTTACCCAATGCTCATGAAGCCTTTTTCTTTTAAATTAAAAAAGATTCTAAAGGAAGAAGGTTGGAAAAAGGGAGAAGTAGCTCTTATCGGAGACCAATTGATGACCGATTTTAAGGCGGCAAAGGGCGCTCATATCTATTTCATATTAAGCGATAAAATAACGGGAAAAGAACCGTTCTTCACCCGTTTTAATAGGCTATTCGAAAAGAAAAGAAGAAGAGAAATCGAACGCCTTCCGTACAATACCTTATTGAATAAGGAGGGGGAAACATGGAAGAAATGAAAAAGGTGGAGCGGTGCTACCGGTGTGGAGCCGCTTTACAAGAAACAGATGCTGCGGCGGAAGGGTATATCTCCAAAGAGACAAAGCTTTTGGAAGGAGGGCACCCTCTCCTTTGTTCGACCTGCTTCCAAGAAACGAGGTGGAACGACGCACCCAAAGAGAACAGCGTTTCGGAATCCTTTTTGAAAATGCTTTCCATCGCCAAAGGAAAACCCGCTCTCTTCGTTTATATGATTGACTTGTTTTCTTTCGAATCTTCCTTCGTGAAAGAGGTTTCTTCTTTGCTAAAAGATGTGCCTATTCTCATCCTTGCCAACAAGCGCGACCTCCTTCCCAAGGATATCGATGACGAAAAATTAGGCGAATACGTAGCACTTCATTTCAAAAGAGCTGGCTTTCAAAACGTCACTTCCAAGGAAGTCTATCTTACTTCCGTCTATCGAGGATTTGACCTCGAACCCGTCCGAAAGAAAATAAAAGAGGAGAGGAAGGGGCGCGATATTTATCTTATTGGCGCCTCCAAAAGCGGAAAAACACTCCTTATAAGCACCTTTTTGTCGACCTATAAGAACGACACGGGAAAGACGATTGCCGGCGGAAATTACTTCGATACCCTTTCTCCCGTCCTTCGTATCCCCTTAGACAAAGATTCTTATCTTTATGACACTGAAGGATTCAACATCGATAACAGCTTATTCGGACATTCCGATACGCCAAAAGAGCTCATCGTGAAAGAGGGGGAAACAGTCTCTCCCCTTACCTTTGCTTTGCAAAACAAAGGAAGTCTTTTCTTTGGGCTATTGGCCCATTTCGATGTTTTGGAAAGCAAACGCAAGGCTATACCTATAACATGCTATTTCTCCATGAAAACCGAAATCAAGCGCATAACGCCGAAAAAGGACATGGTCTCGCTCTTCGACAAATATTTGGAAAAGAAAGCGCTAAAGCCACGCCTTTCGAACTTAAAAACAAGCAAAGACTTTGACGCATTCGATTTCGCCTTCGAAAAAGAAGAAGATAGGGATTTCGGAATCGCCGGTTTTGGCTGGATAAGCCTTCATGGTCTTCCCAAAGAGAGATACCGTCTTTATTTGCCTAAGGGAATCGGCGCTTACACATCCGCGCCAAAGATAACGAAAAAGAGGAAATGATAATGCTAAAAACCAAGGAAAGAGCCTATTTACGAAGCTTAGCCAATCCCCTTAAAGCAACTATCACTTTGGGGAAAGGCGAAATCGACGAGAACGTTTTGAAAGTGGTGGAAAACGCCTTAAAAGCCCACGAGCTCATCAAAATCAAAGTGCTTCCGACAAGCGAAAAAACGCCGGATGCGCTTTTGGAAGAACTCGCTATGAAGACTGGAAGCGAACCCGTGAATCGCCTCGGCCGTATCTTGACCCTTTATCGGGAAAACAAAGAGAAAAAAGATCGAATCGTCTTGAAGAACAAATAAAAAGATGGCTCTCATCCTCTTTGGAGGCTCTTTCGATCCTCCTCACAACGGACATTTAAGAATAGCAAATGCAGCCAGCTCCGAGCTTTTTGGGGCGAAAGTTCTTTTCATTCCCGCCAAGGCGCCTCGTTGGAAAATAACCGAGGAAAGCGAAAACGATCGGCTAGCCATGGTGGAGGCGGCCATTGCTGGAAACCCTTGTTTTTCGATTAGCGACTATGAGATAAAGGAAAAAGACGACATCAGCTATACCATTAAAACGGTACAGCATTTCAAATCCATCTATAAAAAAGAAGATCTTTACTTTTTAATAGGCGCCGACGAAGTGAATAGTTTCGATCGTTGGAAAGACCCAGATCTTCTTTCCAAGACTTGCCACATTCTTTTTTCTCCACGCCCTGGTTTCGAACTCAAGAAGGAAAACATCAGGCGGTTCAACATGCGAGGACTTCATTTTTATGATTCTGGGGAAGTCGCTTCCCATGACATTAGAAACCTAAGAAGCATTGACACACCCAAAACCGTCATAAACTACATCGAAAAGCATAAACTTTATTATGTTAAAAAAATCGAGGGGACAATCGGCTCAAGAAGGACCGTCCATTCTTTTAGCGTGGCTCACCTTTGTGAAGAAATCGTTCGTTCCAACCATTTGCATTCGCTTTTTGGGAAGGGTTATATCGCGGGAGCCATCCACGATTTAGGGAAATATCTTTCTGACGCCGAAGGCCGCTTGAAAGCGAAGGAGAGTTTCCCCAATCTAAATGTAAAGAATTTGCCTTCTTATGCCGTGCATCAATATTCCGGCGTGACTCTAGCCAAGGAGCTTTTTGGGATCGAAGACGAAGAGATATTCGATGCAATCAAAAACCATTGCACCGGCTCCAAAAGAATGAGCCCATTGGCGATGATCCTCTATAGCGCCGATAAAATCGAACCCACCAGAGGCTATGACTCAAGTAATCTAATCGCCGATTGCCTTCACGATTATGAAAAAGGATTCAAAAATGTCCTCAAAGCAAACAAAGAGTTTTTGGAAAAGAAAACGAAAACCCGAATCGAAGACCCCTTAAGCAAAGAGTGTTTCGATTATTATTCAGGAGAATAGGAATGGAAAAAATCACCGAAAGCATTGTCCATTTATTAGAAGAAAAGAAAGCGGAAGACATCAAAGTCATAAGCGCGAAAGGTCGTTCCCCGTTTTACGATGATGTAATTATTGTAACCGCGCCCAATCCTCGCGCGGCTTATTCCTTTAGCGAAAGCGTTTTGGATTTCTTGGAAGAAAAAGGACAGGAAACGAAAAAGCCGGAGGGAAATGAGGAATCCGAATGGATCGTTCTCGATGGCGGAGACTTCGTTCTTCATATCCTTTCCGAGGCTCGTAGAAAAGAGCTTTCTCTCGAAGAGCTTTTGGATTCAAAGAAGCATTAACGTCATATGTAAAGATACTTTGGAAACCTTTAAAGAAAGATTCAAAAGGAATCTCAGAAGTAAAAGCGGTCAAGGCGATCGCTTTTTTTGACGAAATAAGCAAGTAAGAAAGCTTAAAGACCTCTTTTAGTGGAAAGGAGGCCGTTATCAAAAGCGGCAGCGAAAGCAAATAGAAAATTAGAAGCTGAATTTTAAACTACTAATTTGTTTATATTAACCGCTTCTAAAGCTTTAAAATAGATTAGTTCGCTTAATGTCCATTATGTTAACTAGCTCTAAATTCTAGTTACATTTATTCGTTTAGAATGTTTTTGAAATTTAAATGCTTTTTGTTTTTTAAACCTTTTATTCGAGTGGTTTTGCACCGCCATCGAGGTCTACTAAATAATAACTAATGCATTTTTGAATGAAAATCGAACGATCCACCGATAAGTTTATTCATTCCATCCACAACGATTTCCAATCAACTTTCTATATTTGCTTAATTGATGGAATAAATTGACGTTCTCGTCAAACGCCTAATGATATCATCGGCCCATTCTTTTTCCTCTAAAAAATAAAAAATAGACCTATTTCGGCCCGATAAGATTTCTTTGCAATTTGCTAATCGCTTATTTCTTCTTCTATTTTTTTCTTAGGGAAAAAGAAGATGCCGTCAACGACGAAAACCAAAAGGACGGCAATCAAAGAGTAGCCTAGAGCAGCCTCCAAATCGGCATCCAAAGTTATAGCCTTCCCAATAAGCGTCCCTAGCCCCATCGCCTTCGAGGTTCCGGAGTTTGTGACTATTTCGCTCATAATAGTCACCTTAAAGGAAAGGCCAAGAGCTTGCGTTATGGAAAGAATGATAAAATTCGATGCACCAGGCCAATACACAAAAAGAACGCTTTCCATTTTGCGCTCCGCTCCTTCGAGACGAAGTGCATCTTTCACCTCGTCTCCTATCGCAAGAATGCCATCGAGAAAGCCTTGATAAAGAATCGGAAAAGCAACCAAAATCGTCAAAAGAGATGGAATAAAAGGCTGTAAGAAAGGTAGCTCAAGCCAAAAGGCCGTCCCTAAAACGAGGGCGATCCCTGCGGTTGGGATGCTTCGAAAAAGGAGGATATGGCTTTTTTCGAAAGAGGCAAAGAGCGGAAATAAGGACGATAGAGTGCCAAGCACAAGCGCCAAGACAAAGGAAATCGAGAAGCCGATAAAAAGCTTCAAGCTGCTATAACCGATAGCGGACCATGTCTTTAAAGCGCCTCCCCCAAAAAGAAGCACCCCCACTTCTTCGAATATTCTAAAAGGCGAAGGAAGGTAATGAAGGTCGTTCGCTTCTAGGGAAAAGCTCAAAAGCCACCAAAAGAAAATAAAGAAAAAAACGCCAAGCGCAAATGAGACGCATTTTTGGAGAGGGCGTTTTTTCTTCATCTTATTCCTTATATATATTAAGAGAGGAAATCGGAATCGTCGAATCTTACCGATTCGCCGATCTTCTCCATAAAGGTGTTCACGAATTCTTTTGCATTAGGCACTTTTTTGGTGTCGATCATCCCAAAACGGTTGGCTTCTTCTTTTTGGAGGAGCCCTACTAGCGCCGCTTTAAAACCAAGCCTATCCGCTTGATTATCGGAGTTCGGCTCTTTTTCATTTAGGAAAGAAACGATTTTCTGAGGATTATAGATGGCATCATTGAGATTTTCGTCCACTTCCTCAAGGAGATTGGCAAAGGATTCATTCTTCGCTTGGTAGCTTGTAGCATTCACAAAGAGAGCCGCTTGAGGAATGTATTCCATTCCAGAATAGTCTTTCCATTCCTCTCGAAGGTTATAAATCTCGTTAATCGAAGCTTCTATCCCTTTGCTTTTGAGATTCGTCTTGGCCGCTTGCAAAGACGGTTCCGCAATAAAGTAATAATCATAAGAAGCGTAATTCTCGCTTCCTAAAATCGCCGAAACTTGAGAGGTTCCCGCCTCGTATTTGATATTCTCTTCGTTTATCGTCCAATGCCATTTGTTTGTTACCAAAGAGCGAAAGACTTTATCGGGCAAAAGGCCATTCCCAAAGGAAAGAATCTTGCTATTCTCGTCGAAGATGTCCTCTTTGGTGTGCTTTGTGGAAACGATGTAGAAATTGCCTCCCGTCAACCATCTCGCAAGCTTCCAATCAGTGGAAGTTTGTTTCGCTTTATGGAACTTCAAGCCATTGACCCCATCGAAAATCAAAGCGTCCTTATTGCTTGCAGTCTTCATTGCCAAAGCCACTTGCGTGGCGTCTTTGGTCGTTAAGAAATTCTCGTCATCGATGTGATTATAAAGCGCAAGGGTCGGCGCCCCGGCGGGAGAAAGAATCGTTAAAGGGTCTTCTTCGATAATCGAGGAAGAAGAGGAAGATTCAAGGCTTTGGCCTCCGCAAGAGGACAAAAGCAAGAAAGACAAAGCGAAAACGAAAGAATGTGTTTTTTTCATTTTAATTACCTACTTTCCTAGTATTTCATCGATTGGCGTTCCAATCAAATCGTCGTTTTTCTTCAAATTGAAATTTTTAAGAATCGTCGCGCCGATATTGGCAAAGCTATCGCCTTCGGGAAGAAGCTTGCCGCGCTTAATCGACTTGCTATAAGCGAGCAAAGGCACCTTCTCTCTGGTATGATCGGTCCCTTTGAAGGTCGGATCGTTTCCATGGTCCGCCGTAACGAGCAAGAGGTCGCTCTCTTTAAGAAGGGGGATCATGATCCCAAGCTGCTTATCGAAATCCTCTAACGCTCTCGCATAGCCCTTAGGATTCCTTCGGTGGCCGTATTCGCTATCGAACTCCACGAGGTTCACAAAGCAAAGTCCCGTCCAATCTTCGTTTTTGACTTGGTCGATGGTTTTATCCATGCCATCCAAATTCGAAATCGTATGCACGCTCTTTGTGACGCCAGCTCCATCGAAGATGTCGCTAATTTTTCCCACGCAACTCGTCATGAAAGAATGTTCTTTTAGGATATCCATATCGGTCGCCATGGGGGGCTTAAGGGCATAGTCATGACGGTTTGCGGTTCTTTTGAAATCGGCTTTGGAAGTCCCTAGATAAGGACGGGCAATGACACGTCCCACCCGCCACTCGGGCTTCATGCAAAGCTCGCGGGCGATTTCGCAACATCGATAGAGTTCCTCTAGACCCGTCACCTTTTCGTGAGCGGCAATCTGAAGGACGCTATCGGCGCTCGTATAGACAATAAGGCTATTTTCCATCATCTGCTTTTCGCCGAGAACTTTGAGGATCTCCGTTCCGCTCATAGCCATATTCCCAATAATCTTATGGCCCGTGCGCAAAGAGAGTTCGTCGATAAGCTCTTTGGGGAAACCCGTGTCCGTGAAGGTCTTAAAAGGCTTCGTCGTGAGAACCCCCATCATCTCCCAATGTCCAGTCATCGTGTCTTTGCCATTGCTTCTTTCGCGAAGGGCAAGCGCAAAGGAATCGGAATCTATAAAAGGCTTCACGCCAGGGATGTCGTCCAAAAAGCCCAAACCCATCCTTTCCATATTAGGCACATGGATGGAGCCGACGCTTTCGGCGGCATGCTTCCAAGTATTCGATCCCCTATCGCCAAACTTCTCAGCATCCGGCTCTTCGCCGATGCCGGCACTATCGGCGACAATTAAGAAAATTCTTTTATAAGGATATTCCATGGTCTTACCTCACCATCCTATTTTACTTCTTTTTGCTATATAAGTCATAGGCGCTCATGATTCGACCCACGGAGACTTCCGTGTAAATCTCCGTCGTCGTGATTTTTGAATGCCCCAAAAGCTCTTGCACGCTTCTTAAGCTCGCGCCTTGTTCCAAAAGATGGGTGGCGAAGCTATGGCGAAGGCTATGCGGCGAAACAGGCTTATCAATATTGGCTTCTTTGGCGTATTTTTGAATGGCCTTAAAAAAGTAAACGCGAGAAATCGGTTTGCCGAAACGGTTCAAAAAAAGGTAAGGGGTGTCCTTCCCTTTGTTTCTTTTTCTTGGGCCATCAAGATATTTCTCAAGGTATTTGTCGGAGAATTTGCTAAAAGGGACAATTCTTTCCTTGGCGCCTTTCCCCACGACATCGAGCGTTCGATTAAGAAAATCAACATCTTTGAAGCGAAGGGAAAGAAGTTCGCTCACGCGGAGGCCAGAAGCGTATAGGAGCTCAAGCATCGCTTTGTCGCGCATCCCAGAATCCGTCGCGATGCAAGGCGCTTCCAATAGCCGCTCCACCTCTTCGTAAGTAAGAACGTTCGGAATTCTCTTTTCATGGCGCGGCTTCTCGTAATCAGGAAGCCTCCCTTTATAAAGCCCTTCGTCGGAAAGAAAGGCGTAAAAGCCCAAAAGAGAGGAAGCCCGTCGAAGGATTGTGGAAGTCGCCTTATATTCCTTATCGAGGAAAAGCAAGTAATCGGCGAGCATCTCTTCTTTGAGATCATCGGTCGTTTTGAGAAGGTCCTTTTCGAAGAGAAAGAAAAGCTTAAGGTCTTCTTTGTAGTTCAGAAGGGTGATTTCGCTGCTGCCTTTTGCGACCCTTTTGTCTTCGAGATAAATTCTTGCCGCTTCTAAGATATCCATTATTTCTTTTTCTCTTTGCTCGCTAATTTCAGAAGCGGCTTATCAAGCTTCCGGTTGAGCTCATTGACCAATAACTTTGTCTTGTCGAGCTTTTCGTAATCGCCATAATTCCAAAAATTCATTTGGACGGTCTCTTTGAAAGGATCGATGAGGTTTTGGAAAGAGACGCCAACCAAGCGAAGCTCTTTGCCTAGGAAATTCTTCTCGTAAAGCTTTAGGAGTTCTTTTTTTAACGTCTCTTCATCGTTAACCCCTTCTTCGAAGGAATGGCTCCTCGTAAAGGAATGAAAGGAGCTATCTTTCGCGAGAAGTTGCACCGTCTTGACTTTCTTTTTCTCCCTTTCAAGCGATAAGAAGGAAAGATGGGTCAATTCCGAGATCTTTTCTTTGATTCGCTTTTCCTCGTCCGTGTCAAAAGGAAAGGTTTCGCTATGGCCGATGCTTTTGGGATCGTAGGGAGAAGGGTCGACAAGATCATCCCCATAGCCATTGACTTCCTCTTTCAAAGTTTGATACATCTTTCCGAAATGGGCTTTTAGAAAGGGATCCTCCTTCTCAAAGCGGCGTTTCAAATCGCCAATCGTTTTGATGCCATGGGCCTCTAAGATTGGAGCGCTTTTCTTTCCGATCCCGAAAAAAGAAGAAATCGGCAAGGGATAAAGAAGCTTTTCGAGATCCTTCCTTCGCAAAATGGTAATACCCATCGGTTTTTTCATGTCACTGGCCATCTTGGACAAAAACTTCGTCGGAGCAACGCCAAGCGAACTTTGTAGGCCGATCCGCAAAAGCAAACCTTCTTGAATTTTCTTCAAATAGGAAAGGGGATCCTGCTCTTTTCGAATTTGGCGAGTGATATCGAGATATCCTTCATCGATGGACGCCTCTTCGATAAGAGGGCTCACTTCTCTTAGATAAGCGAAAAAAGACCGCGAAAGCATTGAATAATATGGGAAATCGCAAGGAACGAAATGCCCTTTCGGACAAAGGCGTTTGGCTTCGACTATCGGCATCGCGCTTCGCACGCCAAAGGAACGCGCCTCATAGGAACAAGTCGAAACAACGCCTCGAAAGGTTTCCCCGCCGACGATGATTGGCTCCCCCTTCCATTCCGGATGGCGAAGGCGCTCGGCGGTGGCAAAGAACGCATTGAGATCGATATGGAGAATGACCTTGCTCATGCTTCAATCTTAGCATTTCTTCCGCTTCTGCTTTCAAAGGAAAGAATCTTTTCTTTGAGCGTTCTGACATCAAGTCCGAAAAAAGCCTCTTCCTCCTCTTTGCTTCCATGCGGGACAAAGGCGTTTGGAAGAACGAAGAAATGAGCGTCAATATCGATTTTCTTATCGAATAAAAGCGATTTCAAAGATTCCGCGAACCCTTTCTCGGTTCCCGTTTGGTCATAGACGTAAAGGGTTTTGAATTTCTTTATTTCGTCAAGGAGCGAAGAAGGAATGGGCTCTAAAGAGAAGCAAGAGAGGATCTCGCCTTTGAACTCTTCCGAAAGGGCGTCTCGAAGCGCCAAACCGCTTGGTCCAATCGTCAAAAGGAGCGATGAAGAGCCCTCTTCTTTCTCCTTTAAAAGAGAATAGCCATCTAGAAGCTTTATCTCCCCTTTTCCTTCGACGGGGCTTAAAAGATTAGGATACCGGATGGCGTAAATCCCCTTCCCTTCTTCAAAGGAGTCCATAAAAAGTTCCTTCGCTTCGAGAAAATCCTTCGGCATAAAGACGGAAACATGGGGAATCGACTTTAAGAAAGCGACGTCATATATCCCCGCATGCGTCTCGCCATCTTTCCCGGGCAAACCCGCCCGATCGATTAGAAGCGTCATGGAAACGCCTTTGCGAGCGCAATCATGGAGAAGCTCGTCATAGGAGCGTTGCAAAAAAGTGCTATAAAGAGAGACGATGGGATGAAAGCCGTTCAAGGCGAAAGAACTCGCCAAAGTCACGGCATGTTCCTCGGCGATCCCGACGTCAAAAGAGCGCCTAGGAAAAGAGGAAAAGGCTTTCTCAAGGGCGCTGCCTTTTATCATGGCAGCGGCAATCAAAATCGTTTTCTCGTCTTCCTTCATCTTTTCATAGACGAGGTTCCCAAAGAATTCCGGGAAAGATAAATAGCCTTTCTTCACTTCTTTCTTTTTCCCCGTTTCCAAAAAGAAAGGAGGGACGCTATGAAAAGAGCCGTCTTTGTCCTCTTCGGAGAAGGGATATCCCTTCCCTTTTTTCGTTATCACGTGGACCAAAGTCGGTTTGGTTGTGTTTTTCGCGTTTCGAAAGGCTTTTTCCATCGCTTTAACATCGTGCCCATCGACGGGACCAAGATAAGTGAAACCAAGCGTTTCGAAAAGGGTCACCGGAACGAAGGCCCTCTTGATTTGGTTCTTTATGAAAAAAGAGAAAGCATAGAAGGAACGGCCGATTTTGCTTTTGGTTAAACCCTTTCGATAAGCCACCTTGGCCTTGTTATAGAGCTTGTCGGTCGAAATCTTTCTAAAGAAGCGCGAAAGGGCGCCGCTTGGAGCGCTTATCGACATGTCGTTGTCGTTAAGGATGACGATGACTTTGGTTCCGCTTGTGCCAATGGAATTAAGGGCTTCGAAAGAGAGGCCATTGGCGATGGAAGCATCCCCAATAACCGCCACCACATCGGATTTCTCGCCTTTTAGATCCCTAGACAAAGCAAATCCCTCAGCCAAGGAAAGAGAGGTCGAGCTATGTCCGGCATCAACAGGGTCATAGACGCTTTCCTTCGTGTCGCAAAAGCGACTCCCTCGATGCATGCTGCCAAGGTCTTTAAGGCTTCGCCCCGTCAAAATCTTATGCGTATAGCTTTGATGGCCAACATCGAAAAGCAACTTGTCGCTAGGGAAAGCGAAAGAGCGATAAAGCGCAAGCGTCAATTCGACCATCCCCAAATTGGAGCTTAAATGGCCGCCATAAAGCGATGTCTCCTTCAGGATCTCCTCGCGGATTTCCTCTGCTAAAACATCAATTTCTTTGTAGGTAAGTTTTTTAACGTCTATTGGACTATTTTGAGAGATTTTATCGATAAACACAATGTTTCCCAGAATAAATAAAATACTATATAAATACTATTTTTATTCTATATATTTACTTTTCTTCAATAATGATTTTGCTCTTGGCGTCCTTCAAAAGCGACTCGCAATCTTTAATGAGCTTAATGCCTTCTTGATAATAGGACATGGCTTTTGCAAGAGGGAGAACCTCATTTTCTACCTTCGCTACGATTTCTTCGAGCCTTTCGATCTTTTTCTCGAAGGATTCTTCTTTTTCCACTTCGTTACTCATCCTGTTCCTTCCCTTCGCTTATTGCTTTAACTATACCATCCTGCAAGATTGCTTTAAACCGAGTGCCTTCGCTTAATTCTTGCGCGCTCGATAGGACTTCCCCTTTTTCGTCAAGAAGCATGCTATAACCGCGCCCAATCGTCTTTTTTGGCGAAGAAAGCTCAAGTTTCTCTTGATCTTTCTTTAGCCGAAGCGCCAAAAAGGAGAGTTTGCTTTCCATTTGATTATGAAGGCGCTTGCGGTAGTTTTCGAGTTTTTCCTCGAAAAGCCGGTAAGCACTTGTGGGATCGAGGAAGAAAGGCCTCGAAGACAAAGAGCGAAGCTTTGCCTCTTTAATGGATATAAGCTTTTGCAAGGACCCTTGAAGCCTTTTTTCGTCTTCCAAGAGGGTCTCTTTTAATTCCTCGAGGTCTGGCGTGGCAAGCTCGGCCGCCCCGGTTGGCGTGCTTGCTCGCTTATCGCTTACGAAATCCACCAATGTGACATCGATTTCATGCCCTACTGCGCTGATAGTCGGTTTAGGGAAAGAAGAGAAGGCTCGCACAACCCTTTCGTCATTAAACGAGGACAAATCCTCGTTCGATCCGCCCCCTCTTGCCAAAATCAAAACGTCAAGCGGCGCTTTCGAAGCCTTTTCGATGGCATTTAAGAGACTTTTGGGAGCTAAGCTCCCTTGAACGATGGCATTGAAAACGTAGATATCCGCCAAAGGATACCGCCGACTTATGTTTTTTAGAAGGTCGCTTTCGGCGGCACTGTCTTTCCCGCATATGATGCCGATAGCTTTAGGGAATTTCGGAAGCTCCCTTTTTCGGCTTTCATCGAATAAACCTTCTTTGCTAAGCTTCTTTTTTAGCTCTTCTAAGGCCAATAGAGAACTACCTAAACCTTGTTTCTCAAGACGAAAAGCAGAAAGGCTGTAGCGGCCCTTCAAGGCATATACCGACAGCTTTCCATAAGCGAGAACCTCATCGCCATCTTTAGGGGAAAAAGGAAGATATTCCAAGTAATCGTTCCAAATGGTGCAAGAAAGCCTCGCCCCTTTTTCGTCCTTCAAATCGAAGAAGACGCCGCTTTTGTAACGCTTCCAATTTGAAATCTCGCCTTTGACGACAAGGGAAGCGAAAAAAGGAATCCCCTCCAGTATGCCTTTGATAGAGGCGTTGACTTCGCTTACGGATAGGATCCTTTTTTCTCCCTTATTCACGGACTAATACCTTGTCGAGAATGCCATTGACGAATTTATAGTCTTCTGGGCCGAGATATTTTTTGGCGAAAGAGACGGAAAAATTGATGACAACGGCCTTGGCGACTTCTTCGCTATCGTAATAGAAATGGCAATAAGCCAAAAAGAGAATGGCTTGCTCCACCTTGTTAAGCCGCGAGAATTTCCATTTATTCATTTTCGCTTGATAGCAATCGACGATTTCTTGGCTATGCTTCAAGAAGGCAACAAGCATCCTTTTAATATAGACATCAACTTCCTCGTAAGGCCGGGCGGATAGACCGCTGACGATCGTTTCGACCTCCGCCACTTCGCCCATTTCGTTGTAGATAAGAAGATCGTAAATCGCGAAAAGAGAGATTTCTTCGGCTTTTCCACGTGTCATCGGCTTCGCAAATTCGCTCATTGGATCTTCCTTTCCTTTCTTTCCTTCGCTAAAAGGCCATTTAGTTTATCATATTTCCACAAAAGAAGAGAGACTAGAAAGACAAAAACAGCATGGATGGAGAAGGAAATAATAAAGCTAATAAGGGGCATAGGATAAGGCATGAACGAAAAATACAAGGAAGAAGTATATAGAAAATCGCTTCCAAGAAGGACCAAGACGATATAAATGGGATACTTCTTGCCTTTGGCGGCTTTCAAAGTGAGAAAAAGGGAGCATAGAAGCAAGATAAAGGAGAGGGATACGCCGAGAAATAGAGAGAAAGAAGAACTCCCGAAAAGAGGCGTTTCCCTAAGAAATCGCATGAGGCACCCTAAAGAGCCAAAGCTCAAACAAAAATCATATCCTTCGGTAAAAGAGCCAAGAACGTTGCTCATGAAATCGATTAAGAAGGGATAAAAAAGAAACAACGTAGCCTTTTGGTAGCTACGAAGTTCCATCTCACTGGTTTTTTCGTTCTTTTCTTTCATCGAAATTTAGTGACATGCACAGCAATCGAAACAGGAACCGTTTCCACCATCATGGAGATGGCATTGGCGATCGCCTCTTGGATTTTTAGGCAAATGTCATGCACAGGGGAATCCTTCTTCAAAGAGACTTCAATCTGAATTTCCACACGCCCATCTTTTCGGAAGATGGCGCGTACGGGGCTTGTCAAATTGAAAAAGCTAGGCGAGCGTTTGTTGACGCTCACCCCTTGAAGGGAATTGGCCGCTAAAGTGGCGATATCTTCGAAAGCCTTCCGCGATATCCCCATCTTGCCGCGTTTTTGATACGAATTTAAATAGTAATAAGAAGAACTCATATTCTTATATTATTCCAAACCGAGGAAA
>DJRQ01000035.1 GCA_002440125.1 Caryophanales bacterium UBA6356 | reverse complement strand
TGGAATTTAGAATACAAGGAAATATGGATCCAAAAAGCGAAGTATCATTCGTCGAAGAAGAAGCCCTCAAAGAAGTCGAAGCTATTCATGATGAAACCTCTTTGAGCGGTTTTTATGCCAAATATCTTGCGAAAAAAGGCAAGATTAGTCTTTTAATGAGCAAAATGAGGGAGATTGCGCCCGAGGAAAGAAGCGCCTTTGGGAAACTCATTAACGACGCCAAAGGAAAAGTGCAAGCCGCCTATGAAAAGGTGAGTGAAGCGCTTGCCAATAAAGCCCTTTCGAAGAAGCTTGAAAGCGAGCGCATCGATAAGAGCCTTCCTGGCTACCTAAAGAAAATCGGTGCGACGAATCCTTATTGGATGATAGTCGATGAGATGACGGATATCTTCTCTTCGATGGGCTTCCAAGTGGTGGAAGGGCGCGACGTCGAAAGCGATCACTATAACTTCGAACTCCTTAACGTCCCTAAGGACCATCCCGCACGCGATATGCAAGACACATTCTATATCGACGAATCCCTTTTGCTTAGGACCCAGACTTCGGCCGCCCAAGCGCATGCGATGCTCGATCAAAAAGAAAAGAAACCTCTTCGCATCATTTGCCCTGGAAAATGCTATCGTCGCGACGATGACGATATGACCCATAGTCATCAGTTCGGACAAATCGAAGGGCTCCTTGTCGATAAAAACGTTTCCATGGCCGATTTGAAAGGGACCCTTGAGCTTTTCGTCAAAAAGATGTTTGGGGAGAAACGGGAAATCCGTCTCCGTAGCTCCTATTTCCCATTCACCGAGCCAAGCGTTGAGGTCGATGTAAGTTGCGCCAAATGCGGTGGGAAAGGCTGCTCCATGTGCAAAGGAACGGGCTGGATTGAAATCTTAGGCGCAGGGGAAGTGCACCCTAACGTTCTTCGCATGTGCGGCTACGATCCGGAGGTTTATAGCGGCTTTGCCTTTGGGGTTGGCATTGAAAGAATCGCCTTGCTTCGCTACGGCATCGATGATATCCGCCGCATCTATCAGAACGACGTCCGCTTTTTATCGAGCTTCCATGAGAAATAAAGAATAGAGGTCAGAATATGAAAGTGTCATTGAATTGGCTAGCCAAATATATCGATTTGTCTTCCTTTAGCGCAGAGCAAATCGCAAACAAACTCACTTTTGCCGGCATTGAGGTTGATAGCGTGACTCCTCTAGCAAAAGCGAGCGGACTTGTTATCGGTGAAATCCTTTCTTGCGAGAAGCATCCCGATAGCGACCATCTCCACGTGTTAAAGGTGGACGAAGGGAAAGAATGGGGCGTCCATCAAATCGTTTGCGGCGCTCCCAATGCCCGAAAAGGCCTTAAAGTGATCGTCGCTCGGGAAGGGGCCGTTTTGCCAGAAGTCACCATTCAGAAAGGCGTCATACGCGGCGTCGAAAGCGATGGCATGTGCTGCTCCCTTTTGGAACTTGGCGTCGATAAGAAATTCCTCTCGGAAAAACAAATCTCCGGTATCGAGGAGCTTCCTAACGATGCGCCAGTAGGGGAAAAGGAGGTTCTCAAATACCTTGGGTTGGACGATGTCATTTTCGATCTTGAGCTTTTGGCCAATCGCGGCGATTTGCTTAGCATTTGGAATATCGCTCGCGAACTAAGCGCCATCCTTAATCTGCCTTATAAACTTGAAAAGTTCGATGAAATCGAAGAAAATGATGATTCTTTTGTCGTGAAGAGCGAAAGCGATAAATGCCCTATCTTCCATGCCGCTTTAGTGAAAGGCGTCACCATCAAAGAATCGCCGAAGTGGCTCAAAGAGGCTCTTTTGTCCGAAGGCGTTCGCTCGATCAATAACATTGTCGATATTGGAAACTATGTGATGCTTCTTACTGGCGAACCCGTCAACATGTACGATCTTGACGCCCTTAAAGGGAAGGAGCTCCTCGTTTCCGATGATTACGAAGGCGAGTTCATCGCCATGGACGAGAGAAGCTTTCATCTTCAAAAAGGCGATTTGGTCGTTTCTTCGAAGGGCAAACCCATGTGCTTGGCTGGCATTATGACTTCAAAGGAAGCTGCCGTGAGCGAGAAAAGCAAGAACATCCTTATCGAATGCGCTTTGTTTAATGGGGCTTCTATTCGCCATACTTCCAACCGCCTTGGCCTGGTGAGCGATAGCAGCTCGCGTTTCGTCAAAGGCGTTTCAAGCGAGATCCAAAAAATAGCTTTGGAGGCGATTGTCTCTTTCGTGAAGGAACTTTGCGAGCCTAAGGAAATCGTTGGCTTAAAGCCCTATGACGTCTATAAGCACCAAGAAAGAAAGATTCTTACGAGCGCTTCTTACATCAACGCTCGCTTGGGCACATCCTTTGATGAAGACACGATTTTAGAGACGCTTTCTCAAGACCATATCGCGATTCGGAAACTCGATAAGGATCGTTTTGAAGCGATTATCCCTTCCTTCCGTAACGACTTAAAGGAAAAGGAAGACCTTTCGGAAGAAGTGATTCGCCTTCTTGGCTACAAAAACATCGTTTCGAAACTACCGACCTTGCCCTTAAATGGCAAAGGCGGTCTTACCGAAACACAAAAAGACGTTCGGAGCATCCGCACCTTCCTAAGGAATAATGGCGTAAGCGAAACGATCACTTATAGCCTTCGAAAAAAAGAAGAGGAGAATGCTTTCCTCGATTTGGGGCAATATGAGCATTATCGCCTTTTGAATCCTCTCCTCGAGGAAAGGAAATCGCTCCGGACGTCCTTATTGACGAGCCTTTTGGAAGTATCTTCCTACAATCTTTCTCGGCAAGAGAAGGATTTCGCCCTCTATGAGATAAGCGACGTGGACGCAAAAAACTACCAAGGGAAGCGCCTAGCCGTTCTTTTAAGCGGCGAAGAGCCTCTCCAAGGGGAATTAACGAGGAGGCCTTATGATTTCTATAGCGCGAAAGGCTATCTTGAAGGGATCTTGAATCTTTTGAAGATTTCGATGAATCGCTTTAAGAAAGACGAGAAAGTGGGCGAAGAATGGCACCCTTACCGTTCCGAAAGGCTATTGCTTGGAAAGAAAGCGATCGCCGTCTATGGGGAGCTCCACCCATCGTTTAAGGAAAAGCTCGGCTTGCCGAAAGGCCCCTTGGCTCTTTTGGAAATCGATTTAGGAGAGCTTTTAAGCCTTCGCGTCTCGATGGATAAAGCGACCGTTCCGCCCCGTTTCCCATCTTTGACGCGCGATCTTGCTTTCCTAATCGATAAGAAGGTTTCTTACGAAGAGGTGCGTTCCGCGATCGCCCGCCTTGACAAACGAATTGAAAAGGTGAGCCTTTTCGACCTCTACGAAGGGGACAAAATAGGTCTAGAAAAGAAATCGATGGCTCTTCATATCACCCTTCGGAAAGAAGACGGAACCCTTTTGGATAGCGAAAGCAAAGAGGTCATGGATAAGATCGTCGCTCTTCTAAAGACTTCCTTTTTAGCGGAGGTACGTTCCTAATGGTCAAAGTTGTTAAAAGCGCTCTTGCGATGGGGCGTGAATATTCCTATTCTTTCGATACGGCCTTTCCAAACTATTCTTTCCATTATCCTTTAAGAAAGGTCTTACAGATGCACGTTGAAGCAAAAATCTATCGCGAGAAAACGGGAATATATGTCGATATTTCCTTAAAAGGAAGGCTTGAAGTGGAAGACACAAGCGACGCTTCTATTTTCGAGCTTCCGGTTTCTTTCTTTGAGAAGGCCCTTGCCATCATGGATAAAGAAGATGGAGAAGGAGAAGGCTATATTTTCGAAGGCAATAGCTTCGATCTTGAAGAACTTGCCCTTTTGCTTATCGAGTCCCATCTTCCTATCCGCGTCACTCGCGAGCTTTTGAAATAACGATAAGCGAGTTTTAAGAAATTTCTCCCACCTTCAAGGCGGGAGTTTTTCTTTTTGCTTATCAATTTTAGAAAAAATACGTTTTCATCGTCAAAATATTAAAAATAAAAGAGCGAAAAATTCATTTTATTTCTTGCCTCTAAGAAATCATAATGCTAGATTATTCGTGCGAGGTGGTAAAAAGTGGGAAAATTCTTTGGAACCTACGAACGAAACCTTGACGCGAAGAATAGACTTCTCCTCCCTTCCAAGATGATGGGAGAGATGCCGCTTCGCCTCTATCTCCTTCGTGGTTTCGAAGGATCTCTTTCGCTTTATCCAGAAGAAGCGTTTAACGCCTATATCGAAGGGCTTCAAAAGCTTTCTTATCTCGATAGCAAAGCAAGAAGCTATGTGCGTCTTGCCGCTGGAAGCGTCCTTCCTTTGGATGTGGATTCCCATAACCGCATTACCATTCCGCAAGAAATCAAAACCCGCTACAAGCTGGGCGAAGAAGTCGTGATTCTTGGTGCCATCGACCATATGGAGATCTTCGATAAGAAGGCTTATGTGGATTATGTGAGGCAAGAAGAAGGACGTTACGAAGAAATCGCCGACTCGCTAGCTCATCTTGGAGACAAAGATGGGAACGCATTATAGCGTGCTTCTTCAAGAGACGCTCTCTTACCTAAACATCAAAAAAGACGGCATCTACGCCGATTTGACGCTTGGTAGGGGAGGCACATCATCGGAAATCCTTAAAAGGATCCCAGAAGGTCATCTTTACGCCTTTGATCGCGATCAAGAAGCTATTGATGACTCCATCGAACGCCTTAAAGCCATCGGGACGAACTTCACCATCATCCATGACAATTTCGCCTCTTTCAAAGATGATTTGTTAGAAAGAGGAGTGCCAAAGCTTGATGGAATTGTCGCCGACTTAGGCGTGAGCTCCCCTCAATTCGACGAAGGCGAAAGAGGGTTTAGCTACAAAGTCGATGCTCCTCTCGATATGCGGATGGACTTACGAAGTCAAAAAAGCGCAAAAAGCATCGTGAACACTTATTCCTTCGAAGATCTCGCGAGAATCTTTCGCCTTTATGGAGAGGATCCCGATAGCGCCAAAGTCGCTTCTCTCATCGTCAAAGAAAGAGAGAAGAAGCCGATCGAAACGACATTCGAGCTCGTGGAGATCATCAAAAGGGCAAAGCCGATGAAAAGCCTATTGAAGAAAGGGCATCCGGCCAAGCAAATCTTCCAAGCGCTTCGCATCGAGACCAATGGCGAGCTAAAAAGCCTCGAAAAGATGCTTGAAAGCTTTCCAGAAACGCTCAAAAGCGGCGCTCGGATCGTCATCATCACCTTCCATAGCTTAGAAGATCGACTGGTCAAAGACGCCTTCCGGAAGGAAACGAGAGTGGAAGGGGACCGAACGGGTCCCGACCTTCTCCCAAGCGAGATTCGAGAGGCTCCCTTCCTTGACTTAACAAGAAAACCGATCTTGCCCAGTCAAAAAGAGCTTCTTGAGAACAATCGTTCCCATAGCGCCAAGTTACGCGCTATCGAAAAAAAGTAACGAGAAAGGAGAAAAAGCCACAATGAAGAACAAACTAGAGAAAACCGGACACAAAAGAGGCTATTACAAAGCGAAAGGCTTTTTCGGGATCTTCCTATTCGGAATCCTAGGCCTTTCTTTGGCGGCTATTCCAGTGGGAATCACCTATCGCATCGCAGAAACGCAAGCCGAGGCTGCGAATGCCTCTCAAAGCGAGGATTCCCAAAAAGAAGAAGATTCTTCGGAAGCGGAAGAAAAAGGAAAAATCTATTTCCCTGAGGGCATCGCACAATAGAAACGGTTCAAGCCCCTCTTTTTCCTGAAGGCTCCTGCCGGGGAGCCTTTTCTTTTTCGTTTGCTAAATGAGCTTATTCGTTTTTTAGAGCCGAGAAGATCGATGGGGGATTGTCAAATTGAGGCTAGCTTTCCCACTAAGAGGGAAGAGGGGAGGATCAAAGGGCTTAAAGAAGCGAGAGCGTCTAAAAACGCGTGAGACAAAAGGCTTACCCATGCCGATTGCCTCTTTCCAAAAAGAAGAAGAAAGAAACTCCTGGTCTCTTTTTTGACTCTTTTATTTGCTCAAAACTACCGATAAATACGATATAATGGTAAATAAATAGTAGAAAATAAGTAGCTTTATAAAACTACTATTTTTATAACAATTTATCTTGAGAGAAAAGAAAGCATAATCTATGATTATCACGGTAAGAAAATTATGGTTAAGAATGTTGCAGCTTTAGAAATTTGCTCCGATAAAGTGAAATTCGCCGTCGGCTACTCCTCGAACAATAAGACCAACCTTCTTTATTATTCCGAGAAAGAGCTTCCGAGCGGTTCCCTCTACCAAGGCGACATCAAGAATGAGGAAGCGGTTTCGAAGGTTTTGAAGACCCTTACTTCTTTTGACGATGAAGCGCTCCGTCTTAAAGTGGACACGGATGAGATTTCGCTTTTGTTGCCCGCTCTTGGCTTTGAGGTCTATCGCACGAATAAGACCACTAACGTCGTCAGCACCGAATCCATCATCAACGAACTCGATATCAATAACGTCATGAGCCTTGTCAAAAAAGAGGCGATTCCGAGCGGCAATTTGGTGGTGGATATCATCCCTGATTTTTTTATGACTTCTTCGGGAGAGTGCTTTACGAACCCTCCTCTTCAAAAGCATAGCGCTTCCATTAGCATCGAAGCGCAGATCCATACCCTTCCCGGTCGCGTTATAACAAGCTATCAAAGGACGACTCAAGCGGCCGATTTCCGAGTCCGTCGCTCCATCGTTTCGCCTTTTTGCGTTTCGGAACTCATCAAGACCAATGCCTCTTATCCCGAGAGCTATTTGCTTCTCGATATGGGGGAAAGCCTTTCGACGCTTAGCCTTGTGGGGAAGGGTTGCCTTTATGGAAGCGTTTTGTTCGCGCTTGGTGGGAAAAAACTGAGCGAGACGTTGGCGACCTCCCTTGGTCTTACGCTTCTCGATGCCGAAGCCCTCAAAAAGAAATATGGCTATAATCTTCGCAAAAGAAGCTTTTCGACTCCTCTTATGGTCAAAGAGAAAAGCTTCCCAAAAGAACAAGTAAGCCAAGAGAAGATAAACCTTTCCATTGCTGGATATTTCAGGAATTTCGATGGCATGCTGGTCAATGCGATCGAATCGCTTGGGAAAAAGGCGGGGCCGAATGCCGTTTCCTCTCTCCCCATTATCTACACAGGCGGAGCGAGTTCCCTTTATGGCATCGAAGAACTCTTGAAAATGGGCTTGCCGAATTCCAAATTTATCCACTTCGTGCCAGATGTCATTGGCGGAAGGGATCCAGCAATGTCGAATATTCTCGGCGCCATCGCGACAAGCGGCGAATATCACGGCACATTGGAAGATCATTATCATGGGGTAAGCGCCCTCACTAGGGAAAAAGGAGACGAAGAATGATGGATGAAGAAAAAAACGACGTTGAAGACCTCGACAATTTCGAGCCGGTCGCTCGAATCGTTGTTATCGGTGTGGGGGGAGCTGGAAACAATGCCGTTAACCGCATGATCGACGACAATATCCAAAACGTCGATTTCTATGTGTGCAATACCGATAAGCAAGCCCTTGCTTCGAGCAAGGCTCCGAATCGCATCGTTTTAGGCGAAAGCATCACCAAAGGCCTAGGCGCCGGTGGCGATCCTGCTGTCGGGAAGCAAGCCGCCGAAGCCAGCGAAGACAAAATCAAAGAGATCGTCAAGGGCGCGGATATGGTCTTTATCGCCGCTGGCATGGGCAAGGGAACGGGCACTGGAGCTGCGCCTGTTATTGCCAAGATCGCCAAGGAAAGCGGTTGCCTTACCTTGGCCATTGTCACGCGTCCTTTCAATTTCGAAGGACAAAAGAGAATCGAGAATAGCGTCCAAGGCCTCAACGCCCTTCGCGATGCCGTCGATAGCATCATCATCGTTTCGAACGACAAACTCTTGATGTGCAATGGCGATTGCCCGATTAACGAAGCCTTCCAAGAGTCCGATCGCGTTCTCGCTCAGAGCGTTCGCACGGTGGCCGATTTGATCCTTGTGCCCGCTATGGTCAATCTCGATTTCGCCGATGTGAAGAGCACTCTTAAGAATAGCGGCGTGGCTTTGATCGGCTATGGCGTCGGCAAAGGCGAACACAAAGCGGAAGAAGCCGCCGAAAGCGCCATTAACTCGCCCTTGCTCGAAGCTTCCATTTCCGGGGCCCGTCGCGCGATTTGCTCGGTTACTTGCGGCAGCGGCGTGACGCTATACGAAGCCCAACGTTGCGTTTCCATCATCAATTCCCAAAGCGGAGGCGCTATCGACATTAAGTTTGGCGTTTCCATAAACCCGAATCTGGATGGTTGCCTTTTGCTTTCTGTTATCGCGACGGACTTCGCCGAGGAAGTCGACTTCTCGAGCGTGCCCAAACCGACTCTTCTTGAAAAGCCTTCGCTCGAAAAGAAAGAAGAGGCTAACAAAGACGATCAAAACGAAGATGATTTGGTCAATAACATCTTGCCAGACTTCCTGAAAGGGACTTCCGATAACGAATAAAAAAAGAAAGGCGAGGATCGATGGTCCCCGCCTTTTTCTTCGTTTTCAATCTCTTCGTATTTTGATAAGGAGCTTATCGATTGGCTTAAAGACGAAATAATAGGCGGGAATCGATAAGAGAATCACCCAATAAGGGTGCCAATAAAAGCGATACATCCCCAAGAAGAGATAGACGAAGAGAGCAACGCCCCAAATCGAGAACTCGCAAAAACGCCCTTTCTTTATCGCTCGCACAATAGAAACAGGCACATCCGCCAAAAGCAAGATGGGCCAAAAAGTAGCCCAGGCATTCAATCCGCTTGGCGCCCTGAAAGAAGGCAAACAGACGGAAAGAATGATATAGGCGATTAAAAGCAATCCGAAAAGGCCGCTTCCGATGCATCCTAGCATATTGAAATCTGCCTTATCGTCTCTTTTCTTTTGATAGACGCCTTTTTCGTCGAAAACGTCTTTTTCGTTATTCGGTCTGATTTCCATTTTTTCACTCCATGAAATGCTTGAGTTTCTCTTTTAATTCGAAGGGAACTTCTTTTAGGCTATTCGCCTTATTCCAATCCAAATGGAAGGAATCGTATTCCTTTACACCCCACATTTTAGCGATTCCTTCGATGTAAGGGGAAGCGAAATCGGGATTGCTTTCGCAAATCTCGTAGCCACTCACATAGAGGAAGAGGAGTTCTTTCGCCTTCAATAGTCCTTTTGCGTGATCGCCATCGTCTTTGAAAGTCAAGCCATCGACCATTGTCATTTCGATAAAGCACTTTAGCAAAGCGGGAACGCTCAAATCGTAGAAAGGAGAGGCGATAAGGATCTTGTCGGCATCTTTAAGGATATTGGCAAACTTAAAGATTTCGTTCTCGTATTCTTTTTTCGCTAGAAGTTCTTTTCTTTTTTGAAGTCTTTCCTTGGTAAGCGGCTTAATCTCGTGATGGAGATCGTCCAAACGGAGGAAGGACATCTCATGAAGCCCTTCCCTTTTTAGATAATCCAAGCAAAGCGATAAAGTCTTTCTCGTCAAAGAGGTCTCCGACAAGGAACTGTCGATTATGAGTGTTTTCATGCCTCCATTTTAGCATTTCTTTTCCAAGAGGCAATTTGACCCTTTTTGAGGTTATGCGATAATAAGGCAAAGGATGCAATATGGAAAAGCGATTGACAAACGGCCCTCTTTTGGATGAAAAAGGGGAACTTTATGAGAAAGGCTATGCTCACGCCCTTCTAAGGAACTATAACCGAAAGGATGTCAAAGTGGGTAAATCCCGCATCAAAGAATGGGATTATTACTACCTCGGCAACCAGGACTTCGGGCTCGCTTTGACGATTGCCGATAACGGCTATATGGATCTTTTAAGCGTCACTCTCCTTGATTTTAAAGAGAAAAGACATTTCGACAAGCTTCTTACAAGGCCCTTCCCTCTTGGAAGAATTCATCTTCCTTCCTCCTCTCGTTTTGGGGAGTCCGTTTATCGGAAAGGCAAAGACTTCCTTTCTTTTGAGGCGAAGGAAGACGGCTCTAGAAGGATAAAGGGCCATCTATCGAATTTCGCGAAGTCCGAAAAGGCCCTCGATATCGATCTATCTTTAGAGGAAACGCTTCAAGGAAACTCTCTTGTCATCGCTACGCCATTTAAAAAGAAAAGGCATTTCTATTACAACCAGAAAATCAATCTCCTTAAGCCCATAGGAATGGCGAAATGGGGCGATAAAGTCTTTGATTTCTCTTCTTCCTATGGCGCCTTGGATTGGGGGAGAGGGGTTTGGACTTATAAAAACACATGGTATTGGTCGAGTCTAAATGGGGAAAGCCAAGGGCATCGAGTTGGCTGGAACCTTGGCTATGGCTTTGGCGATACAAGCGCGGCCAGCGAGAATGTGTTTTATTATGATGAGGCGGTCTATAAGCTTGAAAAAGTGCATTTCGAAATACCTCTTTTCGAAAATGGCAAAGAGGATTTCCTAGGGCCTTGGAAAATCCTAGGAAGCGGCCTTGAAGCCTCTTTTAGGCCGATATTGAACCGTCATAGCGATACCAATCTATTGGTCTTCCGAAGCAATCAAAACCAAGTGTTTGGCCTTTTTTGCGGCATCTTTCACGCCCCAGAAAGGGACATTTCTTTCCAAGACGTCCCAGGTTTTGCCGAAAAAGTCTATAACAGGTGGTAAGAAAGCACTTCGATATCTTTCTTTAGAACTTCTTTTTCTATCTCAATCCGGATATGGCCCAAGGCATTTTCTTTGGTGTCTTTGGAACGAATAAGAAAAGAAAGACGACCTCCCGAAAATGCCAGTCGAGTGGGGCTAAGCGCTTCCAAAGGGCCTTCCAAAGAAAGCGAGGCGACTTCGTCGAAATAGGGGAGAATGCTCCCATTTTCGTCCTTGGCGAGAAGTCGAACCATCAAGGTGTCGTAGGTTTCCTTGTTTTCGAGTGTCTCTTTGGAAAAAGAAGCTTCGATATGCCACGAAGTGGATAAAGAGAGCCTTTTTTCGATGACCTTCTTTCCGTTTTTATAACCTTCCAAACGATAGATTCTAGCCTCTTTCCCCCAGGATGTGACGTATTTGTAATAAAGGGAAGTGATGTTTTTGACCTTTAGTCCGGTTCTTAGAGCGATGGAAGCGAATCGCAAATAATCGCCAATCCCTAAATGGGCGACCCCTTTCGAGGCGATCGCATTCAAAAGGGAGACGACTCTTTTGGAATTCCCTTTCGAAAGCCCTTCCTTAAAACTTTCGCCGATCCAATCGTCGATGCATATCGGCGGATGGGGCAAATGGGGGTAGGCTTCGGCATTTGGGTAAAAACGACCGATAAAGGCGTCTTTGGCATATAAAGAAAGGAAGTCGCAATTGGTGAGGACGTAAAGAGGCTTCATCAAAGCCTCGTCGTTATCGCCGGTGATAAAGCTCCCAAGGACCTCCAAAACCGTTCCTTCTTCTTTCTGGCTTTTATAGGCGAAAGACGCTTCTTTGGGGTTTCGATAGATGTCATTTACCCCATGGTAGCATATGGCGTCTCCGCTTCCGAATTCTTTGTGGGTGTTGTAGTCGAATGCGCACCAGCCAATGGCCATGGAAAGGTTTGGGTGCTTATAGAAGTCGTCCATCACCTTCAGATGACGGAGAGCTTGTTCTTCTCTCCGAGAAGGATTATCGAAGGCTTTGGTCGGGAACATATGGCCGGCGAATTCGCTTATAAGAAGCGGGGCTTTGGCTTTGGTGATGGTCTTCGGATTGGTCAATCCATGTTGGACGTCGCCGCCTGAGAAATCGTTATAGGCGTAGATATCTTCCAAAAGACTGCTTTTTTTGAAGTTCCTGACGCCAAGCGTCTTTCGACTCGGATCAAGGCGATGGGCGATTTCATTGGCTTTCGAATAGAGTTCATCGTCGTCTTCGCTTTCGTCGATTCGGACGCCATAGGCGATTAAAGAAGGGTGGTTCCTTTCCTTTAGAACCATTCTTTCGATGAAGGACAGAAAGACTTGACGCCACTTTTCGTCTTTCGAAACATATTGCCATCCCGGCACCTCATCAATCACCAAAAGGCCTATTTCGTCGGCTCGCGATAAGAAATCTTCGCTTTGGGGATAATGGGAAGTGCGAACGACGTCGACGCCGATTTCCCTTTTCAAGATGTCGGCATCGAGTTCTTGAAGGCTTTTGGTCGCGCTGGCGCCGATAAAGGGGTAGTTTTGGTGTCGATTCAAGCCAAGGAGCTTTCTCTTCTTTCCATTTAGATAGAAGCCATTTCTCTTCCATTCGATATCGCGAAAACCGATTTGCATCTTCTTTTCGTCAAGAAGGACGCCATCCTTTCTAAGGGAGGCTTTTAGAGAATAAAGGACCGGATTATCGATGTCCCATGGATCGATATCGGATATCCGTCCTTCTTTCTCTTTGAAATCCCGAATGGGAAGGCCGTTTTTGGAAAGGGAGAAGAAAAGCTCTCCTTCGCCTTTCACGGAAGCGTCGATATGATAGGTGCCATCGGCTTTGCCTCTAAAGAACGCCTTTTCGATGAAGCTCTCCTTTTTGATTTGGAGTTCGAGAGGGCGATAGATGCCGGCGAAGGTCATATAATCCACGACATTCCCAAAAGGAGGGATCGCTTTGTCTTCACGAGAATCCACGACCAGCAATAAGCGGTTTTCCCCATCTTGAGCAAAGGGCGTGAGGTCGAAAACAGTCGGAAAATAGCTTGTGATTTCTTCTTTGACGAAGAGCCCATTGAGGTAGGCTCTTGTCTTTTGGAAGGCGCCTTCCATCCTTAGGAAGAGCGATTCGCCCTTCGCCAAAAAGACTTCGAATCTCTTCTCGTAGCAAAAAACCTTTTGATAAACGGAAGAGTCGAAGTAGTGACGTGGCGTTTTGACGCCATAATGGGGGAGGTCCACCCTTCTTGCCGTTTCAGGGAGGCCATCTTTCAAATAGCTCTCTTTGTAGCCTTCGACAAAGCGCCAATCGTAGTTACTCTTGAAATCCATTTCTCAACCCTCTTTTTTCTTATGCTATCATGAGAGGGCAATGAGCATTGAAGTTTTTCCCTCTTTTTTCCTTCTTTCTGGGAAGGAAAGCTCTTATTTGCTGGAAGTAGATTCGAATAAGCGACTCGTGCTAGATCACTTCGGCTCCAAAATCCGAAAGGAGGAAATCCCTTCTTTCGGGCTAAAAGTGAATAATCCCAGCGGTTCTTCCCTTTATTTATGCGAGGATAACCCAAACTTCACCTTGGACCAGGAGCCCTTGGAAGCGACTCTTCCTTTTGGAGGCAATCCTTCTCGGCCCTCTTTGATTTTGAAAACGGAGGAAAGGGCCTCTTTCTCCTTCCTCTACGATTCCTATCGTCTTCGTAAGGCACAAGAAAACCTCGATTTCCCCTCTCCATATGGGGATGGGGAGGAACTCATCGTCTGTTTAAAGGAAGAAAGAAACGATATTCGGCTCCTTCTTCATTATCTTGTTTATCCGAAAGAAGATGTGATAGGCCGCTATATCGAAATTCGAAATGGGGGAGATGGGCCTCTATCAATCCTTAGATTGTCCTCCTTTTCCCTTCTTTTAAACGACGAAGGCTATATGTTATCGACCTTTGGCGGAGCGTGGGCGAATGAGCTTCACGAAGAAAGAAGAAAAGTGCCATTAGGGACGACTCTCCTTTATAGCGACAGCGGCGCTTCCTCGAACCGCCTCGCCCCTTTCTTCCTTCTTTCGAAAGAGGAATCCATGGAGAGCGCATATGGCTTCTCTTTCCTTTATAGCGGCTCCTTCTTCGCCGAAATCGATCGCGATATTTCAGGTCGTATCCGCGTTCATCAAGGGGTATCCGATCTTTTGTTCGAAAAAACCCTTCCCCCCTTCGGAAGCGCTCTTTCTCCCATTTCCTTGATGAGCTATTCGCCCCAAGGGAGAGAAGGCCTCTCTCACAATTTCCACTCTTTTATGAGGAATCATGTTCTTCCTAAGGGGAACGCTTCTAAGGAAAGGCCCGTTTTCTATAACAATTGGGAAGCTACCGGAATGGATTTTAACGAAAACAGAATCCATCGCCTCATGCGAAAGGCGAAAGAACTTGGCATCGAGTTTTTCGTCTTGGATGATGGCTGGTTTGGGGAAAGAAAAGACGACAAAAGAAGCCTCGGAGATTGGTATTGCAACTCCAAGAAGTTGCCTTCTGGACTCGAAGGCTTATCTTCCTACGCCAAGAAGTTGGGACTTGGCTTTGGGACGTGGATGGAGCCGGAAATGGTTTCTAAGGAAAGCGACCTTTATCGACGCCATCCCGATTGGATAATAAAAAGCACCTCGGGCGAACCTCTTTTAGGGCGACATCAATACGTTTTGGACCTCACGAAAAAAGAGGTTCAGGAATTTATCGTCGCCTCCGTCTCGAGAGTCCTTTCCATCCCCAATCTCACTTACCTTAAGTGGGATTTCAATCGGCCACTTGGAGAAGTGCCCGGGAATAATGGCGCCTACATGATGGACTATATGAAGGGGCTTTATGCCGTTTTGAAAGAAATCCGTCGCCGCTTCCCGAACGCGCTTTTGGAGAATTGCGCGAGTGGCGGGAATCGCTTCGATTATGGCATGCTTCGCTACTTCGATCAAAGCTGGCTAAGCGATTGCACGGATAGCTTCGAACGGATTCGGATCGAAAGAAGCGCTTCTTATTTCTTCCCCTTAAGCGCTTTATCCAATCACGTCTCTTCGAAAATCAATAGCCAAACGATGAGGAAGACCTCTTTTGAGAACAAGTTCGACGTCGCTTCTTTCGGCGTCCTTGGCTATGAGCTCGATCTCTTGGATCTTTCAAAAGTGGAGCTTTCCTCGATAAAAAAGCAAATAGGCTTCTATAAAGAACATCGTTTCCTTTTGCAATTCGGGGATTTCTTTCGCCTTGAAACCTTTCTCGATAACGATTTTAGACGCGAAAGCTGGGAAGTCTTAAAAGAGGGGAAGGCTTTGGTCTCGACCTTTTATTCGGTGAACAATCTTAATGGCGAAAGGGAATATCTTTCGGCAAAAGGCCTAGAGGATCTCGCTCTATATCGCGTGAGGGACAGAGAAGAGGCGCTTCCTATCTCCTCTTTTGGCTATCTTGTAAACTATCTTTCGCCCATTCATCTTAACGAAGAGGGTTTTGCCCTATTGGCCTTATCCAAAAGGAAGAGCCTTGCCAATGAGAAATTCGATCAAGTGGTTTCGGGAAAGCTATTAAGCGCCAAGCAATTGCCATTAAGCGAAAGATGGAAGGGGACGGGGCTAAACGGCGATACCAGGGTCCTCTTTGATTTTGGGACCAGGGTCTACACCATCGAGAAAATAGATTCCCCAAACAAATAGTTTTTTCGCGTTTTAGCCGTCCTGTTTTCTTTTTCGGGACGCCGAAAAGGCCAAAAAAGCGTCTTAACCCCCTTGTCAAAGCCAAAATCGATGCTATGATAACAAAGCTTGTCGCGGGGTAGAGCAATGGTAGCTCGTCAGGCCCATAACCTGAAGGCTGATGGTTCAAGTCCATTCCCCGCAACCAAATGAAGTATGCCCTGGTTCGCCAGGGTTTTATTTTTTGCTTTTTGAGGGGAGTTTTTTTGCTCTTGTTTTGTCTTTTCCCTTTTTTCTTGCGTCTTGCACCTCTACGTTTCCTCTTTCTCGAATCGGCATTATTTACAAAAAGTCTTTCTTTCTTCCCCAAGCGATACCTTGTGTTTTCCTCAAAGCTTTTCGAGATCCTTGATGGCGATAGAGAGGATTTTGCTTTTTTCGATTTTTTCGGCGGATTCATTTGGCTCCGAAGAAAGGATTTTAGAAACGTCCCCTCATTTGGCTGGCTTTTAGCATTTCCTATCGTTTCTTCTTTTTTAAAACGTTATTCATTCTGGCTACTTTGTTTAACGAGGCTCCATCCATGCGCTTTATCGGAGCTTCTTGTTTTTGGCTCTATAGCAAGAGAGAAAGTCCCTTGGAATCATTTTTGCGCGAATATGGAGAAATCGGTTTCGAAGGTTAGGCAAAGCTTATGGGAAGTTGGCGTCTTTTGAAAGAAAGATGTAGCTTCCATCGATAGAATAAGCCCAAAGAAGTCTTTCTTTTTCTTCCTTTTCGGCTATTGTAGAATAGTTGGGATATGAGAAGAAAAGATTTTAAAGCATTAGGGGAGAAGATCGAGTCCATCCGCTTGGATGCTTCCTTGGAAAGAGAGAAGGCTCTCCTTTCTAAGAAGGACGAGAACGGGGTTTTTCATGTTACGGTCTTCTTGGCTTCGGAAGACGCTTGCTTTGATGCCTATAGCAACAAACAAGAGCTTAACGGAGAGGTTTTTAACTATATCGAAAGGGTCGTTTCGGAATTCCCACCCGATGCTCCATTGTCTATTGATTTTGAGCTTGGAAATTCCTTAAAAGAGCGTCAAATCGAGATCGCCTCCCTTTACCGCAATCACTATTTGTTTTCCTTCGATTCGCTGGGAGCGAAGAAGAAAAGCAGCCATATAGCGGTTTTCATTATGACCCAGGTTGGCATTTTGTTTTTGCTGGCCTTTGCCATCGTGAGCGCTTTTTCGAACCAGCTTGGTTCGAAAGACCCGGGTCTCAATTTTTTGTTTCTTATTGCCACGGAGCTGCTAAGCACCGCCGAATGGGTGCTTTTTTGGGAGGCTTTCGATAAAATCTTCTTCGATAGCGCCGAACGGAAAAAAGAACGTTTCCTTACGGGGAGATTGGCGAGCGCGAAGATCACTTTCAAAGATATAGACGGAGAATAGCATGATAGTTACTGTAATTTGCGATGTCTTGGGGAAACCGAACAATGGCACGACCATCGCGGCTCTTCATTTAATAGAGGCTTTAAAAAAAGCGGGCGACGAAGTTCGGGTTGTTTGTCCTGACGCGGAGCGAGAGGGCGAAGATTTTTTCTATGTTCTCCCCCGTTACAACTTTGGCATATTTCAACCCATCGTCGACCATAATGGGGTCGGTTTGGCCAAGCCGAAAGCGAGTACCTTGATAGAAGCGCTTAAAGGCACGGATGAAGTCCATATCATGATGCCTTTTCCAGCTGGCTTGAAAACGGTTAAAATGGCCCATGAAATGGGGATTCCGGTAAGTGCCGGATTCCATGTCCAGGCAGAAAACGTCACCGCCCATTTCTTTAATCTCATCCGAAGCACAAGAGTGAATCGCGGCGTCTATAAATGGATGTGGAAGCATTTCTATCAATACGTCGACACCATTCACTATCCGACTTCCTTTATCGAAGGGGTCTTTGAGAAGGCCATTGGCAAAAAAACGCCGGGCGTTGTTATCTCTAACGGCGTCTCCCGCGATTTCAAAAAGCTTGACGTGAAGCGCCTTCCCGAATGGGAGAATAAATTCGTCATCGTGATGACGGGCCGCTATAGCAAAGAGAAGAATCAGAAGCTTCTCATCAAGGCTGTCGCTTGCTCGAAGCACAAGGATGATATCCAACTTGTTTTAGCTGGCAGCGGCCCTCGTTTGGAAGAACTCCAAAAAGAAGCCAAAAAACGCGGTCTTCATCCTTTGTTTAAGTTCTATTCGCATCCTGAGCTCATCGAACTCCTATCGATGGCCGATTTATATGTCCATGCCTCACGCGTGGAGATCGAAGCGATTTCTTGCCTTGAAGCCATCGCCTCGGGACTTACCCCGCTTATCAATGATTCGCCTCTTAGCGCCACCAAGACCTTCGCTTTGACGGATAAGAACCTTTTCAAAGAGGATTCCTTTAAGGATCTTGCCAGTCGAATCGATTATTGGATAGAGCATCCTTTGGAAAGGAAAAAGAACCAAGAGCTCTATAAAACTTACGTTGGCCAATTCGATTTCGACACCTGCATGGAGAAAATGGTCGAAATGGTTCATGAGACGGCCAAACTGAAAAAAGACAAAAAAGCATGAAAGAAAAAAAGATTGTCTATTATGACGACCCCTTGAAAGACGACTTCGCCGGCACGAAGAGCTTTAAGCATAAGCCCCTTCCGAAAAACTTCAAGTTCTATCACAAATCGCCGTTCTATTGGCTTTTTAGCGGGATTCTCTATTACATCATCGCTATCCCCGTTTTTTGGGTTGTCGGCAAGCTCGTCTATGGCTTTAAGATTCGGGGGAAAAGAAAATTCCGGAAGGCAAGATTGGGGAGGAAGGGTTTCTTCGTCTATGGAAACCATACTTCTATCGGGGATGCTTTCTTTGCGCCCGTTTGGCTTATCCCACCAAGGAGAACATTCGTGCTTTGCTCTAATGAAGCCGTCTCCAAATCCGCCCTTCGCCCCATCGAAACGATGATTGGAGCGCTTCCTTTGCCTAGCTATAGCGAGCAAACGAAATCCTTCCTTGACGCGGTGGAGGCGCATATCAAGCACGGCAATGCCATTCTTATTTTCCCAGAAGCCCATATTTGGCCTTATTGCACGCGCATCCGCCCTTTTTCGGAAAAATCCTTCACCTATCCAGCTTCTTTGGGAAGGCCAGTTGTTGCCACATGCGTGACTTACGAGAAAAGGAAGATCCTTCGTTTTCTCTCTCCTCGCGTCGTAATGCATGTGAGTGGCGTTTTCGAGCCGGATATGAGCAAGCCTCTAGGCGAAAGGACGAAACTTTTAAGGGAACAAGTTTATACCTATATGGTGGAAGTGAGTAGTTCTTTGGACAATTACGAAACCATCCGCTATCTCCCGCGCAAAAAAGACTCTTAAGCGTTTCGCTCGCAAAGTGAAACTTAAGAACTATAATGGAGGCATAAGGAGAAACAAAACATGGAATTCAAAGGATCTCAAACCGAAAAAAATCTAATGACCGCTTTCGCGGGTGAAAGCCAAGCTCGCAATAAATACACTTTCTTCGCCTCGAAAGCCAAGAAAGAAGGGTATGAGCAAATAGCCGCCATCTTCTTAGAGACGGCCGATAACGAAAAGGAACACGCCAAGCTTTGGTTCAAATACCTTAATGGCGGCGATGTTCCAACAACCGCCGAGAATCTTGAGGCGGCGGCGGCTGGCGAGAACTACGAATGGACCGATATGTATAAGGAATTCGAGAAAGTCGCTCGCGAAGAAGGCTTTATCGAAATCGCCAATAAGTTCAAGATGGTTGGTGCCATCGAGAAGGAGCATGAAGAACGCTACAAGAAACTTCTTGCCAATGTCAAAGAAGGCGTGGTCTTCGTCTCCAAAGACGTGGCGGTCTGGAAATGCCGCAATTGCGGTCACATCGTGGTGGGGAAATTCGCTCCTGAGGTTTGCCCGGTTTGCGGACATCCGAAAGCCTTTTTCGAACTTCGCGCAAAGAATTATTAGTTTCTTTTTCACTAAGGACTTAGCCCTCTTTAGCGAGGGCTTTTTGTTTCTTTAAAGCTTCTTCAAAAAGCCCGATATTCGGCTAAAATTCTTATAAATATCTCTTGCATTATCCTCTCCACTTATGGATAATACTTAGGCACGGCGATGGATCATTGGTGTAGCGGTCCAACATGCCTCCCTGTCACGGAGGAGATCACGAGTTCGAATCTCGTATGATCCGCCAGGCGGCCCGGTAGCTCAGTCGGTAGAGCAAAGGACTGAAAATCCTTGTGTCGGGGGTTCGATTCCCCCCTGGGCCACCACCTGAAATGAGCACGGAGAAATCCGTGTTTTTTTCTCGCCTTTTTTGGGGAAAACTATCGCTTTTTCTTCGGAAGAATGTGTGTCGTGCCATTAAAGATGATCTCGATAATGGTTTTTCGTGCCTCCAAAGTATCGTTGATCTTCCCTTTTATGAGGGCGCTTGAATAGACGAATAAGCACATAATCGCATGATTCCATAGGAAAAGATAAATCTTGTCGCTTACCGATTTGTAATCTCCGAAAAGCATTTTGGAATATTCGATATATTTCTGAGTTTTCGCCTTTTGACGGTCGTAATACTCCCGAAGCTTGCTCGAGCGATAGTCGCTATAAAAGAGAGTGCCATTTTTCTCTTCCATAAGGGATTGAAGCGTCTTTAAAAAGGCCTCTTCCTTCGAAATGTTTTCTTTCAAGCAAGAAATTAGGACATTGAGCTCCTTCTTTTCGTAACGGAGGGCCGCTTCATTGATAAGATCGTCCATCGAGAGGAAATTGGTGTAGATGGTATGGGTGCTGATATCCGCTAAAGAAGCGACTTTTCGGGCGGTAATCGACGAAATGCCTTCCTTCGCCCCGAGTTCGGTGACTTTCTCGAGAATGGATTCCCGAATGTTCGAAAGTTTTCTATAAGCCATATATTCCCTTCCCGCATACATATTAAAACTTTTTATCCATTCGCCAAAGTTAAATTGGATGGTCTAGCTGAAGGAGGGAAGAGAGTTCGGACTTTTCTTCATCGATCTGCTTGATTTGAAAAATAGAAGACTTTGTCTTTTTGCCATCAAGAAAAAATGGTAAAAAATACATATGTTCCATTCGGACACATCGACTATAGCAACAATGTGAAATACAAAATTAGTTATTTATCTAAATAAATAAGGAAACAATTGTATTTTGACATATAGAAATCGAGGGCTGTTTTTTTTGCGAGTGTTTTTTAAGAAAAATCGCATCCTAAAAAGCTTTTTGAAGAAAAATGTTAAGATAATTAAGATGTTTTATTGTCTGATATTCAATAAATGATAACAATATGAATAAAAAGCCCATAAGAACTCGAATTCTTCAAGTAGATGAATTTTGGAAATGAAACCGCTTTCAAAGAAGAATTAAAAATGGTAGGAACGAAGAAAATTCAGTAAATATCGGACTTAAAATGATAAAAACTTAAACGTTTAAGAAAAAATTAATATTTTCATTGAATATCTTGTTTTGAACGCATTAAATCGTTACATTTTCAAGAAAATAAATTTTTCTATAGAGCACATACATTTTCTGTTTCCTTTTATTTATTTCGAAGGAAAACGAAATAGATTGACGAATGTATATTCCTTGAAATTCGAAAAAAAGACCTTATATTTTTGCTCGCTAAGAATTAGGAGGAAAAGGATATGAAAAAATTTTTAGTGGGATTTGCCCTTCCAGCGGCGGCTGCGATTGCCGTTGTTGGTTCGGGTTTCTCCGTTTGGTATTTCGGCGATAAAGCTCAAGAAGAAAGCAATGCGAGCATCAACGTGACTCAGCTTGTCAAAATCGGCACTTTTACACAAGATGCTTCCTCGAAGATAATCTTGGATCAAACTTCCGAAGGGCGTACTGCGAATGGAAATGGTCTAGGAACTGGCTTAGAGGCTGGCGGCATTTATATGGAAGGCGAAGGAGAGAGTTGGAAAGGAACGATTGCCTATAACAGTTCGAATTCCGATAAGGTCGATGGGAAGGTGAAGACCTCCATCAAAACCTATATCTTTGTCCCGAAAGCGGTGAGCGAATATATTTCGGTTCAGGGTGCGGATAGCTACACCTTCGAAACATATGCCGTCTCTACCGGAAGCGCCAGCGCTAAGTCGTTTACTTCCGAAAATTACGTTGGTTATGTCTATACCTGGGGCGAAAACGCGACCTCTATTAAGCTTCCGACATCTTATAAGGATGAAAGTGCTTTCTTCTATTTCGACTACCAAAGCGGCAAAGAGCCGAAGAATGAAACCGGATACGTTGCTTTAAAGGAAGCCGTAAAAGATCAACAAGTCTCCATTGTAAGCGAAGCAACTTTGGTCAAGGCCTAATTCATTCTTTTTAATGTATTTTGCGCTTGGGGGCACCTCCCCCAAGCCTTTGTTGGCTTATAAGGAGGGGATAGTATGACAACGAATAGCATGAATCTCATCTACATCGTCTGCATGGTTGTAGTTGTTCTTTTCGCTGTCGCTTTCATTGGTATCTCCGCCTTATATTTCCATAGCAAGAAGCGCTTATATCTAGCGAAAGTGGAAGATCCTAAAATCGAAGTAACGGTCAAAAAGGATCTCAGACGCCTTCAAAAGAAATATGGCGAACCTCGCTCCATCGCTTTAGGAATCAACAAGAAGAAAAAGAGCGAAAAGAAAGCTTCTAACGTCCTTAGCGGTTTTCTTATCGCTTTTTACGTTCTTTTGCTGGGGCTTGTCGCTTTGGCCATGGTGGAACAACAAGCGGGCGGTCAGCTCTTTATGGGCGATACGGCGATGCTTGTCATTCATACCGAATCGATGTCTGAAATCCATCGTTCAAATAGGAACGAGCTTTCCGAACATGACCTTTTAGGGAATGAGAACCGCATTGAACGCTATGGCTTTGTCACTTTGAAAAAGGTTCGAAGCGAAGAGGAACTTGTTCCCTATAAGGTCTATGCCTTCAAGATGGATAGCAAAGAAGAAGGCAAGACGATAACGATCGTTCACCGTTTGCTCGATATCACCGAGAAAGACGGCCAGAAGGCCTATACTTTTCGAGGCGATGCGAACCCTACCTCGATGGCGGGGGAAATCGCCATTGCTTACGATCAGATAGTCGGGGAGTGGACTGGGTATAAGAACCTCACCTTGGGGATGTTTATCATCTATTTGCAAAGCGGTATCGGCATTATCACTTTGTTGACGGCCTTTATGCTCCTTATCGTCTATAGCGTTCTCTATACGAAGAGCGCTGACCAATACGAAATCCGCTATGAAGCCATTCTTTATGGCCTTATCGGCGTAGATAAAGAGGGGAATGAAGTCAAAGAGCAAGGAAATGAATCCTCTCTTCTTGCGTCTCGCTTAAAGGAAGAAAAAGCGAAGGAAGAAGCGTATTCTGCCATTTCGGAAGGAAAGGGAGAAGCCGAAAATGCGAGGGAAAAGAGGAGCTCTTCCATCGAAATGGAAGGCGTAACGAAAGAAGTCCTTCCTTCTAAGAAGGATCTTAAGCCAGTCACGAAGCGAGTGTATTTCGTGAGTAAAAAAGAGAAAGCCGACCTTTATTTGAAACAAGGCGAAAGAAAAGCGGCGTTAAAGCTTCTTTCTCAAAACGAGGCCGAGGGCTTTCTTTATGGGTTCTATGGGCATTTGGAAAAAGGAAGCTTCGGGCTTTTGGACGAGAAAGGCGCTTCGCCTTTCGAAAAGAAAGGGTATCGCTCCTTCATTTCTTTCGATTCGAAGGAAAAAGAAACGATTTCCGTTTTGGACGCGAAAGCCTCGCTTTTGGAAGAGAGCGGAAACCTTGTCTATTTTTTGTCCAAAGCCTCATCCTTCGAAGCCTTGGAGGCAGGCGAATATTTCTTGACCTTCCATTTCAAAAAAGCCATAAACATCGATTACAACCCGACGGAATACTCGAAGATTTCAATCCGCTATAACGGAGAGCAGAAAGGGGAGAAGCACTATGAGGCTTAAAAGGGTTTTCGCGATAGCCCTTCCTCTTTTTCTTAGCGCCGCCATTGTGGGGGGCGGCTTTTCCGTTTTTGTCTTTGATGCCCTTGTTAGGAAAGAGGATCAAGCGGACTTGGAAATAACCAAAAAGGTGCCAGAAAACTTCGGGACGCTTCATGTCTCCTTTGGCTCCCAGAACGATACCCTTTATGCGCCCGATGGAACGCTTCCGAAGTTGATCGTCGATCAGAATGGCATTGAATTTCCTTCGCCCATTAATTTCACCTACCAATGGTCTTTCCAAGACGATACTAGCCTCTCATTCGGGGATTTTACCTATACCTTCAAGTATAAAATCGAACTTAGCGACGAATTCTCTTCCTATTTTCAGTTTTATTTGCCAGACCCCTCCTTGGAGAAATCGCTAGAAGGTCTTTGGTATGGCGATTCGGAAAACATATCTCTTTCCGATTTCGAAAGCCCGATTTCGAGTAGCGTTTCCATCTCTTTAGGCTACCGGAGTGGCATGGAACCGGACACCAAAGAAAGCTATCAAAAGCTAAGAGAAATCGTCTGGAACGAAAAGAAAGCGAACTCCTTGATTCGCTTTAACTTCGAAGTGGTCGCAACCCATAAGGAATAGGAGGGCAGAGGATGAAGAAATCCAAATTATTCAAAAAGATCGCCCTTCTCGCCTTGGCGATTTTGCCGGGATTCATGCTCGGAAGCGCCTTTTCGACGTGGGTTCTAGGAGAGGTTATAGGCACGAAGAAGGAAATAATTCCCGATACCTATATCGATGATGTGCGCCCTAATTACGAACTCGACGCCAACACCTACGACGTTTACGTTTTCCCGAACTGGATGTATGCCGATTATATTTTAGAAGGCATCGCTAATGGCCTTAACATCGATACTTCCTATCTTGATAAATTCGATGCCGCAAGCGCCTTTGACGAAAAGAAGAGCGCTTTCTCCTCAAGTACGAACGTTTCGAGCTCTGACGCTTCTTTTTTCGGCGCTTGGACGGATGCGGCAGATGATTCCAAGTACGCCTATAAGCATTTCGTCGCCGATACTTCCATCACCCAAAACGACTTCGAAAAGATCGGTTCGCCCTCATGCGGGGCCAAGGACTCCAAAGGCTACCGTCTTTCTTTCTGCGGTTGGAGCGCGGATGTCGAAAACGTAAGCGAGCTCGGTTTCATGAATCAGGGGAACTTCCATTATCTCAGCGCTCTCGATCCTTTAAGCAACGTCGATGAGACCGCTTTATCGAGCGATAGCGAGTTCAGCATCGATGGTTCTTCCTATAATAAAAAGACGGTATTCATCTATCCCATCTATACTTCGGGGAAGAACTATAATTCCACTTCCCAACAGCCCGTCGTTCGACTTCATGGCGATACGGCTGAGATATTCCCGGAACTCAATAACGACTATATCTTCCAAGAAGAATATTACTTTTCCCAAGACGCCTCGGAAGGAAACTACAGCCAATCCTATTACTATTACAACAACCTGGTCGTTAAAAAGGATTCCATTTATTATCTGGATTTCACGCCTATTGGTTTCTCTTCGAACGGCTATACTTCCTATAATCCTGGAACATGGATTGGGGGATGGTATAACTATCAAACGACTGCGAATTATTCTTTGACCCAATCTTCTTTGTCCTTAGAGAAGGACTCTAATGGCCTTTATCACCCGAGCTATGAGGCTTTGTTCGCTGGGAGCGAGGCTGGGAAATCCGCCAATATCCTAGGAGAAGGGATCTACAATATCTTGGTTTATGTTGGCTATCCGACAAGCGTCAACGTCTCGACGAATAAGCCATCTGCCTTTACCGACCTCACCAAACCGAAAAGGCCCTTCCTTCTTTGCCAAGACCCTCTTTTGAACGATGCGAATTATGCGTATAGGGACGTAGGGAATGTTCGCTTAAAGCTTTATGTCAAAATAGAGAAGATAGACGATTTCCGAATCGTTGGGAAAAACGTTTCCTTTGATTACGAGAATGGCTCCTCTCTTTATAAATATGGTAATGGAACTTATAGCGCGGATGGCGTTATAAACCCCTATGTCGATTTCGAAATCAACAATGTCCGCATCGATGGAATGAAGACCAGGACAATGAATACGTTTAAATATAACGGCAAGCAATATTCTTATTACAGCAATATGTTCACCATTGCTTCGAATGCTTATATTCTCGATGAAAACGAGCGTTTGACTTCCGTTAGCGCCGCTGAGGCGGATGCTCATTCGCAAGATCGCCTTGAAAAATATCCGAGTTCTTACTATGAATTTTTCGCATCCGATACCAACGAAGGCGCGGAAACGAAGATTTTTGAAGTGGGCGGCGCTCAAACCGATTTTCAAAACATCGAAAATGCGCCCCTCTTCCAAAACCACGATTTCAATCAATCCAAAGGGTACTTGAAAAACCTCTTTCGGATCACCGAAAATTCGATGAACTATTACAATATTCTCGTTCGCGCTTTTTACGTTTACGAAGATGATGGTAGCTTGCGCATTTCAAAGGTCGGGATCGCTTTGGCGCCGCACGATTCGGAATCCGTCCGCGTTTATGTTTATGATGGGGGGATTGTCAATAAAACGAATATCGTCCGCGATTCCGAAGGGTTTATCGATGTCGATGCTGAATTCATGAAAACAGGACTTATAGGCTCTATCGAAGTGGAATCGGGCGCCTCCTTCGCCAAAGATCTTCCCATCACCCCTGATAACTATGACGGCAGTGGGAAAAAATGGACCGTGGAGGACTACCTCAATTATGAGGGTGGCAGGAAATTCTACGAGCATCAAACCGAATTGGAATTCAAAATCGGTTCTAAAATATCGAAAAACATGGTCTTGTTCTTAAGAAAGCCCGTCTCCTAGCCTTTTACATTCTCTTCATATTTCTTTACCGCCTCTTGGTTGGGGCGGTTTTCTTTTTGGAAGAAGATATCGCTGTTGAAAATGAAAGAAGGAAAAAGATGAAAAAAAGAATCGGAGCATGTATTGCTCTTATGGCTCTAGCAGGCGTTGGAGCCCTCGCCTCTTGTGGCGAAAGCGGAACCTCCTTTGATGAGGCTTCCTCCATTAAGCTCTTCTCGAGAGCGGCTGGAAGCGGCACTCGCGAATGCTTCTTTGAAAGCATCGGCTATAAGGATGTGGCCAAAGAAGACAAATGGAATTCGAACGTTGTCGTTTCCACAAGCGCTACGAATCCCGATATGATGCATGCGATTAGCGTCGAGCCTTATGGCATCGGCTATTGCTCTTTGGATAGCTTATCCTCCGTCTCTGGCATCAAAGGATTGAGCTACGAAGGCGTCGAAGCGAGCGTTGAGAGCGTCGTTAATGGCACCTATAAGATCAGTCGTAACTTTAATTTCGTCATTCGCGATTACTCGGACCAAGCGAGCGCGAAGTCGATTGCGACCCACGCTTATGTGGATTTCTTGCTTAATAGCGTTGAAGGACAAACCGCGATCAAAAACGCGGGTGGTATCTTGGAAGATAGATCTGACTTAACCCCTTGGAGCGAACTTGCAAAAAATTATCAAGGAATCGATACGAATAATGTGGAGATCGAAACCTGTGGTTCTACAAGTGTCAAGGCCGTTCTTGAGAAGACTTCGAGCAAATTCACGGAGCTTACCAAGAACAAAGTCACCTTCAAGCTTAATCAACAATCAAGCGGCGCGGCCGTAAGCGGTGTTACCGCAACCTCTGGCACCCTTTATGACATTGGTTTCTTATCCCGCGAAATCCAAGATTCCGAGCTTGAGAAACTCAATGATAACAATAAGCGTGGCGCTTTCGCAAAAGACGCGGTCGTTCCTATCGTCAATAGCGAAAATACCGCCGTTACGAATATCACGGGTACTGTCTTGAAGAAGATTTATCTAGGCGAAATCAAGACCTGGAAAGAAGCAAAGGAACAGATCTAATGGTTTCTTGCCAATCGCATTTGGACAAGGAAACGAAAATCGCTAAAAGGAAAGAAGCTCTCGATAAGGGGAGTGGGGGCTTCTTCCTTCTTTTTGCGTTACTTTGCTCCTTGTCTGTTTTTTTTATCGTCGGCTTTATTTTCGTGCGAGGCATTAAGCCTTTCGTTGGTGGTTATTATCGAGGCGAAAAGCAAGATATATCCGCTTTCTTCACTTCCTATAATTGGACCTACAATGGCGAAGGCGGCATGCCTTTTCTCTTGCTTACGACGATTTATGTAACGGCCTTATCGCTTCTTTTTGCGGCGCCTATTGCCGTTTTAGGCGCTCTATTTATCGCGAGGGTAGCCCCGAAAAGGATTCGGGTGGTTTTTCAAACGGCCTTAGAAATCCTTAGTTCCATACCAAGCGTCATTTACGGGCTTTTCGGCATGGCTGTGCTTTGTCCTCTTATTCGCGGCTTGCCCATCATCGGGTCGCTCACAAGCGGTGGCCAAAGCATACTCTCGGCGAGTTTGGTATTGGCTCTTATGTCCATTCCGACCATCGGCCTTTTAAGCTACAACGCGATAACGGATGTGGATCCGTCTTTGATAGACGCTTCCCTCGCTTTAGGAGCTTCCAAAGAAGAAACGAATTACAAAGTCGTCCTTCCGAGCGCCGAAAGTGGCATTTTCGCTGGGATTATTTTGGGGATTGGCCGAGCTTTAGGCGAAGCGACCGCCGTTTCCATGGTTATCGGCGGAAGTTCGAATGGGCTTTTCTTTTATAATCCTTTTAACCCGGGGAATACCTTGACGAGCGCGATGCTTGGCGGTATGAGTGAAGCGGTCGTCGATTCTTTGGGGTATGACATACGTTTCTCCCTGGGTTTGGTTCTGATTCTTCTTATTTTGGCTATCACCCTCTCTCTTAATTCCTTTAAGAGGAGAAGGGAACGGAAAAGGAGGGGGGGATGATGGAGAAATCGACAAAAGAGATGGCGCCCCTTTCCTTCGATGGGGTGTCTAAAAAAAGAAAAATCCATGATGGCTTTAGGACTTTTGCGAATTGGCTTTTCGGATTATTGAGCGTTGGGATTCTCGTTTGGATTCTCGCTTTTGTCTTTATGAGAGGTTCCTCTTATCTCTCGTGGGATTTCCTAAGTGGCGACTACCATTCGAAGACCCTTAGCTATAAGACGAGCGATTCCTTTCGAATCGAAAATTATCACGATGGGAAGCCGTTTACGCAAAAGGAAGGGCTTGAAAAATACCCTTTTTCCAAGAGGTTTGGCGCTTCTTTTGGCCTCACCAAGAATCTAAATGGGAAAGAAGTGGTCTATCTTGTTTCCTTGGAAGAAGGATCGCCGTTTTTCGATTTTTTGGATGTGAGCGGAAATTCCTTCGAATACCCCCTTTCCAAAGCCTCGCTTGATTCTCTTATCATCAAAGACGAGGAGGGGAAATACGAAACGGTTTATGGAAGCAGCTCGCCGGAGGCTTTTGCCGAAGCCTTAGACAAGGCCAGTGCCATCTATGACATGACGTTTGTGACGTTCGGGGGTGGCATAAGAGGCTCTCTTCTGACGACTTTGGCGCTTATCGGATTGACCTTGCTTTTCCTTTTGCCTCTTGGCGTTGGGGCTGCCATTTATTTGTCCCTTTACGCCAAAGGCGGGCGGATAACGCTTCTCATTCGGAGTCTTATCGATTTGACTAGTGGCATCCCTTCCATTATTTTCGGCTTGGCTGGGGCCTTGATTTTTGTGCCATTTGCGAGCTCGATCGTTGGCGGAAGCGGCGGCAATTTATTAAGTGGGGCTTTGACGCTTACGATTATGCTTTTGCCAGTCGTCATCAAGACGACCGAAGAAGCTATTCGAGCCGTCCCACGCCACTATATGGATGCGAGCTTGGCTCTTGGAGCGAGCAAGACGGAGACGATTTTCAAAATCGTGCTGCCGAACGCTTTAGGAGGGATTTTGACGAGCACCTTGCTCTCGATCGGAAGAATCGTCGGCGAAAGCGCCGCTCTTGTTTTCGCTATGGGTGCTACCATTGGCGAAACGGTCTCCTTCCAAAGCGGCTATAGTTCCCTTGCCGTCCATATTTGGAATGTCCTTAGTGGCGAAAGCCCCGCATACGACCAAGCTTCCGCTATTGCCATTATCATTCTTTTGACGGTCTTGGCTCTTAATATCGGCGTTAAGCTTATCTCCTATTTCCTTGAAAAGAAGAAAGGAAAAAGAACATGAAAATACTGGAAAAAATAAAAAACAAATTGTTTAGATCTAAGGAAAATGAACCTCTTAGCGAGGAAACGGTCGAAAACCCCTTTAAGTCTTTGCCTGAGGTAAACCCCCTTTTCCAAAGACCGGATCCCTCTTTCGCTAATAAGGAAAAGAAGATCATCGAGGTGAAGAACCTCAATCTTTGGTACCAAAACGGGAAGAAGCACTCGCTTAAAAACATCAATCTGGATGTCTATGAGAAGAGGGTTTTAGCCCTCATCGGGCCTTCAGGATGCGGCAAAAGCACCTTGCTCCGTTGCCTCAATCGCATGAATGACTTAATCGATGGAACGATCATAAAGGGGGAAATCCTCTATCGCGAAAAGGAAATTCATGCTATCGACACCATTTCTTTAAGGACTAAAATAGGAATGGTCTTCCAGCAGCCGAATCCCTTTCCGATGTCCATTTTCGATAATGTGTGCTATGGGCCCCGTTGCCAAGGCATCAAAGACAAGAAAGCGCTCACGGATATCGTGGTGGATTCTTTGAAAGGGGCAGCCTTATACGAGGAAGTGAAAGACCGCCTAAATGGGAGCGCATTAGCCTTAAGCGGGGGCCAGCAACAGCGGCTTTGCATCGCGAGAGCCTTGGCCATGAAACCGGAAGTCCTTTTGATGGATGAGCCGACAAGCGCCTTGGACCCAATCGCAACCCTTCGCATCGAGGAGCTCATTCGAGAACTTCAAAAGCAGTATACGATCGTGATTGTGACTCACAATATGCAACAAGCTTCTAGAATCAGCGATTACACGGCCTTCTTCATGCTTGGGGATTTAGTCGAAATGAATAAGACGGAAGAATTCTTCTCGCGTCCGCGCGATAAGAGAAGCGAGGATTATATCACAGGGAGGTTTGGTTAAATGCTCGATTTAAAACCGCTTGAGACGAGTGTGAGGAAGATGTGCGAATTCACCCTTTCCTCTCTCCAAAAGGCTTATGAGTCCTATTCGATGGAGAACAAAGAAGAGACGGTCAACGACGAAACGATCGATAACTTCGAATGCCTCATCGAAGAAGATTGCTTGAAACTCATTTTGAAAGAGCGGCCTTTTGCCAAGGATTTAAGAGAAATAACCGGCATTTTCAAAGCCGTTTCCGATTTCGAGAGGATCGGCGACCACGCCGAAGACGTGCTTTGGTGCGTCTCCAACCTCAAAAAAGGATCCCATTTCAAAGTGAACCCTCTTTTGAAGAGCATTCTCGAGAAGAGCCTACGCATGGTGGAGGACTCTTTCGATGCTTTTTTGAATCTCGACGAAAAGAAATCGCAAGAGATTATCGAACGTGACGATGAGGTGGATAAGCTCTACGCCAAAATCGTCGAGGACATCGCGCTAAGCCCCGATAAAGGGAACAACGATGTGGAAAACGTCTATAGCATATTGTTGGCCAAATACGCCGAAAGGGTGGCCGACCATAGTACCAATATTGCCGAATGGGCTATTTACATCGCTTCCGGCCTTTATAAAAATAGGATGATAATTTAGTTATGGAAAAAAAAGAGCTGCTTATCGACATACTCGAAGACGATGCCGATATTTCCCGTTTGATGAATTTGGCCTTAAAAAGCCAGGGATATGAGATTCGGACCTTTGATAGGCCCACTTCCTTTTTGGAAGACTATCAGAAAAAGAAGCCGAATATCCTTTTGCTGGATCTCATGCTCCCGGAAATGAAAGGGGAAGACGTCCTTCGGAAGATCCGCGAGGAATATCATGATGATTCTCTTCAGATTCTCATCGTTTCCGCTAAGACGCTTCTTGAAAACAAAATCGAAGGCCTCGAACTTGGCGCGGATGACTATATTTCCAAACCTTTCGACGTTCTTGAACTCATCTCCCGCGTGAACTCGAAGGCTCGAAGGATCTTAACCTCCGAAAACATCCATTTTGGCGATTTCACTTTGATACCAGCGCGGCGCGAACTTTTCGAAAAAGAGACGCCTGTTCGTTTGACCTACACCGAATTCGAGCTTTTGCTTTTCTTTGCGATGAATAAAGATAAAGTTATTACGCGCGACGAGCTCTTTAAGAAACTATGGGGCAACGACGCTTGCTATGAATCGAGGGTCCTTGACGTTCACATCAAGGATCTTAGGAAGAAATTAGGTGATAAAGATGGGAAAATCATCGAAACGGTCTACGGCGTCGGATACCGCTGGAACGGCTAAAAGGCGTTTTTGGCTTCCTTTTGTTTGCTTTTTCGGCTTTGGCTTTCTTTTGTCGGGCCTTTCTTTTCTCGTTTTGTTTTTTAGCGAAGAAAAGGAGTGCTCCTATCGGGTTCTTCTTATCTCTCTTCTAGGGACCATCCTCCTTGCTGTTTGCTGCTCTTTTTTAGCTTCTTTTGCCATTAAGAAGGAAGAGAAGAAAAAACTTCTTTTGCTTCGGAAAGAATGCCCGGACTTCTTTCTTGAAGGCGATGAAAAAGATCTTCTTTTCGCCGTAAAAAAAGCTCTTTCTTCCTATCAAAAGCTTCTCGGCGAGATGATGGAAGAAAAGAAGAAGGACGACTTTCTTATCTCCCATATGCGGCAAGGCTATCTCCTTTTCGACAACAACTACAAAGTGAAAGATGCCAATGACATCGCTTTAGGATATTTAGGGAAGACGCGGGAAGAAACGCTTGGGAAAGACTTCCCTTCTTTGGGCTTAGGCGAAGAAGCCAATCGCAACTATCGCGCTCTTTTCGAAGGGATTGTTCACTCCTTTGACGTCCCAATAGGCGAAAAGACCTATTTGTTTATCCCGACCGCCAACGATACCAAGGCGGAGTCCTATCGTTTCGCTTTTTTCGTCCTTGACGTTTCGGAAAATCGCCTGGCTGCCAAAATACGGAAGGAATTCTTTCAAAACGCCTCTCACGAGCTTAAAAGCCCTTTGACCTCCATCATCGGTTACCAAGAACTCATCCAAAATGGCATCGTGAACGATAAAGAAGGCCTTTTGAAAGCCAACGATGTGACTCTCCAAAGCGCTCTCCACATGAAAGCCATCGTCGAAGGGATGTTCACTCTTTTCGGCATCGAGTCCAATCTTCCGCAAAAAAAGGAAGAGGTGGATGTTTTAGCGATGGTGGAGTCGATGCTTTTGACTTTCAAACCGCAGATCGAGAAGAAGGGGATTAAGCTCATAAAAGACGAAAAACCAACCATTTTAAAAGGAAGCGCTAAGGATTTGTCGATGATTTTCGAAAATCTTATTAGCAATGCGATCAAGTACAACAAAGAAGGCGGCTTGCTCGAGATCCATTTGGATTCCAAAAGCTTTTCTATTTCTGACACCGGCGTAGGCATTGCGAAAAAGGATATGCCGCGCATTTTCGAAAGATTCTACATCGCCGATCGCTCGCGGAGCCGTTCTAACGACAGCACTGGCCTAGGCTTAGCCATCGTCAAACATTTGTGTCTTAATAACGGCTATCGTGTTAAAGTGAATAGCGAACTTGGAAAAGGAAGCACATTCGAGATCATTTTCTAAGGCGGGGAAAAGATGAAAACTGAGGAAAAGATGAGCCTGGAAGAAGCCGAAAGCGGCTACGACTATCTTTTTAAGAAAATCATGAAAGAGAAGGCAAAGGGCTTCTCTTCCTTAGCCATTTCCTTCCGCGAAAGCGCCTATAAAAACGGCTTTATGCAAGAACCCAATGATCTATTGGCGCTGGATTTGCTTTGCTTTTTCGCTTTCAGTAACGATAAAGAGCCCTATAAGGGGAGAGAGTGGGCTTATGATGCGCTTGAGGTTTTGAAAAAGAATAGCAAGCGCTTCTTGCCAGAGGAAGCTCTTTCCTCCTATGAGCTTTTGCTTTTGGCTTTTAGCGAACTCGAGGACGTAAGGAATGAGCGCTTCGTGGCCGAAAATGCCTCCTTTTTGGCTTTCCGATGTGGAAAAAGGGAGGATAGCTACCTCTATATGATGCGAAATATTTCGCTTTGCTTCCGTTTTAGCGAGGAAGAAAGAGCAAGCCTTTTGCCGAATTATGAGACATTGGTGCTTCAATTCGGCAAAGAAAAGGCCAAGGAAATGATGTCTTTCATTAAGAAAGGGCCTGAAATTCTCTATGATCCCATTGAGACCAACCCTCTCTTTATCAAGGTTTTGCCTCTTATCAATCAAGAACTTCGGGAATTTTTCCTCGCCCATCCTGAGAAGTTTAGCGTCTCTTGCTTTAACGAAAAGAAAAAGGAATTCCTCTTGCGGGAAGGATTTGAGTGGAAGGCGCCTCTAAGAAAATGAGGTTCGATAAACAATCGAAAGAAAGAAGGTCATTTATGGAACAAACGTCATCAAAGCCTAAAAAAATGAAACTCAATGTCAAAAGGACTTGCCTTATCGGCATTGCCTTCTTTGGCATTTTGCTTTTGTGGGGCATCTACAATTCCTATTGCGGCTCCTTTTTGACTTATCTTTTCGCCGAGTCGATTTACGGTGTGGATTCGGCCGCATTAAAGCTGCCAGAGAACCAAAACCTCTTTCTCGATGTCCAATATCTCGTTGGCATCATTATGGCGCTTGATAACATAGCCGCTTTATTTTTGATGCCGATTTTCGGCTCCTTAAGCGACAAAACGCATACCAAATTAGGGCGCCGAATGCCCTTTATCATCGTGGGAACGGTGGTAAGCGCGATCGCCCTTCCCTTCATTCCCGTCTTCTTCCATCTTGGCATGATTCAAGATAACTACGCCGTGGGGATTGGCGGCGTTATCACCACCATGGTCATCGTTCTTTGCTTCATGATGATGTACCGTCCGGCGGCTGTCGCCCTTATGCCAGACGTCACTCCCAAACCCCTCCGAAGCAAAGCCAATGGCATTATCAATATCATCGGCTATATCGGAGGCGCGGTGGCGGTTTTATTTGGCATCATCATGCCTTTCAGTTCTTATCTAGATGCGTCTAAAACGAATTCCTATGAGAAGCTATGGTGGATCGAAGTGCCTTTCTTAGTCGCTAGCGTGGTAATGCTTCTTTCCCTTTTGGTGCTCGTTTGGAAAGTGAAGGAAAATAAGATTGCCTTAGCGATGAAAAGCGAGATGGAGCGTGGCGATAAGATGAGCGAAACAGTCGATCAAGTCGACGATAACGCCCCGATGAGCAAAGCCAACAAAAAAGCCCTTCTTCTTATTTTGGCCTCGGAAGTCTGCTGGTTTATGGCCTTTAACGCCGTCGAAACGTTCATGAGCTCTTACACCATGTTCTATTTGGATTCGCCCACGAGTTTTAAAAGCAGCCTCGATTTGGTCAATGGCATTTGCTCGGCCTTGACTTTCTTGGTCGCTGGCTTTTTAGCCGATAAAATCGGAAGGAAAAAGACGGTTCTTATCGGTATTGCCGTGGTTGCTCTTTGCTATCTTGGCTTCATCTTCGTCCCCAGTGGCATAAATGATGGGGCGGCCCTTACTTACGAAACCAAAGGCCCTTGGGTGCTCTTTATTGTTTTTGGCATTATGGGCATTGGCTCTTCTCTTATTCACATCAATAGCTTCCCGATGGTCGTGGATTTCTGTAACAGCAAGCAAATTGGCAAATTTACCGGCTATTACTACACCGCGAGCATGATTGCCCAAAGCGTGACCCCGATCCTTATCGGCCTTATTTTCAAAGGAACCAAACAATGGCGCGCCTTACCGATTTACGCCTTTTGCTTTATGAGCCTCGCCTTTGCGATTTTCCTCTTCGTCAAAGCTCCGAAAAGGCAAACGGGAGAGAACAAAAAAGGCCTCGAAGCGCTTGATGTCGATTAATTCCCCTTTTCTCTTCTAGCTTTGCTAGAATAGGGATGATGAAATTTTTTGCCAAAGGCATTTGGACCAAAGCCATCACGATTCTTCTTGTGCTTGCCGAAATCGGCCTTGTCGCTTGGTTTTGCGTCACTTTGCTCAATGATGGATTACAAAGCAATTACGCCACTTATTTCATCGTCGGTTCTTGGCTCTTTTCAGTTGCTTTAGGCGTTTTCATCGTCAATAGCAGCGCCGAGAACGAATATAAGCTTAGCTGGCTTTTTTTGATTGTGGCCTTGCCTTTTCTTGGCGTTGTTTTCTATTTGCTTTTCGCCCATAAGCTTAAAACGAGGAAAGCGGTCGCCTATAGCAAGAGGTATTACCAGCTTTTATCGGAAGAGCCGCGTTTATTAGACGAAGAGGAAGCTCTAGAGAAGAGCTCTCAAGAGGGAGCGAAGATCGCTTCCTTAATCGAAAAGGAAAGAAGTGGGCGCCTTTTCTCCCATAGCGAGGTTTCTTATTTCCCATTAGGCGATGACGCTTTCCCGAGAATGCTTTCGGAGCTCAAAAAGGCCAAGCACTTCATCTTTTTGGAATTTTTCATCATCAAACCGGGTTTCATGTGGTTCCAAATCCTTTCCATACTCAAAGAAAAAGCAAAAGAAGGCGTGGATGTTCGCGTTATATACGATGATGTCGGTAACCTTGGGGCGACCTCTCCCCATTACGACAAAGAACTCCGAAAAGAAGGCATCAAGGCCCACATTTTCCGTCCTATCAAGCCTTTTTTGGATGTCCGAATGAACAATCGGAACCACCGTAAGATTTTGGTTATCGACGGACATACGGCCTTCACTGGCGGCATCAATATTGCCGATGAATACATCAATCGCGAAAAACGTTTCGGGCATTGGAAAGACAATGCCATTATGGTGAAGGGGAAAGCGGTTTATGGCTATACCCTTCTCTTTTTGGCCGATTATGAAACCAACTTTGGCAAACTCGGCAAGAAAATCGATTACCGCCTTTATGAACCGGAACGCTATATCGACGAAGATGGCGGCTTTCCTCCAAACGATGGCTTTGTCTTGCCTTATGGGGATATCCCGTATGATGAAGTGCCTATCGGGGAGGAGGTCTATATCTCCTTGCTAGGAAGCGCCAAAAAGTACGTCTATATGTCGACGCCTTACTTTTTGCCTGACGAAAAGATGAAAGACGCCATCATCCGAGCCGCGCTTAGCGGCGTGGATGTGCGTCTTCTTGTCCCTCATATTCCCGACAAGAAAATGGTTTTTGAATTGACGCGGAAAAACTATGGGGAGCTCCTTTCGAAAGGGGTAAAAATCTATGAGTACACGCCCGGTTTCGTCCATCAAAAGATGTTTGTGGTGGATGATTCCTTAGCCAGCATCGGCACTATCAATCTCGACTATCGTTCGCTTTATCTGCATAGCGAGAATAGCACTTTGTTAATCAAGAACTCAGCGATTCCTAAGATGAAGCAAGACTTTCTCGACACTTTTGAGGTTAGCCAAGAAATCCGCTTCGAATCGTGGAAAAGACAAAAACGGAAAAAATGGCTTTTATGGGCCATTTTGTCCCTCTTTGCACCATTGCTATAAAGGAGTCTTCTATGAATATCTTTGAAAAGGCGTATTGTCGCACCTACCAATTCTTCTTAAATAAAATAGGCATGCCTTTGCTTGCCATCAAGAACCCTCCTCTCATCGAAGGGGAGGGTTCGATAAAACAAATCGCTTCCTACCTCCGCGAAAAAGGCTTCTACCGTCCCTTTGTTCTTGTTTCTCCCAATCTCCTCCAATCGGAATGCTATAAGAGCCTTTCGGAAAGCCTTTCGGAAAGCAACTACAATCCTATTTTCTATAGCGAAATCGTTCCTAATCCGACCTTCAGTTGTGTTTTGGGGGCCAAGGCCGCCTTCGTTAAAGGGAATTGCGATTCCATTATCGCTTTAGGAGGTGGAAGCGTCATGGATACTGCTAAAGCGGTGGGAGCCATGGTTGCCAATAAAATAGAGAACCCTGAAAAACTCAAAGGGCTTTTGAAAGTCCATAAGCGTTTTTCAATGCTTATCGCCATACCTTCGACCGCCGGAACGGGGAGCGAAACGACTTTGGCAGCGGTCCTCGTAAACGAAAAAACAAAAGATAAATTCTCCATCAACGATCCGAATATCATCCCGAACCTTGCGGTTTTGGATCCGATTGTCCTAAAGACCTTGCCTCCCCATATTATCGCTTCCACGGGAATGGACGCTTTAACGCACGCGGTGGAGGCGTTTATCGGAAAAGCCCGGACGCGCAAAACCAAATCCTATAGCATTCAAGCATCGCGCTTGATTTTTGAAAATCTCGAAGCGTTTTATCGCGATCCCCTGAGCCAAGAGCCGCGGGAAGCGATGCTCAAAGCTTCTTATTTGGCTGGCGCTGCCTTCACAAGAAGCTATGTTGGCTATGTGCACGCCTTGGCGCACGCGCTTGGCGGATTTTATAATGTTCCGCATGGCTTAGCCAACGCGATTCTTTTGCCGAAACTATTAAGAGTATATGGCAAAAGCGTTTATAAGCCTCTTGCGCGTTTATCCGATGCCAGCCTTCTTTTGCCTTATGATGCCTCGATTAAGGAAAAAGCGGACTCTTATATCGCCCATATCGAGGAAATGAATGCTCGCATGGGGATACCGAAGGATTTTAAGGGGGTCATCAAGGAAGGGGATTTGGGAGCGTTGGCAAAACACGCCGCCAAGGAGGCGAATCCTCTTTACCCCGTTCCGAAAGAACTTAGCGAAAAAGAGCTAAAGAACATATTAAAGGAGCTATGTTAATGGAAGTGAAAGTGTTTGAAGAATTAGGAGCCCATTGGATTGAGCTTCGCAATGACGACCATTTTGAGCTTTTGCTTTGCGATGTGGGGGCGGGTCTTTACCGAATGAAGCTCGATGGAAAGGATCTTCTTATCGCCGAAAAGGATAAGCGAGCCTGGTTTAAAACTTCTCGGCAATATGGAAAGACCATCGGTCGAATCGCTGGAAGAATCAAGGGTGGCGATCTCTTTTTCGGAGGGAAGCACTACTCTCTCGAGAAAGGGGAAAACGGAAATACGCTCCATGGGGGAAGCGCCGGATATGGCTATAAGAAATTCGATTATTCGGTAAGCGAAAACGAAGCCTCCGTTTTCGTTTCTTTCAAGGTCCATAGCCCCGCTTTGGAAGGAGGCTTCCCAGGAAGCGTCGATACGGAAGTGATCTATGAAGTCGCGAAGAAAGAGCCGCGTCTAAAGATTTCCTATCGGAGCCATTCCTCTTGCGATACCCCTTTAAGCCTTACGAGCCATTGCTATTTCAATCTTGGCGGCTATCAAAACGTCTCCAACCATTCTCTTTTCATCGCCGCCGAAGAAAGCACCAAATACGATGCGGAGCAAATCCCTCTGGGCTTTGAAAAAACGCCCAAGGACCTTGATTTTTCCTCTTTGACTCCCTTAAAGGAAAGACTCGATGCCCAAGATCTCCTAAAGAGCGCCGCCAAAGGCATCGACCATGCCTTCTTGCTCTTAAAGCAAAGGGATGAGGCCGCCTTATTGGAAAGCCCTCTTTTTTCCATGAAGCTTTACACCGATTATCCGACTCTTGTTTGCTATGCGCTTAATTATCCAAAAGACGGAACCGAGCTTTATACGGGCTTTTTAGAAGAGCCTCATTCTGGCCTTGCCATGGAACCGGAATTCGATATCCTAAGGAAAGACGAGATGCTTTGCTCGAAAGAAAAGGGCCAAAGCCGCTTTATTGAATATATCTTCGAAAGGAAATGATTATGCTTCAAAAAACGCTTAAAGAATTCGTTTATTACGCCAAAACCCATCTCTTTTTAGACGAAGAGGATGCCATCTATTTCTCTAATATCCTTCTCCACGAGTTTCATTTGGCCTCGCCCTTCGAAGGCGAAATAGATGAGAAAAAGATTGCTTCTTTGGAGGTTCCCGACACCTTGATAGAGGAACTTCAAAAAGATCTGGCTCTCCAAGAGGTGAGCGAAAGCGAGAGCGAAAGGGCAGCCGATTTTATCCTCGGCCTTCTTTCCCCTTTGCCGAGCGCGACCGAAAAGATGTTTTTGAATATCGAAAAGGAAAGTGGAGGGAAAGAAGCCCTCTCTTGGCTTTATAAGCTTTCCATCGACAATCATTATTTCCAAAAGACGAAAGTCGATCGGAACCTTTTGTGGGAAGCGAAATTTGAGAAGGGCAGCCCTCTTTTGATCTCGATCAATCTTTCGAAACCCGAGAAAAACAACAAAGACATCGCCAAGCTTCTAAAAGTTCAAAGCGTGGATTACCCGAAATGCCCTCTTTGCGAAGAGAATCTCGGGTATTATGGGGATATGAAACACGCCGCCCGGACCAACATACGTTTTGTTTCCCTTTCTTTGGCGGGGGAGCGCTGGTTCTTGCAATATTCCCCTTATGGCTATTTTCCAAAGCATCTTATCGCTTTCGAGAAAGAACATACGCCGATGGCCATTTGTCGAAAGACCTTTACGCGCTTATTCGATTTTGTCGACCGTTTCCCTTTCTTCTATATCGGTAGCAATAGCGATCTTCCCATCGTCGGCGGTTCGATTCTGAATCACGAGCATTTCCAAGGTGGCGAGCCTATACTCCCTCTTTTGAAAGCGCCGAAGAAAGAAGTCGTTTTTAAGACGGCGAAAGGAAGCGAGCTTTCCATCCTTGATTTCTATATCACCGCCCTTTGCCTTGAGGGAAAGGACCGTTCTGATCTTGAGGCGCTTGGCGATAGGATCCTCCAAGCGTGGCGTCCTTATTCCGACCCCAGTTGCGATATCCTTTCGGGGATTGGCGAAGAAAGGCATAACACCATCACCCCCTTTGCCGAGAAGAAAGGCGACACCTATCGTCTTATCATCGGCTTAAGGAATAACCGTACGGATGCGCGTTATCCCGATGGCATCTTCCACGCGCACCAAGAGTACCACCCCATCAAAAAAGAAGGCATTGGCCTTATCGAAGCGGCTGGCCTCTTCATTCTTCCAGCTCGTTTGCTTCGTCAGCAAAAAGAAGTGGATGACGTTGTCTCGAGAGGCTTATCGAAAGAGGAAGCAATATCCCTATATCCGGATATCGAGCCCTTCTTCCCTATGATTGAAATAATGAAGAAGGATAAGATTTCATCGAGAGAATACATCAATAATGTCTGTCGAGGGATCCTGGAAAACGTGGCGGTTTATAAGGACGATGAAAACGGCAATAGAGGCTTGCACCGCTTCTTGAAGGAGGTTTTTTATGAATAAAGCTCGGATATCGAAATGCGACCAACTCTTTTTTGCTTCTTTCCAAGAGAAGCCTCTTACCCATTTTGAAAGCTTTGGAAGGCTCGAGCTCCTTGGGAATCATACCGACCACCAAGGTGGGAAATGCCTTGTTTCGGCTTGTTCGCTTTCCATTCTCGCAAGCGTCTCCAAAAGCCAAAACGTGGAAGTCGCTAGCGAAGGCTACCCGCCTTTTCGTTTTTCGATCGAGGATCTTTCTCTAAAAGAAAAGGAAGTCGGGACATCGCTAAGCCTAACGAAAGGCTGCCTTTCCTATTTGCGAGAAAAAGGCTACAAAATCGGAGGATTCAAAGCTTCTTTGACCAGCGACATCTTCAAGGGGGCTGGCGTTTCGAGCAGCGCCGCCTACGAAATGCTTATATTGGCCATCCAAAACGTTTTCTATAACCAAGGGAAAATCGATAAAAAGACGATGGCCAAAGGTGGGCAATACAGCGAAAACGTCTATTTCGGGAAGCCTTCCGGTCTCCTCGATCAGTGCGGATCGGTTTTTGGAGGCGTTTCCTATGTGGATTTCTTCGATCCCGAGAATCCCCGCGTGGAATCGGTTTCCTTCCCTTTGGAATGGGGCTTAAGCCTTTATCTTGTGAATCCTGGGGGATCGCATGAGGGCCTTAGCGGGCTTTACGCAACTATCCCAAACGACATGAAAAACGCCGCGGGAAAAGCCTTAGGGAAGAAGCGCCTGGCCGATTGCGATTACCTTTCCTTCATGGAAAAGGCCTTTTTGCCTTCTCTTTTAACGGAAAGCGAGCGGAATAGGGCGCTTCATTATTTCGGAGAAGTTCGTCGGGTCCAAAGGGCGTTTGAGGCCCTTCAAGAGGGGAATAGGGACCTCTTTTTGGAAATCGTTAGGGAAACGGAACTCTCTCAAGAATCCCTTTTGAAGAATGTGATGGTTTCCGACAATTTCTCGCATTCTCCCTTCGAATGCGTTTCCCGCGCTCAAAGCCTCCTTCAAAAAGGAAGCGCAAGAGCGATGGGGGGAGGCTTTTTCGGAACCGTCCTTTGCTTCGTGCCTAACGAAGAAAAGGAGTCTTTCTTGAAAACGATGCGGAGATATTATGGGGAAGAGTCCATTTCCGAAGTCTTTATACCAAATGAAGGAGCATACGAGGTAAGGCCATGAAAAAAATCGGCGTTGTATCGCTTGGCTGCGCGAAAAATCTCGTCGATAGCGAAGCGCTTCTTGGGATGTTTCCGAAAGAGCGTTACGAAATAACAAACGACCCCAAAGAAGCGGATTTGATTTTGGTCAATACATGCGGCTTCATCGAAAGCGCCAAAGCCGAATCCATCGAGACGATTCTAGAGATGACGCGCTACAAAAAAGCGAAAGTGGTGGTCCTTGGCTGCTTTGTGGAAAGGAATCTCGAAGAACTTCGAAACGCCATTCCGGAAGTGGCTTTATGGGTTCCGCTTCGCGACTACCCATCCTTGCACATGAAGCTTTCCGCTCTTTTAGGAGAAGAACCTCTCTCTCCTTTCGACCTTTCGCGCCGCGTTCTTTCCACTTCTCCCTTCACAAGCTATCTTAAGATCAGCGAAGGCTGCGATAATATGTGCGCCTTTTGCGCCATTCCGAAGATCCGCGGGAGGATGGTTTCGAGACCTTTGAAAGACATTCTCTCGGATGCCAAAGAATTGTTGAAAAAAGGCGTCAAGGAGATTTGCCTCGTTTCGCAAGATCCGATGCATTATGGCCTTGATTTCGAAAACAAAAAACCCAATATGCTGGATCTTTTAAAGGAACTTGATGCCCTTAGTTTCCAATCCATTCGGCTTCTTTACCTCTATCCAGAGGAAATTACTGACGAAGAGCTTCTTTTCATTCGCGATTCGAAGCATATCGAGCCTTATTTCGATATCCCCATCCAAAGCGCTTCCGATGAGGTTCTTAAGAAGATGAATCGCCATGGCGACGTATCAGAAATGAGGGAGCTTTTCAAGAAAATCGACGCCTTGTTCCCCAAAAAGGCGCTTCGCACGACCCTTATTGCCGGCTTTCCTGGCGAAAGCGTTGAAGACCATAAGAAGACCTTGGAATTCTTGAAAGAGGTCCGTTTCGATCACCTTGGCGTCTTTACCTACTCTCGCGAAGAAGGGACGGCTGCTTATTCGCGTCCTTCGCAAGTCCCCGAAAAGGAAAAGCAAAGGAGAAAAGACGAGATTATGCGTTTAGCCAAGAGCACGAGCTATGAGCGCAATAAGGAGCATGTGGGAGAAGTGATGGAAGGGTTTGTGACCCATTTCGATCCCAAAGAAAAGCTTTATCTTCTCCGGAGCTATTGGAATGCGCCTGACGATATCGATGGTCGCATCTTCTTCAGGGGCTTAAAAGAGCATAAAGTAGGGGAGCGCGTCAAAGTCAAAATCGAACGCGCTTTTGTTTACGATCTTATGGGGGAAGAAGTCCTTTAACGGGCATCTTCATCCGAAGTGTCGGAATTCTCACAAAAGCCTTGCGAGAAGGAGGAGAAGTCTCTATAATCGATAACGCTTTCGGAAGAAGGCGATGCCCCGCTAGTTAAACGGCATAACGGGTCCATGGTAAGGACCAATTCGTAGTTCGACTCTGCGGCGGGGCACCAAAAAGCAAAGGGCACGCGTTCGCGTGTTTTTTTGTTTTTCGGTATATCGTTATTTCGATACCGATATCCTTGCTCTCTTTTCCTTTTTTAACTAAAATGGAAGCGCTTTGAAAGGAGAACAATATGGAAAAGATCAAAGTCGTCCAATATGGATGTGGAAAGATGAGCCGCTATATCGTTCGCTACCTTGTCGATAAAGGCGCTGAAATCGTTGGCGCTATCGACAATAATCCGGCGATTGTCGGCAAAGACTTAGGGGAAGTTTGCGGTCTTGGCTATAAGCTGAACGTCAAGATCAGCTCGGACGCTGATGAGGTTCTTGATAGTTGCGATGCGGATATTGCTGTCGTGACTCTCTTTAGCTTGGTGAGCGATTGCTTCCCTCACTTCATGAAATGCTTAAAACGCGGCATTAACGTTATCACTACCTGCGAAGAGATGACCTATGCCAGAACCACTAGCGCCTATCTTGCCAATATTCTCGACAAAACGGCAAAAGACAATGGCTGCACGATTGTCGGAAGCGGCATGGAAGACGTCTTCTGGGTCAATATGGTGGCCTTGGTCGCTGGCGGATGCCATAGCATCAAGAAAATCGAAGGGGCCGTCTCTTATAACGTTGAGGAATATGGACTCGCTTTGGCGAAAGCCCATGGTGTCGGCTTAAGTGCCGAGGAATTCGAAAAGACCTTGGCCCATCCCGCCGAAATCGTTCCTTGCTACGTTTGGAATAGCAATGAAGCGTTGGCCGAGCGCCTTGGACTTTCGATTATGTCTATCGAGCAACATGCCGAACCTTATTTCGGGGACAAAGACATCGAATCGAAGACCATGGGCCGTGTCCTTAAGAAAGGGGAATGCATCGGCATGGCGGCTGTTGTTACGACCAAAACCCACCAAGGAATCGATCTTGTGACCAAGTGCATTGGCAAAGTCTATGGCAAAGACGATGGCGATATGTGCGATTGGAAGATCACGGGCGAGCCCAATACCGAGTTCCACGTCGTTAAACCGGCCACGGTGGAACATACCTGCGCCACAATCGTTAACCGCATCCCGACCGTTCTTAACGCTCCTTTTGGTTTAGTGACTCTTGACCAACTCGAGACGTTGAATTATCTTCCTTACCCAATGAGAATGCCGGAATAAGGCTTCCCTTATCTCTATCGAGGTCGCGACCGCGGCCTCTTTTCTTTATCTCTTTCTCTGCTTTGAAAAGTAAAAAAAACGTCGTTAAAAGGATATTTTCTTCGATTTTTCCTTCTTGTTTCCTTAGAATAAGTATGTTTTGAAAGGAGTTTTCAAATGAGCAAAATTGCGATTTCCGTTGAGACGGCGGCCGATTTTACGCCGGAATTGCTTCAAAAATTCGATATTCATACCATTCCCTTCACGATTGTGATGGATGGAAAGGAAGGCAAGGATGGCGAGATTAAGAGCCAAGATCTCTTTGATTTCGTTTCTCGCACCGGACATCTTCCCCATACCTCGGCCATCAATGTCGGCGAATTCGAAGCCTATTTCAAAAGGCTTCTTCAAGATTACGACGAGGTTATCCATATTTCGCTTTCGAGTGGCATCAGTTGCGCTTGCCAAAACGCTTTCGCGGCGGAGAAGGAATTCGAAGGGAAGATATTTGTCATCGACAGCATGGTCCTTTCGACGGGCATCGCCCTTTTGGCCATCTATGCCTCGGAGCTCAAAGAGAATGGCTATAGCGCGCCTGAAATCGTCGAAAAGGTGAAAGAAAGAATTCCTAACGATCAGACTTCTTTCGGCCTTGAAAACGTAGAATACCTTTATAAAGGCGGACGGTGCAGCGCTTTGGCGCGCTTAGGCGTCAATCTCTTGAAGATAAAACCTCAAATCATCATGGATCCGAAAACGGGCAAAATGCATAGCGCCAAAAAGTTCCGCGGGAACACCGAGAAATGGGTCTTGGACTATGTCAATGCCACTTTGGAGGAATTCCATAACCCCGATTTGGAGAACGTTTTCATCACTTTCTCCTCGATGGAGGACCCAATCGTCGAAAAAGTGAAAGAGAAGCTTAAGGAAAGAGGATTTAAGAACATCTACCCAACCCATGCCGGCGCGACCATTAGCACGCATTGCGGTCCTCATTGCCTGGGCGTCCTTTATTTGAACGATGGAGCGCATCCTGTCTCCAAGAAAGCTTAAGGGCTTCTTTCGATAGGAAAACCTTCTTTGATGCGTCGAAATGCCTTGCAAAGGGCTTCCGCTCTTTATATCATTAATGGGCGATGATCCTTGAAGAGGCATCGCGAAATACTCGTAAAGGCTGAGTGGCACCTTATGGGCCACTCTTTCTATTATTAGGAGGTGCCATGGACGAAGTTCGGAAAGTGAAGGACGCTCTCTTAGAACCCTTAGAGAAAGCGGGTTACACCCTTTATAGCGTGAAACTCAAGAAAACGAAAAATGGGCTCGTTTTGGAAATCGTCGTCGACCGCGATGATCCGATTTCCCTCGATGACATCGTGAAGGTTAGCGATTTAGTGAACCCCATTCTTGACGAAAAAGACCCTATCGACGGTCCTTATACCCTCGACGTATCGAGTTTAGGAAGCGAGAAGCCCATCGGCTTGGATAAGCTTGAGAAATATGCCAAGCGCTATGTTCATTTGCATCTCTCTACCCCCTTCAAAGGACAAAACGACCTCGAAGGCGCTTTGCTCGAGGTAAAAGAAGATACGATTACCCTTGAAGTGAAGGAGAAAAGCCGAAAGAAGGCTATACTTATCGATCGTAGCACCATCGATACCGCACGATTAGCGATTCAATTCTAAAAAAGGAAAGAGGAAGAAAAAATGGATCCGATTCTATTCAAAAGCGCGATTGATCAAATCGCCGAAAGCAAAAGCATCAGCCACGAAGCGGTGGTGCTGGCTTTAAAAGAAGCCATCGAACGCGCCTACATCAAACATTTAGGAGGCGGGGATGACGCTGTTGTGGAAGCCAATATCGATGAAGAGAATGGCTTTATAACCCTTTGCCAAAAGAAAAAGGTCGTGGAAGAAGTCGAAGACGATTATCTTGAGATTTCCCCAGAAGACGCCAAAGAGGATGTCAAGGACACTTTAGAGCACTTGGAAGAAAGCCTTGATGAGGCCAAAAAAGAACAAAAGCCGGAGATCAAAAATCTCATCGCTCTTGTCAAAGCCGAAGAAAAGAACATCAAAATCGGCGGCACTTATGCTCTTTATTGCCCCATTAGCGATCTCACGAAATTGACAGCCATGAGCGTGAAGAGCTTGCTTCGCTCTCGCATCGCCGAAGCCGAACGCGTCGCTTTGTATGACATTTACAAAGATCATATCGGTGAGATGGTCACGGGCGTCGTTGAAAAGGCTGATGACCGCAGCGTTTTCATCAACATTGGTCGCACCAGCGTCGAACTCACTCGCCATGAGATGATCGGCGATGAGAGCTTCCGGACTGGTGATACCGTGAAGGTTTATCTCCAAGAAGTCAAACAAGTTGGCGAACACGCGCCTAAGGCTCCCAAAGGACCCCAAATCATGGTCACTCGCGCCAGCGAAGGCTTTTTGAAACGCCTTTTCGAAGAAGAAATCCACGAAGTCTATGATGGTACTGTAATCATCAAAGGAATCGCCCGTGAGGCGGGCGTTCGTAGCAAAGTCGCCGTCACAAGCACCAACGACGATGTTGATCCGACGGGCGCTTGCATCGGGCCTGGCGGCTCTCGCATTCAAAGGGTCGTCTCGCAACTTGGAAACGGCAGCAAAGAAAAAGAGAAAATCGATATCATCGCTTGGAGCAATAACCCCGCTCTCTTCATTGCCGAGTCTCTTCGCCCTGCTCATGTCATCGGCGTTAAAATCGACGACCTTCATGCCGAGCCCTATCCTACTGCCACGGCGGTTGTCAAGGACGATGATTTCTCTTTGGCCATTGGCAAAAAAGGTGCCAATGCTCGCTTAGCTAACAAACTTACGGGCTTTAGCATTGACATTCTTGAAGAAAGCGAAGCCAAGGAAGAAGGCATCCAATATACGAGCTACGAAGAGCTTCAAAAGAGCGTTGAAGAAGAAAAGAAGGCAAAAGAACGGCAAGCTTACGCCCAGAAGTCTCTAAGCGAGGCTTTGAAGCGCAAAGAAAACGCCGAGAATGCCAGACCTGTCGCTGCTCCAATGCCAGAGATGAGCGCGGAAGAAGAGGAAGAATTCGCTTTGGAAGCGGAGGATCTTGAAAACAAGGAAGCTCCGACGCCTTCACCGGAAATCAAAGAAGAAGAAAAGAAGGCCGAGCCCGTTTCCGAGCCGGTCCAAGAAGCCGCACCTCTTAAAGAAGAAGAACCCAAGCCACTTGAAAAACCGGTGGAGGTCAAGACAACGACGACCTTGGACGCTCTCGAAAGGGATCTCGAAGAGAGCGCAAAGAAAAAAGACGCTCCTGCTAAAGGCAAATGGGTCAAGAGCAAGCGTCCTCACCAAATAAGCGAAAAGGAAGTCGCCCGCATCACGCCGGCAGAGATGCCGAAAGAAGCGATGCCGATCTATTCCCAAGAAGAGCTCGACGAAATCGCCAAGGAAGAAGAAGAGAATGCTCAAAACGAGTATGACGATATCGATCTTGACGAGTACGACAACGATAAATACTACGACGACAATTAAGGCCTATTTCGATGGAAAGCGAAAAAAATCTTCTGGGTTTTATCGGGCTCCTATTTCGCGCCAATAAAATTCAGATCGGAGCGAATCTTTGGCACCATATGGATCAAGTTTCGCTCTTCTTGAAGGCCGTCGATGCGAAAAGTGGCGAAGCGCTTCGCTACGAAAAGAAGATCAAGTCTCGCCATTTGCCCCTTTTGGAGGTGCCATTGACGATGGCGGAACTCGGTTCTGCACTCGGCCGAAGCGAAGTGACCTTCATTGGGGTCTTAGACAAAAAGGCCGCGATGGCGGTTTTGTCGAAAGCGCGTTAACGAAAAGGAGAGTTCTATGAAAAAACAACGTTATTTCTCGAAAAAGAATGCCGCTCAGCAACAAGAGCGGAATCGCAAAGCCAATTTCGAGGCTCGCCCACAAGGGAAGAAAAAAGAGGAATTCGCGAAAGTCAACGGTGGCGTTTTCGTCTATTCCAAGCCTTTAAGCGTTCTAGAGCTCTCAAAAGCCATTAATGTTCCTGTCAATTCCATTATCAAGTTCCTTTTTATGCAAGGGAAGATGGTGACGATTAACCAGATGCTCGATGACGAGGCAATCGGGACTATTTGCCTTGAATTCAACTACGATTTCAAAAAAGAGAAAGTGGTGGATGCCGAGCATTTCGAAGAGCTCGAAATCGAAGACGATGCCAAGGATCTGAAAGAAAGAGCTCCGATAGTGACGGTTATGGGCCACGTCGACCATGGCAAAACCTCCATTATCGATGCCATTCGAAAGACGCATGTCGCCGCTTCGGAGGCCGGTGGCATTTCACAAGCCATTGGCGCTTATCAAAAAGAATACCATGGCAAAAAGATAACGATTATCGACACGCCAGGGCATGAAGCCTTTACGGCCATGCGCGCTCGAGGCGCGGATGTGACGGATATCGTGGTGCTCGTTGTGGCCGCCGACGATGGCGTCATGCCTCAAACCATCGAAGCTATCAATCACGCTAAAGCGGCGAATTGCAAAATCATCGTCGCCATCAATAAGATGGATAAACCGGGAGCGAATCCTCGACGCGTCAAGGAAGAGCTTATGGCTCATGATGTCATTGCAGAGGATTATGGCGGCGATGTTTTGATGGTTCCTTTGAGCGCCAAAACAGGGCAAGGCCTTGACGATTTGTTAGATGCTATCGAAACGACGGCCGATATGATGGAATTAAAGGCCAACCCCAACCGTTATGCGATCGGAACTGTTTTGGAGGCTAATTTGGATAAAGGCGAAGGTCCTAAAGCCACCCTTCTTGTTCAAAATGGGACTCTTAACCATAGCGATTACGTCGTGGTCGGGAATATTTATGGGAAAATCCGTAAAATGACCGATGAAAACGGCAAAACCCTCAATAGCGCCGGCCCTAGTACGCCCGTGAGCGTAACGGGTTTATCAAGCGTTCCGAGCGCCGGGGATCGCTTTATGGCCTTCCCAACCGAGAAAGAAGCCAAGGAAATCGCTCTGAAGCGGGCCTTAGAAACGCAAGCGAAAGAACGTTCAAGAAGCGCCGCTTTGTCTCTTGAGGACCTCAACAATCTTGTTAACGCCGGCAAAATAAAAGACATCAACGTCCTCATTAAGGCCGATACCGATGGTTCTGCCAAAGCCCTCCAAAGTTCTCTTGAAAAGCTCTCGAACGACCAAGTGAAAGTCAAAGTCCTTAGCGCGAGCGCTGGGGCTATTAACGACAGCGATCTTCTTCTAGCGGAAGCCTCGAATGCTATCATTTATGCCTATAACATCCGTCCGACCGCTCAAATTCAAGCGAAAGCGGATGAGAAGAAGATCCAAATCCGCCCTCATCGCATTATCTACGAGATAATCGAAGAGATGGAAAAAGCCATGAAAGGACTTTACATCAAAGAGAAAGTCGAGGAAGTGACAGGCCAAGCCGAAGTGCGACACATCTATAAGATTTCGCACGTTGGCACCGTAGCTGGCTCCTATGTGACAAGCGGAAACTTGGAAGCGAACGAAAAAGTTCGCGTACTTCGCGATGGCGTTATCATTTACGAAGGCGAATTGGCTGGTTTGAAACGTTTCAAAGACGATGTCAAAGAGGTCCGCGAAGGCTATGAATGCGGTCTTTCCATCAAAAATTTTAACGATATCAAGGAAGGCGACATCATCGAGGGCTATCGCTTAACGGAGAAAAAGTAATGGCCAATAGAAATGGACGCGTCAAAGCGCTTATCGCTCGGAATATCATGGATATTTTGACTTTCGAGCTTAAAAATAGAGTGCTTGGCTTGCCTAGCGTCAACGAAGTCGATGTCAATAGCGACAATTCCCTCGCCAAAATCTATGTCTCTTTCTTGGGCTCGAAGAATCCGAAGAAGAATCTGGAAGAGCTTAATCGTTGCAAGGGCTATATTCGCTCTTCCTTAGCCAAAAAGATGGATGTTTACAAAGTTCCAGAGCTTCTTTTCATTTATGATTCGAGATTTGATGAAGCGGAGCATCTTGATGCGATTTTAAAAAAAGAAGAGGAAGAGATCGAAAACGCCAAAAAAGGAATGAAGTGAATAGTCCAAAAGCCATTTTGCTTCTAGTCAAAAACCAAAAAAGAGGGGCGTTACGGCCCCTTTTCATTTTACTTGAAATGAAGGAAGTTCTTGTAGTAACGCCTTTTGGAATCGAAAGAAGGGAGCATCGAAAAAGAAAGGGCTAGGGCTTTGTTGCCTTCTATTTCCACTTTCAAGGGATTAACGAGTTTAACCTCGCGACGAAGGAGTTCCCCTAGGGCGATTTTTGTTTCTTCTTTTCCTCCTTTTATTCCGAAAAGAACGATATGGTGTTTATTTTTTCTTTCTAGCGAGAACTCCCCAATCAATTTATGATGCTTAAGAATGAGGTAATTCTCTTCGTTCTTCCGCGGCTTTTTCGCCGCTCTTTTGGAGAGTCTCATATCGGAGGCGTTTAAGATAGGGCGGATGGCAATCGAAGGGTCTTCCATCGCTTCGAATTCAAAACGATTCCAATAAAGGCAAAAAGGCTTGTAGTTGGTTAAAGATAGGCGGAAGTTTTCTTCGCTTTCGGGATATTTTTTAGCGATTTCGAAGAGAAGCTTTTTCGTCTCTTCCCGGTCCGTTTTCCTATTGGCGGGGCAACAAGTATCGGTGACAGGCATACCTTCTTCTTTCGAAAGGGCGAGTATGTCTTTTTCTCGGCAATAGATCAAGGGGCGAATAAAGGTGATATTTGCTCGTTCGAGTTTCATTTTCGGCTCGAAGGTAGCGACTCTTCCTCCATGGATCATATTCATGAAGAGCGTTTCGACGGCGTCGTCGCTATGGTGGGCGAAGGCGACTTTGTTGCATCCGATCTCCTTGGCATAGCGATTAATGCCTGCTTTTTTCATGCGGGAGCAAATGGAACAAGGAAGATGTTTCCCTTCCTTGGCGTTGGCCTTTAAAACTTCATAGACGAACGTGCTTTCCTCCACATGGAGTTCCATTCCTAAAGAATTGCAATAACGCCTTAAAGGTTCGAGTTTGTCTCGATTCCATTCAAAGCCGAGATCGAGGAAGACGGGAAAGACTTTAAAATTCTTTTTCGAAAATTTCGGATAGATGGAAAGGAGCCTTAACAAGGTGAGGGAATCCTTTCCTCCGCTTAAGCCGACGGCGATTCTATCGCCATCGTCAATAAGAGAGAAGTCGTTATCCGCTTTGCGGAGGCTTGAAAGCAGCGTTCTTAAATAATCCATATCCAGGATTATACATATATCTTGATTTCATGGCTATCGAGCGTACCTTTAAGCTTTTTCGAAAAATAACTATAATGATGATATGAATGAAAACGGGCTCGTTCTTATTGACAAAGAGGAAGGCATGACTTCTCGCTTTATCGATAACCAGATCGGTAAGCTTTTTCTCACTCGTAAAGTTGGTCATCTCGGCACTCTCGATCCTTTTGCCACCGGTCTTTTGATTGTCGGAGTTCGTAAAGGGACGAAATTCTTTCCTTATTTGCCAGAAGGAAAAAAGAGATATCAAGCGACCTTGGTTTTAGGGGCAAAGACCTTAACCGGGGACAAAGAGGGAGAGCTTCTTTTTAAGAAAGAGGTTCCGGATTTAGAAAAGAGTACGATTTTAAGGGTTTTCGAAGGTTTTTTAGGAAAGAGCCTTCAAAAGCCGCCTCTTTATAGCGCCATTAAAGTGGATGGGAAGCCTCTTTATAAGTACGCAAGAGAGAATAAAACGGTCGAACGCAAGGAAAGAGAAATCGAAATATATTCGTTGAAACTCCTTTCTTTGGAAGGGAACAAAATCTCTTTCGAAGCGCTTGTCAAAAAAGGAACCTATATCCGGGTGCTCGGAGAAGACATCGCTCAAAAGCTTGGCACTTATGGCTATCTCGAATCTCTTCGTCGATTGGAAGATGCGGGGGTATCGGTTTCGAAGGCCAAACGTTTATCGGAAATAACCAAGGAAGACATTCTTGATCCGACGCCCTTTTTGAAATTGAAGACCTATTCCCTAAGCTTAGAGGAATGGAAAGACGTCTTTAATGGGAGGAAGATCCGTCTTTCCTCGAATGAGGAAAGGCTTTTGCTCCTTTTCGAGGGGAAAGCTGTTTTTATCTATAAAAATATCGGAGATAGCCTATTCGAAGCGGAAAGAGGGCTCTTTTGATGGGTATTTTTGCTTTTTCTTATCGCGATTCTTCTCTTCCTAAGGTTTCTGGTCCTTTGCTTTTGGGAAATTTTGATGGGCTTCATTTGGGGCATCAAATGCTTATCGAAAAAGCGAAAGAAATGGGTGATCCATCCGTTCTTTTGTTAGATCCTCCTTTTCAAAGGGAAAAGAAGGAGAAAGTCTTAACGACCCTCTTTGATAAAATCCGCCTTTTTGGGCGTTATGGCGTAAATAACGTTTTCGTCCTCAAGACCGATCCTTCCTTTTTTAGGCTTTCCAAAGAGGATTTCATGACCCTTGTCTTAAAAAAACTCCAACCCTCTTCCCTTGTTGTTGGCGAGGACTATTCGTTTGGCGCTTTAAGGAGCGGGAAGGCGTCGGATTTAAAAAAAGAGTTTCAAACCTTCGCTTATCCTCTTTTGAAAGAAGATGGCGTGAAAGTCGGCTCGAGTCTTATCAAAACCCTCCTTTTGCAAGGCGAGGTTTCGAAAGCGGCTTCCTTTTTGGGTCGGCCTTATGAAATATGTGGGAAAGTGGAGAAAGGCTTTCAAAATGGGAGAAAAATCAAATTTCCCACGGCCAATCTCGATCCGTTTGAATATGTTTTGCCAACAAGGGGCGTTTATTGCGGTTCTTCATTCCTTCGTGGAAAATGCTACAAATCCCTTATAAATGTGGGCGAGGCGCCAACGGTGGGCAAACTTTCCCACAATATCGTCGAAGTCTATTTGGATGGCTTCGAAGGAGATTGTTATGAGGAGACTCTTTACGTCGATTTCGCTTTTTATTTGCGTCAAGAAAAGAAATTCTCGAGCCTAGAGGATTTGAAGGAAGAACTGCAAAGAAATTTAGAAGAAATGAGGAAACGTCTATGAAAGCATTTGTTTTCGCCATGGAAAAAGAAGCCAAGCTTATTTTCGAGGAAACGACTCTTTTGGAAAGAGAGAGACATGGGGTTGCCCTTTTTGAAAAGCGACGTTTTCAAGATAAAATTTTTGTTTTATGCGTTTCCGGGATTGGGAAATCGCTTAGTGCTGCCTCTTTAAGCGCTCTCCCTCTCCTTTATCCGGAAGTCGATGCCGTTTTCAATCTTGGCGTAAGTGGTTCCTTAAACGACCTTCTTCTTCCGCCATTCACCTATTTCGCCCCTTCTTCCTTTGTGAATTACGATATCGACACGACTGCTTTCGGGGATGAAAGGGGATTATTTTTCAATCCAAACCGCGTCTATTTCGATAGCGATATCGCCCTCCATAATCTCCTGGTCTTAAAACTTCGCGGGGAAAATATCGTGAGCGAAGGCGTTGAAGTGTCCGGCGATAGCTTTATCGCCGATGAGGCCAAAAAGGATTTTCTTAGAAAAGAATGGAAGGCCCTTGCCTGCGATATGGAATCCGCTTCCTTAGCCAGCGTCGCCTTTGGCCTAAATTTGCCATTTTGCGCTTTGCGCTTAGTGAGCGATTCTTCGAATAGTGCCGAAGAATACGAAAAGAATCTCGATCAATGCGCTCGGATGTTGAGAGATTCGGTTTTGAAATTAATCTAAAAAGACCTCCTTCTTAAGAAAGAGGCCTTCCAAACGCTTCTATTTGCCTTGGAGCGCTTCCTTGGCGGCTTTTTGATGGGCGTCGAATTTCTTCCGTTCGGCGGTATTGAGAATGCGTTTTCGCATGCGAATTGCGCTTGGTGTGATTTCCACAAGCTCATCCGGGTTGATGTAATCCAAGCATGCTTCAAGGGACATCTTGCGCGGGGCTTTGAGAACGATCATAAGCTCGCGGGTGCTCGAGCGAACGTTCGTCATTGGCTTAGCTTGGGTGCAATTGACGGCCAAATCGACGGGATAACGGTGTTCGCCAACGATCATGCCTTCGTAGCATATATCGCCCGGCGTGATGAACATCGTGCCGTGCTCTTCCACCTTTTGAAGGGCGTAGGAAGTGGCTTCGCCTTTATCGGTAGACACCAACACGCCGATATTTCTCTCGCCCAAATCGTGGGCATAGATAGGACGGTACTCTTTGAAGGTGTGGTTGATGATGCCATAGCCTTTGGTCATAGTAAGGAAGTTGCTCACGAAGCCGATGAGGCCGCGGGAAGGAATGACGTAATTCAAGCGGGTCACAGAACCATTGTCGTTCATATCGCCCAGTTTGGCGCCTCTATTTCCTAAAGAGGTCATCATATCGCCGACGAATTCGTTTGGAACGTCGATTTGCAGATCTTCGTAAGGCTCGCATTTGACGCCATCGATCACTTTCTGGATGACTTGGGGTTTGGCGACTTCCAGTTCGAAGCCTTCGCGACGCATATTCTCGATTAAGACGCCTAAATGAAGTTCGCCCCTTCCCGAAACAATCCAACTTTCTTTGTTTGGGACTCTCTCAAAGCGCAAAGAAACATCTCTTTGCGTTTCTTGGTAGAGGCGTTCTTCGATGACGCGAGCCGTTACTTTCTTGCCATCTTGGCCCCGCATTGGGGAACTATTGGTGCCAAATTCCATTTGGAGCGTTGGCTCATCGACGCGGAGGGGAGGGAGGGCCTCTAAAGTCGAAGGAGCGCAAAGGGTATCGCTCACGCCTATATCCGGAAGGCCCGCTATGCCGCAGATATCGGGAGCGACGACTTCGTTGACCTCGTTGCGGTTCATGCCGAAGAAGGTATAGAGCTTCATCACTTTGAAATTGGTGGTGGAGCCATCTTTTCGAATATCGGTTAAGGTATCGCCGACCTTAACCGATCCTCTTCTTACCGTTCCAATGCCGATTCTTCCGACGAAATCGTTGTAGTCTAGAAGCGCGCTTTGCATCTGGAATGGCAAAGAAGGATCGCATTTCGGCGCAGGTATATTGGCCAAAATCATGTCAAAAAGAGGGTCCATGCCAGGCTTTTGGGTTTTGGGATCCGGATCCAGGGAGGAGGTTCCATTTAAAGCGCTCACATAGCAAACTGGGAAATCCAAGAGGTCTTCTGGGGCTCCAAGCTCGATGAAGAGGTCTAAGACTTCATCGACTGCTTTTTGGGGATTGGCATTGGGTCGATCGACTTTATTGATGACCACGATGGGTTTAATATGGTTTTCGAGAGCGTTTTTCAAAACAAAACGGGTTTGAGGCATTGTGCCTTCGTAGGCATCGACCAAAAGAAGACATCCGTCGACCATATGCATGATGCGTTCGACTTCCCCTCCGAAATCGGCATGCCCAGGAGTGTCCACGATGTTGATTTTGGTATCTTTATAACGAACAGCGGTGGTCTTCGCCAAAATCGTGATACCCCGTTCATGTTCGATGGGATTGCTATCGAGCATACGGTCTGTCACCACTTCGTTGTCGCGGAAGGTGTGAGAGCTTGTGAGCAAAGCGTTCACCAAGGTCGTTTTGCCATGGTCGACGTGTGCAATGATAGCGATATTCCGAATGTCCATAAAAAACCTCCGAGTCCTCGACGTTCGAAATTTTAGACTCGGGCGCACGCATAAACAATAAATTCATGATGAAAGCGTTCTCTTTTTTTGCACAAAAGGGCGAAAAGCTCCCTTTCTTCTTGCATTCCTTGAAGAAACTTGTATAGTCACTTTTGCGGCATGTCATTGTCTCGCCGACATTTCTCCAAGACGAGACTTTGTCATTGCTAAGAATAAACAAGGAGAAAAAGAAATGCTCAACAAAGAAGAAAAGAACGTCATCATCCAAAAGTATGGCAAAAACGCGAAAGACACCGGCAATACCGAGGTTCAAGTCGCTATCCTCACCAAGAGAATCAGCGATTTGACCGCCCATCTTAAGGCCAATCATGGCGATGCGGTTGCCAAAAGAAGCCTCATGGAGCTTGTTGGAAAGCGCCACGCTCTTCTTTCCTATCTTCAAAAGAACAATCGCCCTGCCTATGAGAAGCTTATCGCTTCCCTTAGCCTCCGCAAATAATTGGCGATACGAATTGGTTGCTCCCCTTTGGGGGAGCTTTTTCTTTATCTAAACATCTTTCGCGTTTCGTGATAGAGTTAGTTAGTTATAAAAAAAGGAAACAAAGAATGAGTAAACAGACATTCGAAATGGACTTTGAAGGAAGAAACCTCAAAGTCGAACTTGGCGAGATTGCCAAGCAAGCCGATGGCGCCGTTTTGGTGCGCTTTGGCGAGACGGTCGTCTTAAACACCGCCTGTTGCGCCGATGAGCCAAAAGGCGGCGACTTCTTCCCACTTACCGTTAACTACATCGAAAAACAATATGCGGCTGGGAAGATCCCCCAAAGCTTTTTGCGCCGTGAAGGTCGCCCCGATGATCATCAAACTTTAGCGGCCCGTCTCATCGATCGTCCTATCCGCCCTCTTTTTGCGGAAGGCTTCCGCAACGAAGTGCAAATCGTTAGTACGGTCATGAGCTGCGATAAAGACAACAGCCCGGAAATGGCTGCTATGTTCGGCGCTTCCTTGGCCCTTTGCGTAAGCGACATACCTTTCGATGGGCCAGTGGCAGGAGTTGTTGTTGGAAGAGTGGATGGTAAGTTCGTTATCGACCCAACCGAAGAGCAAAAGGCCAAAAGCGACATCAATTTGACCGTTGCCGGCACCAAAGAGGCCATCATGATGGTTGAAGCCGGGGCGGCTGAGGTTCCTGAAGAGGAGATGCTTGATGCCATTATGTATGGTCACCAAGCCATCAAGAAACTTTGCGCTTTCGAAGAGGAAATCATTCAAGCGGCAGGGAAAAAGAAACGCGAAATCAAGCTTTTTACCGCTGATCCCGCCATCAAGAGGCATATCCAAGAAGAAATCGGCGCCGATTTAGAAAAAGCCGTTCGTATTTTCGATAAACTCGAAAGACAAGACGCCGTCGATGCTTTGAAGAAGAAAGTCCTCGAAGAATATGACAGCATTAAAGACGAAGACGAAAAAGCCCATGCTGAGAAAATGCTCATGATCGAGGATATCCTCGAAGGCATGGTGGCGCATGTTGTCCGCACTCTCATCATCGAAGAAAAGATTCGTCCCGATGGAAGAAAAGTGGATGAGATTCGTCCTCTTGACGCCCAGATTGATCTTCTACCTCGGACGCATGGCTCTGCTATGTTCACCCGTGGCCAAACGCAAGTCATCTCAACGACTACTTTAGGTCCTCTTAGCGATGCCCAAGTGATCGACGGAATCACCAACGAAGGCGAAAAACGTTTCATGCACCAATACAATTTTCCGCCTTATTCGGTTGGCGAAATCGGTCGAATGGGAATGCCAGGCCGTCGGGAAATCGGCCATGGCGCTTTAGGCGAAAGAGCCCTTTCTTACGTCATTCCGAGCGAAGTTGAATTCCCTTACACGATCCGTTGCGTTGCCGATGTCGTGGAAAGCAATGGTTCAAGCTCGCAAGCTTCCATCTGCGCCAGTTGCCTTTCTTTGATGGCTGCTGGCGTCCCTATAAAGAACGTCGTTAGCGGTATTGCTATGGGCTTAATCACGAACGATCCAACTCGTAGCCCCGATAAAGAAACGAACCACTATACCATCCTCACTGACATCCAAGGTCTTGAAGATCACTTCGGCGATATGGATTTCAAGTGCGCTGGCACCAAGCTTGGCATCACCGCCCTTCAAATGGATATCAAAATCCATGGCGTGACGCGCGAAGTTTTAAGCGAAGCGCTCGAGCAAGCCAAAAAGGCCCGGGCAGAAATTCGTGAAGTGATGCAAAAATGCATCGCTGAACCACGCAAAGAAGTCAGCAAATATGCGCCTAAGATGGTTACTTTCTCTATCAATCCCGATAAAATCCGCGAGGTTATTGGGACGGGTGGAAAAGTGATTAACGACATCATCGCTACCTGCGGCAATGTCAAGATCGATGTGGAAGACGATGGACGTATCACCATCTATCACACCGATAAGGAGATGATCGAGAAAGCCAAAGAGAGAATCGATAACATCGTCCGGGAAGCCAAAGTCGGTGAAATTTTCGAAGGAAAAGTAACCAGAGTTGAGAATTACGGCGCTTTCGTGAATCTCTTTGGGGATACCGATGGCCTTTGCCATGTTTCGCGATTGGGCTGGAAATACATCGATGACGCTTCCAACGTCGTCAAGGTCGGTGACACCTTGAAAGTTGTCGTTATCGGCTTAGAGGAAGGCAAAATTAAACTTTCCCACCGCGAATTTGAAGAAAAGCCGGAAGGCTATGTCGAAGAAGCTCCTCGCGCGCCAAAAAGCTCCTCTTTCCACGCTCAAAACCGCCATGGCGGCCCACGCCGCGATGGTGGACGTGGTTCGCGTCACTAGAATTGCATTTCGTTTTAGGCCTAGGGTTGTCCTAGGCCTTTTTGTTTTCGGGAAACCAACTTTCTAAGAAGTTTTGCTATACTATGGGTGATATGTATGATGTGATTGTCATTGGGGCGGGCGTTGTTGGTTCTTTCATTGCTCGAAATTTGTCCCGATATTGCTTAAAGACCTTGGTCATCGAAAAGGATCTGGATGGCGCTGATGAGGCGACAATGGCGAATAGCGCTATCGTTCATAGCGGTTATGATCCTCTTCCTGGCACCTTCAAAGCAAAAATGAATGTGCTTGGAAATAAGATGATGGGCGGAGTATGTAAGGAACTTGATGTCCCTTTTGAAAAATGCGGGACCTTGACTCTTTCTTTTTCGGAAGAAGAGAACAAAAAACTCAATGAACTCCTCCTTAGAGCAAAGGAGAATGGGGTTAAAGCCACCATTTTGAATCAAAAGGAACTTCGGGAGAAAGAAGCAAACGTCTCACCAAAAGCGATAGCGGCCCTTTATTGCGAGGAAGGTGGCATCGTGAACCCTTTTTTGCTGAGCTTGCATGCCCTTGAAAACGCCATTGATAACGGCGTCTTCCTCCATTTAGACGAGAAAGTGCTCGCCTTAAGAAAAACGCCTAACGGCTACGTTGTCGCTTCTAGCAAAGGGGAGTATGAAACGAGGCTCGTTATCAATGCGGCCGGCACCCACAGTGACGAAATCGCCAAAATGGCTGGCCCGATATCTTGGGAAATCGAGCCACGGAAAGGCGAATACTATGTCCTTAACCATTACGCTAAAGGATTGGTGAATTCCGTCTTATTCACTTTGCCTACGGAAAAAGGAAAGGGCGTGTTGCTTGCCAAAACGACAAGCGGAAATTACCTTGTTGGACCTAGTAGCGAACCGGGTAACGATCGCGATGATTTGAGCACGGATGCACCGACCCTTAAGAAAGTCAAAGAAATGGCTCTCCGCATGGTTCCATCTATTCCTTTTTATGAATCGATACGCGTTTATAGCGGCATGCGAGCGACGCCAAGCACCCATGATTTTATCTTAGGCCCTCAAAACGGCGACCCTTCATTCCTTAATGCCGCCGGTATCGAGTCTCCCGGTCTTGCAAGCTCTCCAGCCCTTGGGGAATATATCGTGGAAAGATACGTTGTCCCTTACTTAAAACCTACTCATAACGCGAACTATTCGCCCTTTGTGAAACCTTATATTTCCCCAAAGAAGCTTTCGAAAGAGGAAAGGGACGCCCTTATAAAGGACAATCCGGATTATGGGAAGATCCTTTGCGATTGCGAAGAGGTTTCGTTAGGGGAAATGAGGGAGGTTCTCTCACGATCTTTGCCTTGTTTGACTCTCAAGGCGATGAAAAAGAGAACGAGGGCCGGCTTTGGAAAATGCCAAGGCGGCTTTTGCCAAGCGAAAGTCCTCTCTCTATTGGCTTCTTACCAAAAGGTCTCTTTGGATAAAATAAACTATGGGAAACCCCATTCGCCAATTCTTCTTGGAAAGGCGAAGAAAGGAATTTCCGAATGAGAAAGGTCGATTTGGTAATAGTCGGCGGCGGATGCGCTGGCTTATCTGGCGCAATTAGCGCCTTCGATGAAGGCATTAAGGACATCCTGATTCTTGAGAGGAATAGCGAGCTAGGCGGCATTTTGAATCAATGCATCCATAATGGATTCGGCTTAGGCGAATTCAAAGAAGAGCTCACGGGTCCGGAATTCGCCTATCGCTTCGTCAAGGAAGTTGAAAAACGCCATATTCCTTATCTTTGCAACACTTATGTATCCGAGATAACGAAGGATAAAATCGTTCGATATTCGAATGAAGAGGGCTATTTTGAACTCCAAGCCAAGGCAATACTTTTCGCGGCCGGTTGTTTTGAAAGGAGCGCTGGTTCCATAGCCTTGCCAGGCGATCGCCCAAGTGGCGTTATTTCCGCTGGCGTCGCCCAACTTCTTTTGAATCGCTATGGCTATATGCCTGGCAAAAAGGTATTCATACTTGGAAGTGGGGATATCGGACTTATTATGGCTCGTCGCTTGACTTTAGAAGGGGCAGAAGTTCTTGGCGTAGCCGAGCTTTGCGCTTGGAGCAATGGTCTTAACCGCAATATCGTCCAATGTCTTGAAGATTTTGATATCCCTCTTTATTTATCGACGACAGTGACGCGGGTTTTCGGCAAAGACCGCTTGGAAGCAATAGAACTTTCTTCGGTGGACGCTTCCTTGAATCCTATACCAGGCAGCCAAAAGAGAATCGAATGCGATACTTTGGTTCTTAGCGTCGGTCTTATTCCTAACAACAGCCTTCTCGAGAAGGCCGGGGCCTTAAGGGGATCCTCACGCGGCGCCTTGGTCAATGACCTTTACGAAACGACGATCCCTGGCATATTTAGCGCTGGCAACGTCCTTCATGTTCACGATCTAGCCGATAATGTCGTTTCGGAGGCAAGAAGTGCGGGAAAAGAGGCATCAAGATATATTCGCGGGTTACTCGAAAAAGAAGAAAAACGCGTTCCCGTCCTTAACCAAGGATCCATTGGGTACGTCGTTCCTTCTTTTATTTCCTACCCTCTCCAAGAGGAGAAGGTTTCACTGAAATTCCGCGTTCGGAAACCCTTGAAAAACGTTTTCATCGTCTTGAAGAATGGCGAAAAGGAAATCAAAAGGATTTTTAAGCCTTTCTTGATTCCGAGTGAAATGGAAATAGTGGCCCTTCCTCGATCGTTTTTCGAGCAAGAGGCACCTTGTTTCGTTCTTTCAATCGAAGAAAAGAGGATCTAGCGTGTTAAAAGAAGAAAGAGAACTTATTTGCATTTGCTGCCCCAGAGGTTGCCACCTTCGCGTGGACAAAGAACTCCATGTGACAGGCAATTTTTGTCCTCGTGGGGAAAAATACGCTCGACAAGAGGTGCTTTCGCCCGAAAGGGTTGTAACCTCCACGGTTTTGGTAAGAGGCGGCGAAGAGGAGCTTTGCAGCGTCAAAAGCGAGCGTCCAATTCCCAAAGGAAAAATTTTTGAGGCCATGAAGGATATCGATGCTCTTATTGTGGCGGCGCCGATTAAAATGGGTCAAATCCTTTTAACGAATTTGGCGAACACAGGTGTCGACTTGGTTGCAACGATGGAGATTAAGGTGAGGAAAGAATGAAAATATTGGTAGCGAGCGATATCCACGGCAGAACTTTGAAAGCCCAAGAGCTTGTGCGCCGTTTATCCTTAGAAAATCCCGATCGGATTTGGCTTTTGGGTGATTTGCTTTATAACGGCCCGAGAAATGGCGTCCCTTCGGACTATGAGCCGATGGTGGTTGCTCGGCTTCTTTTGCCATTCATGGAGAAAACGCTTTGGATTTCGGGCAATTGCGATTCTCGGGTGGATTCAATGGTTTTAGGAAAGAATGCCCTTTTAAACGCAAAAGAGAGGGTTTTTGATAGGGATTTTTGGCTATTTCATGGCGATCCTCCCAGTTATCAAAGCCTTCCTTTTTCGAAAAGCGATATTCTTTTGTTTGGGCATACGCATATTTATGAAATGGGTTACGAAGAGCATGGATATTTTATTTTGAATCCCGGCTCCATCGGTTTCCCCAAAGGGGGGCATGAAAGCACCTATATGGTTCTTGAAGAAGGAGTTTGCACTCTCAAAAGAGCATCCGATGGAAGCGCTATCAAGCAAAAGCGTCTCCCTTAAGGGAGATTTTTTCGGCAATCCGTATAAAAATAGAAGCAAGAGAATTATAATGATTTTGTTTTAGGAGTAGGTATGGCAGAGAGAATTCGAGTTTTTGCCCTTGGCGGTTTGGATGAAATCGGCAAGAGTTGTTATGTTGTTGAAATCGATAATGACATTTTCGTTGTTGGTTGCGGCGTTAGACGTCCTGATAAAACGCAACCGGGCGTTGATTATGTCATACCGGATTTCACTTATTTGAAAGAGAATAAAGGGCGCGTAAAGGCTTATTTATTGCCTCATGGCCACGATGACGAAACGGGGGCTTTGGCTTACCTTTATCGCGATGTCCCAGCGCCTATCTACGGAAGTGCCGTGACGATTGCGATGTTCCAAAATTTCTGCCGGCATGTCGATGTCGATTGCGCTTCTTTTGATTTTCGTGTGGTGGCGCCTAGCTCCACATTCAAGGTCAATGGACGCTCTATCACTTTTTTCCAAACCTCCCACAATACGGCCCTATCAAGTGGCATCGCTCTCCAAAGCGAGTATGGGAACCTCATCTTCACCAGCGACTTCGTGATCGAGAATAATGCCGATAAGAACTACCTTCATGACATGAATGCCCTTTCGAAGCTCGGAGAGGAAAAGACATTATGCTTGTTTGCCGAGAGCTTTTACGCTTCCAAAAGCGGTTATACGGCTCCCCGTTATAAGCTTTCCCCTCTTATCGCCAATAAAATCAAGGATGCCCAAGGAAGGACCTTCATCGCTCTTTTAACGCCGAATTCCTATAACATCGATGAAGTGATTTCTTTGGCTATCGCCAACCGGAAAAAGATTGTCCCTTATGACAAAGATACCGCCGAAACCCTTTCGGATATGCAAAAAAGCGGCCAACTTCTCATACCGAGCGCCAATTTTGCCCCTAACGAAGATATCAATCGCATCCGAGAGCAAGACATGCTTGTTTTGGTTTTGGGCTACGCCGATAAGATCTATCGCAAAATCGCTCTTCTTGCCGCAGGGCAAAACGATAATGGACACGATGTCCGCCTAAAAGAGAGCGACCTCTTCATTCTTGCCGCGCCAAGCGACGATTCGACGGAAATCGAAGCCACCGATGCCTTGGACGAGCTTTTTAGAAGCGGTTGCCACGTGACGAACATTTCGCGGAAAGAGTTCCTTTTGATGCATGCTAGCGAAGAAGATCTCAAGATGATGATTAGCGTTCTTCACCCCGATTACTACGTTCCGGTGAAAGGCTTCTATAAAGATCTTCTTGCGAATGCGCAAGTTGCGATGAATATGCATGGCAAACTCAACCATACGAATATCTTCTTGCTCGATAACGGTCTTAGCATCCTTTTTGATCAAACGGGTGGGCATGTGCTAAACGAATCGATCCCCCATGGCGATATCCTTATCGACGGCTCGGGCGTCGGAGACGTCGGGGATCAAGTCCTTCAAGATCGCCAAAAACTGAGTGAAGGCGTTGTTATTCTTGCTTGCACGCTCGATAAAAAAACCCACGCGATCGTGGCTGGACCCGATATTCAGATGCGGGGTCTATTCATCCTCAAAGATGGAGAGGCGGTACTTCGCGAAATCACGAAAGTCTTCACTTCGACTTTGATCGATGCGATTAACAAAAACGTCTCTTGGAATCTCAATTCGGTTCGCCAACTGGTCTATGAAAAGTGCGTTTATTCAATCCGTCGCCAAACGGGGAAAGAACCGATGGTATTGCCTATTATTATTGAAATCTAATTAAAACGAAGGGGATTTTATCGATGGAAAACGATCTTTTTCCTATCAAAAGAACGAAACAAGCCTTAGGGGGTATGGCTTTTTTGATCGCTACTCTCTTTTTACTCTCCCCATATGGTTCTTTAAATCCTTTGGGTTTTGGCGTCATTTGGCTTTTTGGATATGCTGGATACTATTATTTGCTTCCCTTATCTTTGCTTTTAAGTGCGTTTTTGCTTATTAAAGGGAAGAACTTGCGCTTGCTTTGGAAGCAAATCTTTGGCTTGATTCTCTTTTTCTTCGGCCTTGGTTTTCTTTTTGGAACCCTCTCTTTTCTCTCCTACGGAAAAGATCTTTCGGCTCTCTTTATCTCCTTCCAAGAAGGACTCTCTCATAGCGAAATCGCCTATAGCATTCTCTATGCCGGGGGCGTCCCTTTCACTTCCTTGATAGGCGCCATTGGGAAGGATTCTTTGGCTTTGCCATTAGCTTGCACGATAGTTTTCCTGCTGTCCGGCGTTGTCCTTTTCCTTTACGATCCTTTTTTAGGCCCCCTTGCTCATAGAATCGCTTTGAAAGCCGAGCGCCAAAAGCGAATCAAAGAGTCGCAAAAAGCCATCCTTGATGCGAAAAAGGAAAAGATCAAGGAAAAAGAATCATACGAGGACATTCCTTTTTCGTTTATGCCTGAAGAAAGGGAGGAAGCCACAGAGAAGCCTTTGCCATCTCGGAGCGTTTCTAACCTCGAAAGTCGCCTTTCTTCCCCCATCATTCCTGAAGAAGTCCCTACGCCTATGAATCCTTCCTTTCGCTCCGAAGAAAAGAAAAGAAGCGGCTTGACGGCTGCCATTTTCGATCCCACCTCGAATATGGAAATGGAAAAGACTCAAAGCTCGAGCGTTAAGCCCATGTTGGAAGAAGGTGCTTCCAAAGAAAGCCCCATCCATAATCTTTTAGATTCCGACGCTTCTCTTGACTCGCCTTTCAGTTCCTTTTCTCCTTTCGAAGAAACGGATGTTCAATCTTCTTCAAAAGAAGTTCCGAATTCCCTTAAAGAGAGAAAAGAGGAAGAAGAGGCAGAGGAGCCGAAAAAAGAAACCGCAAGTCCTATCGCCTTCGAAAATTTCTTGTCTTCAGAAGTCAAGAAAGATCCTTCTCCATGCGAAGAAGGCCCGAAAGGGGAAGAAAACAAGCCTTTGAATGATGTTCAAACGCTTCCAGAAGAACAAAAGGGAAGAGATGAAGAAAAGGAAAGAGAAGAAGAACCCCTTGAAAGCGTTCAAGAACCATCTATTGATGAGCGTTCAAAAGAAGAGACGCCCGTCGAGAACGCGATTCCCGAAGCGAAGCTCGAAGAAAATGTCATGACGCCTTTGGTTCAAGCTGGAGGCGAGGCCGGACATTGGACGGCCCCTCCCGCCAAACCCACTAAAGAAGCGATTCTCGATAACCTTGGCATGCCGCATAAAAAGCCGCTTAAACCTTATAAGCTTCCTTCCTACGATCTTCTTAAGGATTACCCACCTAGCCCCGAAGCGGAACAAGAGAAGCTCAATTGCGAAAGACGGAAAATATCGATTAACGAAGTCTTTAGCAGCTTCCATGTGGGAGCTTATGTCGAAGACTATACCATCGGCCCCAGCGTCACCCGTTATAACATTCGGACGGAAGATGGCGTCTCCGTTGGCTCTTTGGCAAAATACGTGAATGATATTTCGGTGCGTTTAAACGGCGTCGGCGTTCGATTTGAGACGATCGTGCGTGGCAGAAATACGAGCGGTCTGGAAATTCCTAACGACCACACGAGCACCGTAAGCCTTAAACAAATGGTTAAGGCCCTTCCTCAAAAGCCTGGCACGGGGCTTTACGTTCCTTTTGGCGTCAATATCGATAATGCTCCGATTTTTGCCAATCTAGCAGATTTTCCTCACCTCTTAACGGCCGGGGGCACGGGGAGTGGCAAATCCGTTTTCTTAACCGGCCTTATCATGTCTTTGATCATGCGCAATAGGCCAGAGGACGTTAAGCTCGTCCTCATCGATCCCAAACGTGTCGAAATGGCGAAATATCAAAATCTTCCCCATTTGCTTTGCCCTATCGTCAAGGAGCCTTCCGAAGCGAAAGTGTGCCTTGATAAGCTCATTCAGGAAATGGAGACGCGCTACAAAGCCTTCGAGACGGCTGGCGTTAAGGACATCGGCGAATGGAACAATGAGTTCGTCTCCGATAGCGATTACGCGAAAATGCCTTATATTGTCGTCTTCATCGACGAATACGCCGATTTAAGCGACTGTTGCAAAAACGTCGGCGATTCGGTTGTGCGCTTAGCGCAGAAAGCGCGTGCCGCGGGCATTCATCTTGTCATAGCCACGCAAAGACCTAGCGTCTCAGTCATTACAGGCACTATCAAAGCAAACATCTTAGTTCGCGTTGCTCTAAGCATGTCGAGCGCAATCGATAGCCAAACTATCCTTGGGTCTGGTGGCGCTGAAGAGCTTATCGGACATGGCGATATGCTCGTCGATTGTGGGCAAGTGTCTCGAATGGGTTTCACGCGTTGTCAGGGCTGTTTCTGCGATGGCCATGAGATAAATGCCGTATGCGATTTCATTCGAAGCCAGATGGAGCCCGATTATAGCCCTATGTTCTTAGATTTAGTCGATCATGAAGCGGTGACGGAAACGGTCCAAGATAGGATCATGCCTTTGAGCAAAAGCGAGGCGGCTGCGCGTTCCCTCGATAGCTTCTATGAAAGCGTCAAATCGAGCGTCATGGAAATGGAATATACATCGATTTCGCGAATTCAACGTCAATTCGGCGTTGGTTTCCCACGCGCTGGCAAACTCATCAGCCGTCTTCAAAAAGAAGGAATCGTCGCCAATGCACCCGATGTAGCCGGCTCAAGCAAAGGCTTCCGGGTTCTCGTTCATTCCGACCCTAATGCCAAAAGTTCGGTTGCCTTAGCCAAGGATAACTAGTATGAAAGTCGGCTGTGATATTGTTTATTTGAAAAGGATTGACGGGAGGGAAGAGGCTCTTTCCAAAGGCATTCTTTCGGATAAAGAGCTTTCTCTTTATGACAAAGCCTTCCATAAAAGGGAATTTCTTGGCGGCCGCTTTGCCGCCAAAGAAGCCTTCTTGAAGGCGAAAGGGAGCGGTTTAAGGCTCACTTCGATGAAGAATATCGAGATTTTGCCACTCGATAGCGGTGAACCCGTCCTTTATTTTGAAGGCAAATCCTATAATGTTTCGATTAGCCATGATGGCGATTATGCCTTCGCCGTATGTGTTTTGGAAAACCTATGAAAGATACTTTTATTGAGGCCAAACTTGTTTCTCCTAAGCTCATTCGTATCGCCTTTTTGACATCTCTTCCTTTCGAAAGGTTTTACGCCACTCTTATAAAAGACCACCGCGAGGAAACAAACCTTAATGTCACACGCTTTGCAAGTAGCCAAGGAAACGCCATCGCCGAGGCGCTTTTGGAAACGCCTTTAGAACTCGGGCATAGCTATTTTGTAAAAAGCAATTACGGCCTTGTCCCATTAAGCGTCGACGAGGCGACGGACTTCGAGGGATTCGATGAGAAATTCGATGCCGAAAACGAGGCTTTAGGCTCCCTTTATGAGAAGGATGGGACGCTTTTTTCCCTTTATGCGCCTTTGGCCTCTTCCGTTTCGCTAAAAATAGAAAAACAAAACGAGAACGTTTTTTCTCTTTTTTGTCTCTCCCGGAAGGAAAATGGTGTTTGGAGCATTTTTTTGCAAGGCGATTGGAAGAATGCCCAATATGTTTACCAAGTCGTCAATTCGGAAGTTCTTCGCGAAACGATCGATCCTTATGCCAAGGCGAGCACGGCCAATGGCGAAAGAAGCGTCGTCCTTTGCGAAGATGATTTTCTTTTGCCTCAATGGAAAGAAGGCTTAAAGCCTTTAAAGAGCTATACAGAAGCCATCATTTATGAGGGTTCTGTAAGGGATTTGACGATTTCTCAAAATACGAATATCATCCATAAAGGAAAATATTTAGGCTTAATAGAAGAAAATCGCCACACCAAGATGGGCCATAAAGCGGGCCTGGCATATTTTCAAGAGCTTGGCTTCACCCACCTTCAGCTTTTACCGATTTATGACTTCAAAACCGTCGATGAGCTTCATCCCGAAAAGGGCTATAACTGGGGCTACGACCCATCGCAATACTTTGTTCCGGAAGGCAGCTACGCCAGCCATCCAGAGGACCCTCTCTCTCGCATCAAAGATGCGAAAGCCATGATCGACATCCTTCATAAAAACGGTTTTCGACTCATTATGGACGTCGTCTTTAACCACGTTTACGACTGGCAAACATCCTCTTTCGAAAAAACCGTTCCGAATTTCTATTTTCGCAAAAAGGAGAACGGCCAACTCTCCAATGCCTCCGGTTGCGGGAATGTCCTTTATAGCGAAAGGCCGATGGTCCGAAAGCTGATTGTCGAAGCGGCGAAGTGGTGGATTGATTTCTATGGGGTCGATGGTTTCCGTTTTGACTTAATGGGACTAATCGACGTCGAAACGGTTCGAAAAATCGAGGAATATGGCAAAAGCCAAGATCCCTCCTTCATGGTTTATGGAGAGGGGTGGAATATGGGCGGCGATAGCAAAGTCGCCCTCTCTTCTATGGATAACGCCAAAATGCTTCCTGGCTTCGCTTTTTTTAACGATGGCTTTCGAGAGGTCGCTAAGCGCTTTTTCGGGGGAGATCTAAGCGAACGCGATGCTTTTCGCTACTGCTATCTCGGAAGCAGCGAACAAACAAGCACCAGCCATCCGAGATTCCTCTCGCCTTCCCAAAGCCTCAATTACGTCGAATGCCACGACAACAAAACATATTACGATTACTTGCATTACACGAAGAATATAAGCGACGAAAAGGAGCTTTTAGCGCGTTCGAAACTCGTTTTGGGCGCTATCTTGTTCTCTTTTGGCATTCCTTTTATCCACGCCGGCGAGGAGATTGGGCAAACGAAATACGGCAAAGACAACACTTACAATGCCGGCGACGATTTTAACGAATTCGATTATTCTTTGCTGGATAGCCGCTATTCGATGGCTCTTTATTTTAAAGATTGCATTTTGCTGCGTAAGAAATTATCATTTTTATCCAACGCTTCTTTGGAAGAAATTAAGACATTCACCCAGATCGAAAACATTTCCTCCGGCCTTCGTATTACTTTTTCCGGAGATCTTGAGGAATTCATGGAAGTCAATGTCTTCTTCAATCCTTCGAATGAACCGTTTACCTGCATGCTCGATGCCGACCAAGATATACTCCTTATGGATGGGGACGCTCTACCGGTTGGCATCAAAGCGATGAGCGTTCTTGTTCCGAAATGCTCAATGCTCGTCGTAGCTCTTAAGAAAGCCATATCTTAAGCACCTTCGGATTTGTTTTTAGCCCCTATATTCCGAAAAAGGAAAAGAGGTTTTTGCATGATTAGTGAAGTCGCGCTCTCCGGTCGCTTGGGTGAAGTTTTAAGCTCGAGCATTCGGTATGTCGAAATCGATCGTGTGGTGGCTACGCCAAGCGGCGGTCGATACGAGGTCGATCAGGTTCCCGTCAAAACGTATGGCGGCAAAGAATCCTGTTTCATGAAAGCTCCAAAAGGGTCTCTTATCATCCTCAAAGGAAGGCTTGAAACGAAAGAGAAAGTCGGTCTTTACGTCATTGCCGAGATGCATGAGATTTTCACTTCCGTTTCGCGATAAGAAAGAGGTCTCTTAGAACGATTGTGATATAATGAGGGCATGAGTTTTTCACTAAAGTACCCTCGAGTTGTTCTAAAAATCGGCCCTCGCCTTCTTTACGAATTTCTTTTCATAGCCAAAGACGCGAAAAATCCGAGCAAAAAGTCGCTTCTAAAACGATATCATCGCCTCCGCTACTTGGTTCTGAGGCTCAATAAGGATTTTCGCATCGATCCCTATATAGAAGGCTATTCCAAGGTGCGCGAGCTTGAAGAAAAAGGCATCACTTTCCTTCTTGTTTCCAACCACCTAAGCGATTATGACCCCCTTTTCAGCCTTTCTTTATTGACCTCTCCCATCTCTTTCGTGGCCAAAGAAGAAACAAAGAAGTTCCCATTTATCGGCAAAGCCATCGCCTCCGTAGATGGCTTGTTTTTGCCGCGTTCCGATTTGAGGGCCTCTTTAGGCATCATGAAGACGCTTGAAGAAAGACTTCGAAGCGGCTTTTCCAATTATCTTATCTACCCCGAAGGAACGAGGAACAAAGATTTCGAGAATTCAGCGTGCCTTCCTTTCCATCCTGGCTCTTTCAAAAGCGCAATGCGCGCCAATGTCGTCCTATTGCCTATGGCCCTTTATGGGACCTTTCGCGTCCTAAAGCCATCGCCAAACGACAAGAGAATCCCCGTCGAGGCCGCTTTCTTAGATCCTATTTTCCCCAAAGATTACGAAGGGAAGAACACGGAAGAAGTGGCTTCTTTTGTGCAAAAGGAAATCGAAAAGAAAGTTCTTTCCTTTAAAAAGATGGATCTCGATTTTTACGAAAAAGGCTATCAAAAAATCCCTCTAAAAAGAGGGAAGATCCGTTAGCCCTTACTCCAAGGTTCTTCTTAGGCCTTTGGGATAATGGTTTTTAGCGACGCCTTGGACAACCTTCACGTAACCTAGATTCTGCTTATCATAGGAAACAATATAGAAGCCATCGGGTTTGTTGCAGGGGAAAGTGTCGCCATGGATATAGGCTTTGCAATCATCGTAGGAGATTTCAAAACCGTACTCCGGCCCCAAAAAATGCGAAAGGTGGTGGTCTGGTATATAAATTTGACGCATCTCGAAGAGCTTTACGCCATAACGCAAGATGTTAAGGTGGGTGATATCGAAATGTTGGCTAAGGCTATAGAATTTGGAACGCATCATCTCATTGCTTCTGTCTTGGAGGTTATAGTCCGCCAAAAACTGTTTGTATCGCTCGTTTTTGACGATCGTTTTCGGCGTCGCGATAAGGGTTCCTGGTTTTTTTAGCAAAGCGATGAATTGGCCCTCTCCCTCAAAACGATTGGGATGAAGGCGAACGGCTTCAGGCAATTCCTTTAAGCGATAGAATGAGGGATCCTCAGGCAATTTCACGATTTCGATCTCTGGATGGGCATCTTTAAAAGAAAGGATAACCGCTTCGTCTTCCTCAAAAGAGAAGGAACAGGTGCTATAGCTAAGGGTTCCGCCCGCTTTAAGCATGTCATAAGCCAATTCCAATAGCTCCAATTGCCTTTTGGCGCAACTTTTGACCTTTTCGAAACGCCAATCTTTTTCCGCTTTATCGTTCTTTCGGATCATGGCGCTGCCGCTACAAGGCGCATCTAGTATGATTTTGTCAAAAGTCTCGCGGAAATGGATGTGGCTGAAAACAAAATCCGTGCTCGCCACAATCATGTTGCCCCGTCCCATTCTTTCGACGTTTTGAGACATCGCCTTGGCGCGCGGATAACTGATGTCGTTGGCGACGACGAGTCCTTCGTCGTTCATTTCTAAGGAGGCTCCAATCGATTTGCCTCCCGGAGCGGCGCAAATATCTAAGACAATATCGCCCGCTTGAGGCATGAGAAAATAATTGACCATCATGGCGCTAGGATCTTCGATAGAATAGACGCCATCGTCATAGAGAAGGTTTTTCCCAAACTCGTAATCCTCTTTTTCATAAAGATAGGCATGCTCCACGAAAGGATGTTTTCGAACTTTTGGGAAACGAGACAGGAACTCTTCGTCGGACATCTTTTTAGTATTCAAAAGGAGGGCGTGAGTGACTTTCCCGTTTTCGATGGAAGACAACAAGTCTCTCACTTCCTCTTCTGGCAAATGTTTTAGCAATGATTCTTTTAAATCCATGTCTCATATTGTATTGCAAAAAGGAACAA
>DJRQ01000024.1 GCA_002440125.1 Caryophanales bacterium UBA6356 | reverse complement strand
AATAAAAAAGCCTGCACCTTCTTTCGAGGAACGCAGGCTTTTGATAGGAAGATAAGCTATTTCGTCTCGTCTTTGGCTTCGGTTTTAACTTCCACCGCTTCTTCCACTGCTTTTTTGCTATCGCTTACGGCATCACTATCAGCGATAATTTTAAGACGCTGAGCACGACGCTCCGCACGTTCATTATCCACATCGCTTTTCTTAGCGAAAAGATTTAGGCAAATAACAGCGATTAGAGCGGCAGCAACGAGAAGAATCGCTCCAAAAACGCGATAACTCATATGCATCGCTTCCGTAAAAGCGGCCTCTCCCGTCCAATTTTCACTGCTCTTTTTGGGAAGGTAGGCGCTAATAAAGCCAAGGACCACAAAGACGAGTCCCGCTACGCCAAGAATGGAATAGATAATGATGGAGGCCACTTCGCCTTTTGAAACTTTGGTCTTTTTCTTAACGACTTCTACCATAATAATCCTTACTTGAACCTAATAATTAAGCCTTAACTTCTTCGGATGGCTTATCGCCACCGCCGATTTTGTTGCCATTTTTCTTAGCAGCTTCAACGAGCTCGTTGATGAATGGCACATAGAGATCTCTGAAAGCAGGCTCGACTTCGCGGACGAAACCATTAATGGCATCTTGGGTTTCGCGGATGGCTTCACCAAATCCTTTTCCCATTGGGAGATCACGGCGCCCGGTCATATATTCGACAAGGGTGAATACCTTGTCTTGGACGCCCATATATCGTTCATCAGTCAAATTGCTATTGGCGCGAACGGTTTGGAGAAGTTGAATGATTTGATTGATATCGTTGCCGATAAAACGAGAGGCAGCGGTCTCTTCGCCTTTAGCCTCGCGGCGAGCTTGGTTATAATCACCAAAAAGCTTGATGAGTTGATTGGTGAGCGAAAGATATGCAACAGCGCGATAAAGGCGTTCTTCGGCTTTATCAACAGCCTCGGCGTTTTGCACATCAACGTTGTTCTTATGGGCATCGGCCAAAATGCCTTTGACCATCGCCTCAATGTTTTCGTGGATGGGGATAACGCCTTTGAAAATGGCAATGTGTTGAGCATGGTCGACCCGAAGACCATCTTCGGCCGCTTTTAGGATTGTGCTGTGCTCGCCATAGACTTGTTCATAGAAATCACGAATAAGCTTTTCGAGTTTTTGCCCATTCTCACCACTGTTATCGATGATGGATTTTAAGGGCGTTGGTTGTTCGAGTTCGATGAGAATGCTTCTTTTCTTCTCGTTGAACGCAGCAACGTCATAGTTGTCCTTTGTAAGCGTATACTCAAGAGTATCACGCACGGCCACTTTGTAATGTTCGAGAGTGGCCAACACTTCAGAAATTTGATTCATTAACGTTTTCCTTCCTTTTCCGTTTCTTTCTTTGGGGATTTTTTCTCCGCAGATGGGTAGACATAGTCCTCCAATTCATAAAACCTATTGATTAGGTGAGCGGAATGTTCTTGGACGCTTTGGGGCGAATGCTCCATGCAGAAGCTTGTTTTAGGGAATGCGTCAAACATGGAAATATCATTTCCACTATCCCCTACAACTAATACATTATCGTGATTCAAGTGATTGTATTCAAGATAAAACAAAAGACCATCGCTCTTCGTGCAATTCTTCGGCGTGACTTCCACCGCCTGCTTCGACCAGGCAAAGGAAGCATCAGGATAAGCCTCAGCCAATAATGAAGTCGCTTTTTCGGCCATTTCTATCTTTTTTTTCGAAGTTCCGAACATCAAAAGAATTTTATAGACCTCGCCTTTCTCGAGTTCCTCGTAAAATACGCGGTCACTACAAACAAATAATTCCCGGTAATTGAACTGAAAAAAGGTATATAGACGATAGCCTAATCCCGTAAATTTCGTTAAGTCGCTCCACTTGATAACCATTCCTCTATGCTTCGTAAAAAGAGCGGTCAACATAAGAGGATATTCGGAACGGATGTTTTCTAACATTTTCTTAAGGCTCTGCGTCTCAAAACTGACATCCCTAATAAGCGAACCGTTAGAAACGACGCAAGCGCCATTGCAAGCGACAAAATCTAACTTTCTCCCCAATTTCGAAGCAAGTTTTTCGCAAGAAAAAGGAGTTCTTCCGCTCACGAGAACGAGCTTTCCGCCATCATCCATAAAGCGATCAATAAAAGCCCTGTTCGCCCTAGAAACCATGCGAAAAGCTTTCTTTGGGTAGAAAAGAGTTCCATCTAAATCCGTAGCGATAATCTTGTCAATTGGCATGGTCGATATTTTAGGACTTTTCTCGATGACAATCAAATTTCGTTAAAAATAATCTTAAGTCTTAACAATGCGGTCGCAAGAACCCTTTTCTTTTCGTAGCTTCTTTTCAAAAAGAGAAGAAGGCGTACTGACGGAATTATAAACGCCAACAAAATGGAAATATTTCTGATTTTCGACGAAAAACACCATATCTAAGGATGGATAGACATCAAGCATGCGATCATAGAAGTTCTCATAATCTTCTCGAAAGCCGCTTCCCTTCCATAATTCTCCCTTAGAAAGCCATTTAAAACGGTTCCTCTCCTGGCAAACTAAGCGGGCTGCAAAGAGACAATAGCAAACTATTTTGAAGCCTTGATCTCTGGCTTTCTTTATTAAAACAAAATCTCCGTCATCGCTTAAATCGCTTTGATGGCAAAACGACTTTTTCCTTTTGATTCCCTCTTGAAGGGGAAGCGTGGGGAAAGTCCTTAAAAAAGAACTCTTAAAACACTGTGAAAAAGTACCTTTCCCGGACCCAAGGGGCCCAAGCACCAAAATAAGAGTGGCAGCGATTTTTTTATTCATGACTGACCTTAAGCACTTCGAAAGCGGCATTCATCCATTCGGAAGCGCCATTTTTATATTCGTACACAATATGGCCATCCTCGATATAACAAACTGGGAAACCTTTTTTAAAATTCTCTCTTTTAGCTTTCTCATAGCCGGATGAATTTGGTTCACGCAACAAAGAATAGAGATAATTTTTAAATTTCGTTGACGAAGAAGATCCGAGATATTCAGAAACAAGTTTTCCTTTTTTTCGGTAGGAAAGATAGAAATATTCTTTTCCCCGTATGACTTTTTTCGAAAGGGTTTTTCTCATAGTCGAATGATAATACAAAAAATGATGTTAGTAAACTTTTTGTTTTTGTTGGTTAATTCATACGATAATAAAGACGCTAAGCTCGATAGAACCTAGCGTTTTTATAAATAATCTACGTTAGTCTTTTAACTTATTCTCGGCTTGGATAACACCATACCCACCATCAAGACGCTTGTAGGCAACTGAAATTTCGTTGTCTTCGGAATCGAGATAGATGAAGAAAGAATGACCAAGAGCGTCCATTCTCGCGATAGCGGAATCAATACTCATCGGCTCGAGATAAATTGACTTAGTTCGGACAAGCGTCTCATTGGCATCTTCATCATCCTCGTCCTTGAGATTTTCAATCGCCAAAGAACGACCCAAACCCAAATCTTCATCCTTCAAACGATTCATCCTCGTTTTAAGGCGACGCATTTGATCCTCGAGTTTGTCGATTGCGATATCAACGGCGGCATAGAGATCGTTGTTTCTTACTTCCGTCCTAAAATCCATCTCTTTGCAGAAAATGGTAATTTCAACTTTTGCCCCCACCTTATAGGAGCTGCAGACGGCTCGGCATAGCACGTCGTCATTGATTACGAAGTACTTATCCATGCGTGCAAGTTTCTTTTCGATGGCTGCACGAATAGAATCGGTGACTTCAATGTTCTTGCCGATAATTTGGTATTTCATACCTTATGTACCTCCAGGGCTATTAACCCTTACACCATCATTTTAAAGGAGTTATAAAAAACGACAAGAAATCAAAGATATTATTCCGAATATATCGAATATATAAATGAAATGTTAACCTTTTCTAAAAAAGAATCTCTGTAGGTTTTCCACCTTATCTAACTTTTCCCAAGGCAAATCCAAATCCGGTCTTCCAAAAGCCCCGTAGTTACAAAGTTCAGCATATTTAAAAGTAGGTTTGCGTAAGGAAAAAGCGGTAATAATCGCGCCAGGGCGTGCATCAAAATAAAGATGAATAGCTTCTAAGATCTTATCTTTCGAGACTTTTTCGGTACCAAAAGTTTCCACGGCAATGCTAAGAGGTTCTGCAACCCCAATGGCATAAGAAAGCTGGACTTCTAATCTTTTGCAAGCTCCAGAAGCCACGATATTCTTGGCGATGTAGCGGGCGTAATAGGAAGCACTTCGATCCACTTTCGA
>DJRQ01000038.1:10059-73937 GCA_002440125.1 Caryophanales bacterium UBA6356 | reverse complement strand
AAATATCTGATGGCATACGGCCATAAACCAAGACATCCGTCGGCTCTAGAACCTCAAGCATTTTCCTTAAACCATCTTTGAAGATTCGCCTGAGGAGATTTTGGTTGGACTTATCCTTGGCAATGGCGCCGTGTGTGCTTATAGCGACAACGGATTGCTTTGGAATGCCAAGAAAGCAAAAGTCAAATGTCGTAGAGTCGCCCCATCGAACGTTCGGAATCACGGAAATGCCTCTGCATTGTTCGTAATAGCCGATGGCCCGATTCATATAAGTCGAAGTTGCTTGTATGCAATGGGGCATTCCAATGGTGATGGTTGGGTCTGGGGTGATGATTCCGTCGTATTGCGAAACTATCCCATCGTATTTCCGTGTGTTCGTTAAAAAGTCGCCGTACTTGCAGTCATGGATATAGAAATGCAGATACCCATGCTTCTCTTTAGCAGCTCTCGCTTTATCAAATGGAATAAGGGATGTTGGGATGGCATGTTTTTGATTCAATAGGCAAGGGATGCCATCTTTCCCTTCAAATTTGGCTCCTTCCGCCAAGTAGTCCTGGAAGCCATCGTCAATGATAATTTTTTTCATTCAATATCTCCTAAAGGTATGGGCGCCACGATTCTTTTGGTACAATATTGTCATCGATTACCGAAATTACTCGTGGTCAGGAGATAGATTACAAAATCGGGCCTTTTCCCTAGGGTAGTGAAGGAAGTCGAGGGAAGTTCGGGGAAGTTTCAAATAATGACATTTTCAGACTTGTGCAGGTTGATTCACCCATTCTTAAAAGGGATATGCAAAAGCAAGGAAGTACTTTTTGATTTGCTGATTTTGAACTCGATCACATCGGAGAATGAGGGTCTGAGGGAAGAAATTGCCCATATGTCGGCGAAGCAAAAAAGGAACCTTTGCAACGGGGTGTATTCGATTTCAAAAGTGGCGGAAAAGATATATCCCTTTTTGGATATGTCGGATTTGATTGAGGTTTTAAAGACCCAAATCCAAGGCTATGCTTTGGATGACTTCGTGAGCACTTTTGGTTGCTATGACGGGAACGTCACAAAAGAAAATTTTGCCGAGGAAGTTTCTAATTTGTTGCGGAAGATAATTTTGGACAATTCCGCTTTGTTTCGGAGTGCTCAACTGGAAGGGACAGCCACGCTGCGCTCTGAACTTTTCCAGGAAGATGCCGGTATTTGTCCGACCTGTGCTCGCCCGCTCGATATGGATTCCTCTAAAGAGAATGCGATCGTTGCAATCGGAGTAGATGGCTCATCGCCATGCGGCGTCACAAAATCAATAGGGCTTTGCAGAAAATGTGCCGAAAAGTGCAGAAATGGTTCATTAGGCAAGGATTTGGCGAAGATTAAAAAGTCATTTGAGGAAAAGAATAATCTCCGAAAGCAAACCGGTTCCATCGAAATCAATGAAAAGCTTATGGCGGCGATCGATTGTCTATTGAGGCAAAGAAATGACACAAAAGTTAAACTGAGCATGAAGAGCCTCAAGATAAGCCAAAAAATCGATAAAAAGGGGGACTTTGCTCTTTATGCTAAAATCAAAATGAACGTGTCTTCTTACTTTTCCACGCTTTATGACACTTTTGGAGAATTAGACGGGGAAGATAAACGATCGTATGAGTTTCTCTCTGCGTCGATTAAAATCGCTTTTTTGAAAGCGGAGAAAGTTTCCGATAATAGAGAGGCCATTTTCAATTGCCTTGTTAATCAAGTATCCAGAGCTGCAAGCTGCGAACAATCAATAGCGGAAATCATCGTTTCCTATTTCGTTCAAAGCTGCGAGGTGTTCCATGAAATTTCCAAATAAGGTAAATCGATACAAAACAACAGTCATCTATCACATGGCCGAAATTTTGAATGCTATCAACAATGATATGTTTCCGACCGAAATTTACATTAAGGTTTCTTCGAAGATGAACGCAAAAGAATTTCTTGATGGCATGAGCGCTTTATTCGCAATTCAAAAGGTGGAATTACTCAAAGATGGGAGGATTAGAAAATGCTAAAAGAAATCAAATGTGAAAAGTTTTCGGATCATATTCCGAACAAAACCATTCATTTTCTAAACGGGCTGAATTGTGTGGTCGGCGCAAACGATGCCTTGAATTCCATCGGCAAATCTAGCTTGTTGCTCATTGTTGACTTTTGCTTTGGCGGGAACGCCTATTGTGTCAAAGATTCTGACGTGAGGCAAAACATAGGAGACCATGTCATTTGCTTTACATTCGAATTCGATAACATTGAATATCATTTTTGTAGGGACACAGCTGATTTCGGACATTTTTATGATTGCGACAGTTCATACGGCAAAATCAGTGACAAAAAGCCAATTGGTGAACTATGTGCGTTCCTAAAGGAAAAATATTTCGGAACGTCCACAAAAAAGACGTTCCGAGCTTTGGTGGACGCCTTTTCCAGGGTTCATGGGAAGAACAATTATGATGTCAATAAACCGCTGAAGACTTACGCAAACGATGCGACAGATGAAAATGGCATCAGCGTTTTGATCGATTTGTTCGGAAAAACAAGCATCGTCGAAGAATCGATTCAAAAAGTCGCGGAAGCGAAGAAAGCCAAGAAAGCAATGGACGAGGCGCAGAAATACAACATCGTTTATTCTCCCATCAAGACGTTTTCAGCGTTGGAGGAGGCAAAACAAGAGATTAAGAGACTGCAAGATGAAGTCGAGAAGATGGTAAACGAACAGAATCGAGCGTCTATATCGATAGATGAAACCATTTCCCAAAGGGACATCGATCTCAAATCGGAGCAAATCTATCTTTATAGAGAGAAAAAATCGTTATCTATCCAGCTTAAAACGTTGCAAGAAATGACGGGGGATTCCTTGCTCATGGACGAAGAGGATAGGCAAAAACTTGTCACATTATTTCCTGAAATTGATTTGAAACCGATTTTGGAAATGAACGAATTCCAAAAGCAGCTGAGTAAAACCGTCAATCAAGAAGTAAATGCGCAAAAAGAAGAACTTTCTTACAAAATAAACGAAATCCAAAAGAGAATAGATGAAATCAATGCCGAACTGTTGAAAAACAACGTCTCTCCGAGAATCCCGAAAACATTCTTGGATACTCTTTATAAAAAGAAGAACGAAATCCAAACACTCGAAAGTCAGATTTCTTTGTTCGAAAAAGTGAAAAGCATGAAGGAAAAAGCCGGCAATATTAGCCGGCAAATGAACGATGATTACGGATATGTTTTGCTTGAAATGGAAAATGCAATAAACGCTAAACTGAATGAATTGAACGATTGCATTTACCTAGAGAAGAGGATGCCACCCTCTTTGAAGCTTGCTGATTTTAGCCATTACAGCTATAAAACTCCAAACGACAAAGGCACGGGAACGGAATATAAAAGCCTGATTTTGTTTGACCTTGCCATCCTGGATTTGACCCCCCTTCCATTTATCATCAATGATTCTATGCTGTTTAAGAACATATGGGATGAACCGGTTGAAGGATTATTCAAGCTTTATAACAAAGCTGAAAAGCAGATCTTTATCGCCATAGACAGAATCAATGTATTTTGTATCGAAATACAAAAAATTATCATCGAGCATGAAGTGGTGGAACTCGGTGGGGACGGCCAAGCGCTGTTCGGCTTTACTTGGTCTAAAAAATAAAGCGGTTCAATTCATTAAAAGCCGAAAGGATGAGCACAATTTGCTTTAACATGCATTTTGCCTTGTTACAAGCCTTGATATGTCGATGAAAAATAGTGGCTTCAAAACACATATTGCAACTATCTATTCGCCTCGTACACCTACAGCGATAGGATGGAGATTGTTTCTTATGGCGGTCTCCCGTATGGTTTGGCTCTGGATGAGTTCTACGAGGGCACACCCCATCCAATCAATATATTTTTGTGGATGATCTTCAATTCTCAACCGAATACGCAGAACACCGCTGGCTTCGCTATATCATTTATAAGTGCAAAAACGCAAAAAATTGCACTTATCGCATTTCTTAACTTCCATTGCATTAGATGACGAATAATCGGGGGAACGCCCTTCAATAGTGCCAATCCCAAGCCTTGTTTGATAAGCGCGTTAAGAAGAGCGATGGAAGGAAGCGCTGTCTTAAGCCTCTGGCCTTACCTCTTTCCAAAGCGAGCTGCTTTCGCTAAGGAGATTTTTCAGATGACACTTATTTTTTGTGTTTTCTTAATTTTCCAGAATACTTTGGAAGAATAATTTTTTCCTTGGAAGAATATTAAAGAAAATGGAAGAATAATTGCAATCTTGGAAGAATACATTATACTTTTTATATGCAGGATGGCTTTATATGGAAAACGAGAATTATTTAAGAACCTTAAAAGAAGGTCTCCGAATAGAATTAAAAGAATCAGGGAAAAAGATTCCAGATAGTCTTTACGATACGTATTCTTCCTTTTCTAATACGGAGGGAGGTACCATTTACTTGGGCATAAAGGAAGGAAAATTAAACACAATAGTCGGCATTTCAAATCCAGAAGAGCAAAAGAAAGCCCTTATTTCCACCCTCCATTCAAAAAAAACCAGTTACTGTTCCATTTCCGATGAAGATGTGCAAATTATTGATGTTAACGGAAAGAAAATCATTCGTTTTGTCGTGAAAGAGGCTCCTCTTGGGGCCAAACCCGTTTATATTGATGGAAATTTATCGAAGTCGTATCAAAGAATTGGCGATGGCGACTTTTTAATGTCAGAAGATGAGATCGCATCGCTTCTTTTAAGAAAAAAAGGAACGGGGTTTGATGTGCTTCCGAATTATCTTGATTTAGATGAAACAAATATTGATAAAGAATCCTTGGGAGAGTTCCGTAAAGAAGTCAATGAAGCAAATCCCAATAACTCTTTTCGGGATTTAAACGACCATGATTTTCTCTATCGGATTGGCGCTTTGACAAAGGCGAACGGGAAAGAAGTTCTCAAAAATGGTGCTGTCCTCTTCTTTGGACAGCAAAGTGACATTTCCCAAATTTGTCCGAATTATTTTCTAGATTATCAAGAGAATTTTTCTGGAAAAACGAGATGGGATAACAGAATTGCATCGGACGATTATTCCTTTAATGCTAATTTGTTTAACTTTTTTCGCTTAGTAAGTTCGAATCTCATTCAAAGATTACCAAAGCCTTTTAATGCAAAAGATGGTGTCGCCAACATGAACGGAAAGGATGTGAAACGCTCTGTTATTGAAGGCATGGTCAACGCCATAACGAATTGCGATTTCTCTTCGCTCCCTGGAATCGTTATCAAAAGAACATACGATAATGTTGCCTTCATTAATTCTGGAGATATTCCTGTTGGCATCAAGCAAGCTATTGAAGGTGGAGTAACCAATCCTCTCAATAAAAACATAATGAATTATTTCAGGCTCCTTCAGGTTTCTGATAGAGCTGGATCGGGCATACCTAGCATTTTTGAGATGTGCCGCTCTTATGGTTTTTTAAAACCTATTCTTGCAGTTGAAAGCAATCCCAAAAGAACCACACTCATTATTCATTTCGCTCAGTTAAATCAAAAAACGCCGCATTATACAGAAAAAATGGAAATTCTTTCTTATTTGAATGCTCATCCGGAGGGGGCCTCCACCGAAGAGCTCTCCAAACAAATCGGAATGAAAAAATCGTCCACATCCACGATTGTTACGGAATTGTTGCTGACAAATCTTGTCAAAACGAACGGAAAAAAGACCAAAGGGAAACGTTATTTTATTTCGGATAATGGAGAATAAAACGAATCTATTTTCCCTATTCTTCCAGAATCATTTGGAAGATTAATTGATTTTTTGGAAGATTATTTCATTCATTTCTCAGAAAGAATCGAAAAGCTATTTTCATCATAAACCCTCTTTTTTGCCCTATTTCATGGCTAATATCACAAAAACGTCTTCAGGTGGATTTAAGAAACAAAGCATCCTATAAGGCTAAGGCTTTTTTAGCGAAGGAAAAGAATCCTAATTTTGGAATTTAGGGCGAAAATCTAGCGCTATGACTCTTTGATTTTGCATTTCACATCGATTGGCTCGTATGAGTAAAACACGCCCTTGAAAACCTTCTTCTCCAGCATCCTAAGCAAAGTCACTGCGTAGCGGAAAGAAGGGCATCATGGCGAAAACGGTTCAGAAAAACGTCCATATCGCCATCCCTTTGACTCTGCCGTTATGCGTGTTTCTTATGAATTTATTAAGGATCTTTTTATTCCCATTTCCCATTCCTCGATTCGGGACGCTTCCCAATGATGGATAAAAGAAGACGATCCCATCTTCCCTTTCCAAAACCTCCAAGCGTTTTATGCTAGGGATATGAGGCTTAATTGAGGCAATAAAGTTTTCTATGCTTGACTATCTAGTAATAGAAACTAGAATGTCTCACGAAAGGCATATCTTCGCTTTTCCTTGAGATGGAGGTTTCAGTTATGAGCGTTCGCATATACACCGATGCCGGAAGCAATCTTTTCAAAGAGATTCTCCTAAAAAGAAATGCCGATATCGTCCTTCTTCCTATGACTTTGAGGCTCAATGGAAAAGAATATCGCTGCTATAGCGAGGATATCGACGTCGAGAAGATGTCGAAAGAGTTCTATTCCGCTATGAAAGGGGGTGCTAAGCCCCAAACATCTTTGGCAAGCCCAGGCTTATTCGAAGAAAAAGCAAAAGAGGAGATAGCAAAAGGAAATGAGGTGCTCTATGTGACTTTATCAAGCGGTATCTCGGGAACATTCAATGCTGCGACTCTTATCGCTAAGGAGCTAAACCAAAAAGAAGGGAAAGAAGTGGTCCACGTTCTTGATTCCAAGACGGCGGGGCTAGGGGAAGGCATGATTGCTCTTTATGCCGCTAACCTGGCGAAAGAAGGTTTCTCTTTGGAAGAAATCGTCTCGAAGACCGAGAAGTATCGTCAAACCGTTCGAAGCGAATTCACCGTGGATAGCATCCGTTATCTTGCCAATAGCGGTCGTGTGTCGAATGTCGCCGCCATCCTCGCGGGCGTTCTCCTCATTAAGCCTTTGCTTTATGGAAGCCCCGAGGGGAAAATCGTCGTCACTTCGAAAGTCCAAGGTCGGAAGAATTCCATCAAGAAACTTGCAAGCCAGGTTCTAGAGAACGTTTTCGACAAAGAGAAGCTTGTCTATATCGCTCATTGCGACTCTTTGGAAGATGCCAAGAGCCTAGAAGCCTTATTGAAGGAAGGCGGCATCCGGAATATCGAGATCTACTATTACGATCTTATCACCGGCGCCCATGTTGGCCCTGGCACTTTAGCGGTCTTTTACGAAGGGAAAAACCGCCTTATCCAAAAGAAATCCGTTTTGTCTTCTCTTTTGGGAAAGAAAGCGTAATCGTCGCTTTTTCGATATTTTTTTAGGTTCCTCTAGCGGGGACCTTTTTTTGTTTTTTAGCGATTTACAAGCCCTCGTTTTCCATTGATAATTACGGCATGATTGACTTACATTTACATCTTGACGGTTCTCTTACGAGGGAAGAGCTCCTTCTTCTTGGCAAAATGTCTGGGATCCCTCTCGAATATGCGAAAACCGCTCACATTTCGGTGGATGAGAGCTGCCATTCTTTAAATGACTATCTAAAGTGCTTTGAATTCCCGCTTAAGGTCCTTCAAAAGAAGGAATGCATCGAGAAAGCGGTCTATTTCCTTCTTTCTCGCTTATCGCGAAGCGGTCTTCTTTATGCGGAAGTCCGTTTCGCGCCACAACTCCATACCCAAGAAGGCTTGACGCAAAAAGATGTGGTTGAAGCTGCTATAAAGGGTTTAGAAAAGGCCAAAAAGGATTACGCTTTCCCAGCGAACCTCATATTATGTGCGATGCGCGGAGAGGGAAACGAGGAAGAGAATCTTCTTACGGTGCGGCTTGCCAAAGAATATCTCCATAAAGGGGTGTGCGGGCTTGATTTGGCGGGAGCTGAGGCTCTTTTTCCGACTTCTTCCTTCCAAAACGTTTTCAAGCTCGCCAATGAGCTCGACATCCCTTTTACGATCCACGCTGGCGAAGCAAGCGGTCCCGACTCCATTTGGGAAGCCCTTAAGATGGGCGCTAGACGGATCGGCCATGGCGTGAGTGCCGTCAAAGATAAGATGCTTCTTTCCTTTTTGGCGAGCAGTGGCGTTCTTCTTGAGCTTTGCCCAACAAGCGAAAAAGACACCCATGCGATCGATCGCTACGAAGATCTTCCCCTTAAGACTTTTCTTCGCTATGGCGTAAAAACGTGCATCAATACCGATGATATGACCGTCTCGAATATAACGCTTCAAGAAGAATGCGAGAAAGTTCAAAAAACCTTTGGACTAAGCGATGAGACCATGAAAGAACTCTTCCTTAATAGCGTCGAAGGAAGCTTCCTTGAGAATGATCAAAAGGATTTTTTGAAAGAAGAACTCGAGAAGAAATACCGTTAGCTTACTTTCTCCCCGTATATTGGTATCCCGCTTCTTCGATGGCGGTTTTCGCTTTCGCTTCGTCAAAAGAGATCGCTTCAAAACGTGCTTCTTTCTTGCTTAGAGAGACTTCGACGTTACAAAATCCAGCCTTTTGAAGGGCATCCTTAACGTGTTTGGCGCACATTTCGCACATCATGCCATCCACACCGATAACGAATTTTTCCATGTTTTCATCCTCCTTCTTCAAGGGACAAGAAATTCCTTTCCCTTCTTTAAAGTGAACTTTGCTTCTTCTCTTTTCAAGATGGAAAGCGTTGATTCTTAAAGCGTTCATTACCACCGAAACGCTCGAAAGACTCATGGCGGCCGCTCCCATCCAAGGCTTTAATGCCACTAAGCCAAGGGCGCTATAAGCGCCTGCGGCAATCGGAATCATGATGAGGTTATAGAAGAAGGCCCAAAAGAGGTTCTCGGCGATGTTCCTTGTCGTTAACCTTGAAAGATGAATCGCTTTAACGACGTCTTTGAGCTCGCTCCGAGTCAGAACGATATCGGCGGACTCAATGGCGATATCCGTTCCCTTTCCGATAGCGATTCCGACGTTGGCTTGCATGAGGGCGGGAGCGTCGTTAATGCCATCGCCTACCATAAGGACCTTTCCTTCTTTTTTAAGCTCCCCGACGGCTTTGACCTTTCCTTCTGGAAGCAAAGACGAGCGGTAGTGCTCTATTCCTAAGGTTTGGGCGATTTCTTTGGCCGTTTCTTCGTTATCGCCCGTAAGCATCACCGGCGTATAGCCTTCTTCTTTTAAAAGAAGTATGGCTTCTTTGGCGTCTTCTTTAGGCTCATCGGAAATCGCAATAAGACCGCAAAACTCATTTCCTTCTATTAAAAAGAGAATCGTTTTTCCTTTTTGAGAGAGTTCTTTTGCTTTCATAAGGGCTTCATTGGGAAGAGAAGCGTTTTCTTCTATGAAGGAACGCTTTCCTAGTTTCAAAAGAACTCCATCTTTCCTTCCTTCGACCCCTTTTCCGATGATGGCTTTAAAGGAAGAGATCTCAGGCGTTTCTATCTTTTTCGCGCTTGCTTCTTTTAATATGGCCTTGGCCAAAGGGTGTTCGCTTCCCTTTTCTAGTGCCGCCGCCATAGCCAAAAGGCTTTCCTTATCTCCTTTAAAGGGGACTAAATCGGTAACAACCATTTCGCCTTTCGTTAAAGTCCCTGTCTTATCAAAGACGACATAACGGCATTTCCCCGTTTCTTCAAGGGCTTTTGCGTTTTTGAAAAGAAGACCATTTTTAGCGCCCTTTCCCGAAGAAACCATGGTGGCGACAGGGGTTGCTAATCCAAGGGCGCAAGGACAAGCGATGACCAGCACTGAAATCGCTCTTTCTAAAGCGTAGCCAAATAGGCTATTGGCATGGGAGCTTTGCGATACGAATTCTCCTCCAAAGAGCATCCATCCTCCGAAGACAAGGAGAGATAAAAGGAAGACGGAGGGAATAAAGACGGAAGAGATGCGGTCCGCCAAAACGGCGATTTTCGGTTTGGATGCCGCGCTTTGTTCGACGAGCTTCACGATTTTGTGGAGAGTCGTATCCTCTCCGACTTTGGTGGCTTTTACCTTAAGAAGGCCATCGATATTGATCGTGCCACTATAAACCTCTTTGCCCTTTTCCTTTAAGATGGGCAAAGATTCGCCAGTTAAGCTACTTTCGTTCACCGATGAGGCGCCTTCTAAGATAACGCCATCGATGGCAAAGCTTTCCCCAGGACGCACTAAGATGAGGTCTCCTTGCTTGATGTCTTTCGAAAGGACTTTGACTTCTTGGCCATCCTTTAGGAGCGTGGCTTCTTTTGGGGCAAGCCGAAGCAAGGAAGCGATCGCGTTTGTCGTCTTCCCTTTGGAGAAGGCTTCTAGCATTTTTCCCAATAGCACAAAAGAAGGCACCATGCCTGCGCTTTCGAAAGAAAGATTCATGGAGTGATGCATCAAAGCCTCGTTCGCCCCCCTTAAAGCGTCCCCATTCATTAAGAACATCATGACAAGGCTATAGATAAACGAAACGGTGCTTGCCATTGCCACCAAACTATCCATATTCGGGGAAAGATGATAAAGGGACTTAAAGCCGGATACGAAGAAAGGGATATTGAGGAGGATAATGCTTATGGAAAGGAGAAGCTCGATAAGGGCAATGTCCAACAAATTCTTGCCGAGTTCTCCTAAAGGCCAAGAGAGCATCGAGCCCATGCCGATATAGAAAAGAGGAATCAAAATGAGGAAGGAAGGGATTAAACGCCAGAGGAGTTTCTTTCCTTCCTCTCGGTTCCCAAAAGCGTCATTTGGCTTTTCTTTTTCCTTCTTTTTCTCGCTTGGAACAGCTTTATAGCCGGCTTTTGCAACGGATTTTTCAATTTTTTCGATGCTTGCCGGTTCTTTGTAGGTGACATCCATGGAGTTTGTCAAAAGATTGACGTCGGCTTCGAGAACGCCTTCGACTTTCTTCGTGGCTTTTTCGACATGGGCGACGCAAGAGGCGCAACTCATGCCCTCAATCGCGAAATGCTCTTTTTTCTCTTCCATAACTATTTAAGCCTTTCCACTAAGGAAATGGTTTCGTCGATAATGGCGCTATTTCCTTCTAAGATATCGTCCTTGACGCATGTTTTCATATGCGTTTTTAAGAGGATGAGGGCTACTTTTTCGAGTGCTTTTTCAATAGCCGCGACTTGTATCAATATATCCCCGCAGTAGCGGTCTTCCTCGATCATCTTCTTAACCCCATTAAGTTGTCCTTGGATGCGGCTTATCCGATTTTCGAGATCTTTCTTTTCTTTGGGGTCTCGGGGGATTCTTTTGCTTTTCTTCTCGCATGAGCATTTTTCCATGGGATTATCCTCCTTCTAAGTAATACCCCCATAGGGTATACATTGCAAGCACAAAAAAGGGGCCTTTTAGAATAGGCCCCCTGGAAGATTAGCTTAGAATCGCTTGGATTGCCTTATCGAGATAGTTTGCCTGATATTCTTCGATTTTCCCTTCGTCCACAAGCTTTGCGAGCTTTGGATCGATGGGCAGTTCGCTAAGGAAGGGGATATCGAGTTTCTTCGCTATTTCTTCCCCGTCCTTATTGCCGAAAGGATGGATGATTTCGTGACATTTCGGGCATTCGACATAAGACATATTCTCTACCAGGCCTAGGACTTTGATCTTCATTTCCTTGGCCATGGTGGTGGATTTCTTAACGACCTCCTCCACAAGCTCTTGAGGCGAAGAAACAAAGATAGCGCTATTGAGTGGAATCTGTTGGAAGACCGTTAAAGGAATATCCCCCGTTCCTGGGGGCATATCGATCAATAGAACGTCGACTTCTTCGAATATGGCCATGGTATACATTTGAGCTACCAAGTTCGAAACGAGGCTTCCGCGCCAGATAATGGGCGCGCTTGGATCCTCTAAGAGATTATTGGCGCTTAGAAGCTTTATGCCCTTTTCGCTTTCGGCGGGGAATATGCCATTTTCATCGCCATAGGCTTGATAGTTATTTAGACCGAACGCTTTCGGGATCGATGGCCCAGTCACATCTGCGTCTAAAATGGCCACCTTCTTTCCTTCGTTTAAAAGAGAGACGGCCAATAAACAGGTGACCATCGACTTTCCAACGCCGCCTTTGCCACTCATAACGGCGATGGTCTTTTTGATTTTGCTTGCCTTATTGGGAACGAGCTTTTGGATCTTCGTTCTCGAATTGCATCCGCTCACACCGCAAGAGGAGCAGTCATGCGTGCATTTTTCTATAGCCATAGTTTTACCTCTTGCTCATTATAATCCAAAAGAAGGAAGGACTTGACGAAAAGAGTATCATAATGGCGTATGAATGCCGAAAATGTCCTAGAGCTCGCTCTCGATAGTCTCTACGATTCTCTCAAAATCCTCGCTTTGGCTCTTGTTATCTACGTTCTTTTGTCCTTTTTCGAGGGAAAGATAGCCAAGCTCCTTGAAAAAGGAAAACACTATGGACCGTTTTTCGGATCTTTGGTCGGCGCCATTCCACAATGCGGCATGAGCGTCATAGGAAGCGATCTTTATCTCAAACGGCATTTGACTCTTGGCACCTTAATTGCCATCTTCTTATCGACAAGCGACGAAGCTTTTCCAGTTCTTCTAGGCGATTTTAGCGGGAAGTGGTATATGGCTTTTGCGGTTTTGGGCATTAAGATCGTGGCTGGAACTTTTTTTGGCTTTTTGGTTGATTTATTGGCCAAGCGAAACGATCAGGAGGTTGAAGAGCATCTCGAAGGTTGCGAAGGCGAGAAGGCTTGCCACAAAGGCTGTTGCGGCCATGAAATCGAAGAAGAGCACGAAGGGAAGTGGCATGAGCATCTTTTCCATCCTCTCGTTCACTCTTTGAAAATCTTTCTCTATAGCTATCTTGTTTCCTTCCTTTTCGGCCTATTGATTTTGGGGGTCGGCGAGGACGACATCCAAAGCTTCTTAACGGCAAATTATTATCTTTCGCCGCTAGCGGCTTTGGTCATCGGCATGATTCCCAATTGCGCCTCCAGCGTTCTTTTAAGCGATCTCTATATCGGAAGCGCCTTGTCTTTTGGCGCTTTGTTAACGGGTTTAGCCATGAATGCGGGCTTGGGTCCTCTTTATCTTTTTAGAAGCAAGAAAAATCTCAAAGAGGCCTTTATGATCATGGGCATTCTCATTTTCTTTTCGTTGGTTCTAGGCTATTCTTTCATTTGGGTGAGCTTATGAACGAAAAGAAGAAACCCTACGTTCCTAAAAAGAAAGAACGGACCGGAGAAGATATTGATATGCTTCACGAGAGGGAGATCGAACCCGAGAACCATTCGAATGGTTCCTATCGCTATCGGGATCATATCGATTCATACTAGCTAGGAAGGAGTGGTATGGGTAATGGCATTCAAATGACTCTTAAGGCGCGTCTGAAAGTTCTTTTTCATCTCTCTTCTTACATTATCCTTGGCTTATTGACTCTTTTTGGGAGCGGTCTCTTTCTTTATTTCCTTTTGGCTAAGAAAGGCGTGGGTGAGGCTTCTTGGATTATCTACGCTTTCGGGGCTTTTAGTTTGCTTTCGCTTCTTCTTTACGTCGTTTTGCTTCTTCTTTCCTTCTTGCCTCTTCGAAAAAGCGAATCTTACTTCTTTTCCCTCGATATTCTCTATGCGTCTATCCGTATCGCTTTGCTATTTAGCGGGTTGATGTTGCTTCTTTCTTCTTATACGTTCAAAGAAGAAGAAGAGATGGTGTCGCTCCTAAGGACCTATAGCGTTTTCCTTCTTGTCTTTGAAGGCGTTTTCTTTGTCTTTGGGCTTCTTATGATGGCGTGGTTTAAAGAGAATCCAGAGCGATACGCCAAATCGAAAGCTCTTACGAAAACGCCAGAGGAGAAGCCTATAAAGAAGAAGGAATAAGGGGTGAGAGAATCTCCAATATCCTTGTTTTTCTTAGTTGCTCTCTAAAACGGTATGTGTAAAATATTGTTTGCTCTTGGGGTGTAGCCAAGCGGTAAGGCAAGGGTCTCTGAAACCCTCATGCACTGGTCCGATCCCAGTCACCCCAGCCAAAATTTGCTTCTTGCCCTTCTGGGCTTTTTTTATTTTGGAAGCGGCCAAAGGATTTTCGTTTAGAGCGAAAGAAGCGGTAGCTATCAAAAAAAAGCCAGGGTTCGCCTGACTTAGAAGGTTAAAGAGAAACTAAGCCTTCACGATTGCCAAAACGATGTCAATCATTCGATGGAAGTCTCTAAGACTTAAATACTCGTATCGGCCATGGTGGTTATAGCTTCCCGTGCCAAGGTTAGGGGTAGGGCAGCCTTTAAAGGAGAAAGTCGCGCCATCCGTTCCGCCGCGTACGGGCAAAGAAAGAGGGGTGATGCCTAAGCTTTCGAAGGCTTTTTTCGCGTGCTCTATGGCCCGGGGATCCTTTTCAAGCACCTCGTGCATGTTGCGGTAATCATCCGCGATAGAGAGTGTGATTTCTGCCTTCGGATATTTCTTTTGCATGAATTTGAGGGCATTCTCGAAGTCTTGCTTTTGCTTTTCGAGGAGGGTTTTGCAGTGATTTCTTAAAATATAGTGGGTTTTGCAAAGGCCGCTTGTCCCTTCGATATGGAGAAGGTGATTAAAGCCTTCGTAGCCTTCCGTATATTCCGGTTTATCGAAAACGGGAAGCAAGGAGTCGAATTCCTCGGCCAAGCGAATGGCGTTTATGAGCTTTCCTTTGGCTTCGCCTGGATGGATTTCAACGCCCTTAAAGGTGAGATCGGCATGGGAGCCATTGAAATTATCGATGTCGATGTGATTCGGATAATCGCCATCGATTGTGTAGGCGTAGTCCGCTCCGAACTTCTTGGCATCGAAATGCTCGGGCCCTCTTCCGATCTCCTCATCTGGCGTGAATAAAATGGAAAGAGGGTGATGTTTGATTTCGGGATGCTCGTGGAGATAGCTTAGAACGCTCATGATGATGGCGATGCCCGCTTTATCGTCTCCACCCAAAAGAGTATCGCCGGAAGTGACAACGAGGGTATCTCCGATATGTCCATTCAAAGAAGGGAAGTCTTTTGGCGACATCGTGACGTCCTTATTGAGGCGGATGTCTTTTCCGTCGTAATTCTCGATGATTTGTGGTTTCACATCTTTTCCCGAACATTCTAAAGCGGTGTCCATATGGGAATTGAGCCCGATGACATCAAGGCCTTTTTCGCCAGCCAAATGCGAATAAACACGTCCATATCGGTCGATTTCGACCATCATCCCCAAGCCTTCGAGTTCTTCTTTTAACGCTTTCGCTAAGTTTAGCTGTTTGGCCGTACTTGGGGACGAGGAGCTATTTTCGTCGCTTTGGGTGTCGATTTTCACGTAACGCAAGAATCTTTCGAGCGCTTTATCTTCTTTCATGGTAGTTACCTCTCACTAACTTCATTATTGTAATCCCCTTCTCTAAAAAGGGGTAAAGCCTTTTTTATTGCGATATCCTCTTTGAGCGTTAAAATAAGCGAGATTTGTTTTGCGAAACGAAAAAAGGAGTTATATGAAACAAACTTGCATAGGCGCCTTGAACGAAAAAAAGACCGCCGATATTCTCACCGATTACGAAAGAAACCCCAAAAACAGCGTCGTTCGCCACGCATTAAGCAGACACGCCATCTCGAATGTTATTTTCGAAAGCGCTTCTCTAAAAGAGGTAACGCCCGCTTTCTCGATTGATTTGAAGACGCTTCCGGTCGCCAATCAAAAGCAAAGCGGTCGTTGTTGGATTTTCGCTGGCCTTAATGTCCTCCGCGAAATCGTGGCTAAGAAATGTGGCCTCCATAAGTTCGAACTCTCCCAAAACTATATTTCCCTTTACGACAAGATCGAAAAAAGCAACTTCGCTCTCGAAACGATCCTGAAGCTTGGGGATCGTGACCACGATGATCGTGAACTGCACTTCATTTTGAGCAATCCCGTGAGCGATGGCGGCCAATGGGATATGTTCGTGAATCTCGTGAAAAAGTACGGTCTTGTTCCTCAAGACAAATTCCCTGAGACCTATCAGTCGGAAGGGACGAGAGAAGGCGATCAAATCGTGAATTGCGTCATTCGCCATTTCGCTTCGGATGCGGCTCCTCTTCTTAAAGAAGGGAAAATGGATGAAGCACGCGCTTTGAAGGAAGAGACGATGGAAAAAATCTATCACTTCTTCTTGAATTCCTTCGGCGTTCCCCCTAAGAGCTTCGACTTTGAATACGAAAACGACAAAGGATATCACGTGGAAAAAGGACTCACCCCCCTTTCCTTCTTTGAAAAGTATATTGGTAGCAAGATCGACGAATATCAATCCATCATCCATTCCCCGACGGAAGATAAGCCCTATCTTAAGAATTTCACCATCGATTATCTTGGCAATGTGGTGGAGGGGAAGCCCATCAACCATTTGAATCTTCCGATGGAAAGAATCAAAGAGCTTATCGTCAAACAACTTTCGAATAACGAACCCGTTTGGTTTGGAAGCGATGTCTCTTTCTATCGCGATCGCAATAGCTTTAGCTGGAATGACCACGCCTTCGATTACAAGAGCGCTTTTGGCTTCTCGATCGAATTCGATAAGGCGACTATGCTCGATTACTGGAATAGCGCTATGAATCACGCGATGGTGATTGTGGGCGTCAATCTCGAAAACGGCATTCCAAATCGTTGGAAGATCGAGAATAGTTGGGGACCGGACAATGGCCTTAAAGGCTATTACGTCATGAGCCAAAGCTGGTTCGACACCTTCGTCTATCAAGCCGTCATTAACAAGAAATATCTAACGGAGGAAGAAAAGGAAGCGGCTAACGCTGAACCGACTCATTTGCATCCTTGGGATCCAATGGGAACCTTAGCCGACTAAATCGTGCTTTCTACCGAGAGAAGTTGCTTTTTAAAGGAGCTTCTCTCTTTTTGTTTCCCTTCTCTTTCCTCTTGCCCTTTTCGGTAGGCGAAATTAAGATTTTTCCATGCCTCAAATCGTCTTTCAAAATATCGCTAAAATCTACCATTCCGGCCAGTCGAATGAGGTCAAAGCTCTCCACGACGCCTCCTTTGAAATCGAAAGCGGAGAATTCGTCGTTATCCTTGGCGCTTCCGGCGCTGGGAAAAGCACTCTTTTGAATATTCTTGGCGGCATGGATAAAGCGACGAGCGGTACCTATCTTCTCAATGGGGAAGATGTTACCGAATACACCGAGAAAGAGCTTTCTTTTTTTCGAAGAAATGAGATCGGTTTCGTTTTTCAATTCTATAACCTCATTCCGAATTTAACGGCGCTTGAGAACGTCGAATTGGCTGCATCCTTGTCAAAAAGCCCCTTTGAAAGCGAAAAGATTCTTTCGGAGGTTGGCCTTTCCAAAAGGGCGAATAACTTCCCAAGCGAACTCTCGGGTGGCGAACAACAACGCGTTTCCATCGCCAGAGCCATCGTTAAAAACCCGACTCTCTTGCTTTGCGATGAACCAACGGGGGCTTTGGATAGCAAAACGGGGGGAAGCGTTGTTTCCTTGCTTAAACGCGTTTCGAAGGAATTTCATAAAACCGTTATCGTCGTGACTCATAACAGCGCTCTCGCTCAAGTTTGCGATCGTCTCATCACGATTCGCGATGGTTCGATTGCCAACAATGAAATTTGTTCTTCCCCTAAGAATCCTGAGGATATTGCCTGGTGAAGAAAAGAAGGACTTTCCTGCTCTTTTTGCGTTTGGCATGGCGAGAAGTGCGCCATCATTTGACGCAGTTTTTGGCGATTATCGCCATTGGCGCAATTGCCGTTACTCTCTTTGTCGGATTGGAAGCGAATGTGGTTAGTCTCCAAAGCCGTGTGTCGGAAACATATGCTTCTGGGAATATGGCCGACCTTTGGGTGACCTCCTCTCGTTATACCGAAAAAGACGAAGAGAAGATTGCTTCCTTATTGGGAGCGGGTGAGGGCTACGAAAAACGCTTTGAGTTAAGCGCCAGCCTTGGTTCCCATAGCGTTCTAATTGCCATATCGGATGCTTTGCCGACCATTAGCCGTCCATTCGATACGGAATTTATAGAAAAACAATCGGACACTTATTTTTGCTACATCGACGAGGCCATAAGCAAAAAGAGCGAAGCCATGGATGTCTATGGCTTTTATGGCATTGGAGAAAAGGCGTCCGTCGTCTATGACCTTTCAAGTTTCCATAAGACCTTCCTTTCTTTATCGAAGCTCCTCGGATTGGATTCCTATTTCGAAGAAGGGAAAAACCCTTTTTTGGAAAACAAGTGGACTTTGGATTTCGAGGTGACAGGGATTATGAAATATCCCGAAAACATCACCAAAGCGAGCTATGGGACGAGCACTCTTCTGGTGAGTTCCTCGATGTTTATGAAGTCTTTGAAAGAAGATTTTTCTTCGCGTTTGCTATCTTCCTTATCGGAAAAAGAAAAAGACGACGCCTTAAAAACCATCGCGGAAGTCTTCATAGAACTAGGCTATTTTAGCGAAAGCGATGGCGTTTATGGAGTTGCTCCAAACCAGTATTTATTAAAAATTCCTGACAAAACCCGCTTGAAATATGTGGAAAACGCTCTCAAGGAAAGCCTTCGAGAGGGACGTTATTCTTTCGTCTCTGTCAATTCGAGAGAGAATATGCCTTTCTTTTTGACGATTGAGAGCGAGATGAATCAAGCCAAAGGGTTCACTTATCTCTTTCCCTTCGTTTTCTTTTTTGTAGCGGTTTTAGTGATTCTGGTAACGACTAGTCAAATGATTCTGAAGGAACGTTCCCAGATAGGTACTTTGAAAGCCATCGGCGTTTCTAAAAACGGCATTCTTCTCTTTTATGTAGGCCTTGTTTGTTCTTTGGTCTTTCTTGGCATTCTTATAGGCGAAATCATCGGCCCGATTCTTATACCTCTTATCATGGGGAACAAATATGGCCTTATCTACACTCTTCCAGATCTTCGGTATGTTTTCCCCATCTTCCAAGGAATCCTATCGGCTGTTCTTTTTCTTTTGGCGAGCGCTTTAACGACTCTTTTAGTCGTCTATAAAGAAGCTTCTCTCAATCCTTCCGAAAGCATGCGACCTTCTCTTCCCGCTTTTAAAGCGAAAGGCAAAAGAAAGGGGGCCAGAAAAAAGGAAAGTGCTTTGTTCCTTTCGACCAAGATGGCTTTTCGCAATATTCGCGTGAATATCGTGAAGTCCATCATGGTGGTGGTAGGAGTGATGGGCTGTACTGCCCTTCTTTTGACGGGTTATGGCATTGAGGATACTGTTAACTATGGCATTAATCACGATTTAGCGAAAGTGGGCGATTGCGATTTCACTTTAACCTTTAGCGAAGGGAAAAAAGAAGGGGATTTTGCCGAAGATATTTCGGAAATAGAAGGCATTTCTGGCTTCGAGATGTATCAAAACAACGTGAGTAAGGTAGAGAATCCTTCTTCTCTAAGCGTGAATTCAACGATCTACGTGTTAACGGGCGCAGAAAACACCCATTTCGCTTTCGCTCGAGGACTAAAAAACGATGAAGTGGCAGTCTCTAAAAAGATCCAAGAGTCTTTGTCGCTCCAAGAAGGGGAATGGATTACCTTCTCCATCGGAAACGTCAAACATACGTCCAAAATCGCTTTCTTTTACGAGGCTTTCTTCTATAGTGGCATCGCTTTGTATTCAAGTAACGACATCTTTAGAGGAGAAGAACTTAGTTATAATGGCGTGTACCTTGATTTGGAGAAAGGAACGGATATCGAAAAAGTACGGCGCGCTTTAAAAGAAAAGCTACCATATCTTTTGACTTCCCAAAGCAAAGCGGATTGGCGCTTGAAGATCAATAACGTCCTTCAAGGGGTTCTCGTCATGACGGGAGCAGTTAAGATCTTTGCCATATTGTTGGCTCTTGTTGTTCTTTATAATCTTGCTCTTTTGAACTTCAATGAAAGGAGTAGGGATATTGCGACCTTGAAAGTCTTGGGCTTTAGCTTAAGAGAGATCGTTCTAAGCCTTTTATTAGAGACGATGTTTCTGACATCGCTTGGCGTTTTGTGCGGTTTGGCCCTTGGCTACCCTTTTATGCTCGCGGTGCTTTCGCTTAACAAAGTGGAGCTTGTGACTTACCTCTATTATGTTTCTCCTCTTTCCTTCTTCTATAGCTTCCTTTTGACTTTCGTCGTCGCTTTCTTCGTCAATCTCTTCTTTGGCTTCAAGTCGAAAAAGATCGCCATGGTCGAGTCCCTCAAAAGCGTGGAATAGCCTTCTTCTCACTTTCTTATATATGCGTCCAATTTTTGGAATCTTTTTAGCCCTCTTTCCGTAAATGTTCTTCGTCTCGTCCTTCTTTATTTATTATTGAAAAGGCGCCTTGGGCTTTCGTTTGAGAAAGTGCCCATTTGAGCCGTATCCATATGCCATCAAACTCTTGCCGATCGTCTTCTTTTAGATTAAGACTCTCTTAGCTTTGGGAGTGACGATAAGTCTTTGTAATTGGAAGTGACAATAAGTACGTCTAATTGAGTGATAATAGCTTTGCTTCCCCGGCCGGGGAAGCAAAAAGCCGCATAGCCCTTATAATTTGTTTGTTCTCACAAAAATGAAAGGAGCTATGCGACATGTCAATCATACAACTTTTTTCGTCGATGGCGGCCGAAGAGGCCGCATTGATACGCAAATGAAACTAAAAACGAACAATACTACCTTCATCAAAGGGAGAGCACTATCACTCTTTTTTCAAGTAAAAATCCAAAAAACCTTGTAAAAGTGGCTTCTCTTTTTGAAGTGCCGCTTCTTTTTTCCAGGCGATATAACCGCCAGGATAGGTTTCGATCTCGCTTTCGGGGATTTCTATTCCCTTTAAAACGAAGTCCATCCCTTTTTCTTTTAGGGAAGAGAGAGCTTCGCTATTTTGAATCCGCTCCTCGCTATAAAAAGAATTGCTAAGCGTGTATTTGCCGTTTTCTCCCTTCACTTCGTCGTTAAAGGTCACGATCATATCCCGAATGAGGCTCGCCTTTCTATCTTCTTTCTTTCCCTTATTATAAAGGATGAAACTAGGGACATAGCCTTGCCCATAGCCAAGCTCTTCGTTATATTTCTCGCTTAGACCATAGTCGTCTTTGAAAGTTTGCCAAATGGCGCCGACTTTTCCTTCTTTTTTGGCTTCTTCGCTTTCGAAGCGAATGCCCACTTCGTCGCAATCGAGGTAATAGGAGGTATTTCTTTCCTCTTTATTATAGGTATAGAGGAAGTTCTTATCGATATAGGAGCAATCGCCGCAACTCTCTCTTCCAAAATAGACCAAGAAAGAAGGAGTGCCGCTCTCTTCGAAAAGATCGTCCAGTTGTTTTTTGCTTATTCGAAGCATATCGCTGGTTTTGGCTTTTCCCTCTAACCAAGCGATGAAATTGTCATATTCAACAAAGGGGTCGTCGGTTCCGTTGGTGCTTTTTTGAGCAAGGACGCTCCCTTCTTGGAAGACGACGAGATTCTCTTCGCTTGAAGAATACTTGATTCCATATGTCTCTTTGCCACCTTCGAACTCTTGCGGGTCGATGCCATAAATGAGGAGATTCTTGGCTTTCATGGCACGAAGCAAAGTCGCCTCGTACCGATACCAGCATGTGCAAGTATTCCCTTTGTCGTAAACCAAAAGCAAGAAGCTTTCCTTGTTGTTTATTTTGGAGACGAGCTCTCCATAGGTAAGCGAGATGGAATGGTCAGCGAATTGAGAGCTATTTTGGGTGTCTAGAGTCGCATCATAAAGCATTCCGAAATTCAAATGGGCAAGAGTGGAATTGCTATTGGCGCTGCAAGAAGCCAAAGGCGCTAAAAAAGGAAGTAAGAGAAGGGCGTAAAAGAGAGGTGTTTTTTTCATGAATCCTATTTTAAAAACCTTCTCGAAAGAGAGCAAGGGAAAAGAGCGGGCCTCTCTCCGCGAAAACTTTCTTGAAAATCGAAAGAAAACAAAGCGAAATTTTAAGCGCGAAATCGCTCTTAAAACTTGTAAAAATCTCGACGATCAAAAAATCTTATAATCTTTAGAAAATATCGATAGAAAGCCACTTTTTGTTTTTTTAGAAAACGAAGAGGAAAACGAAAGGAAAAAAATCGAAAAAAAGTTGTTGATTTTTGACCCCCCAAGCCCCATATTTTTCGCCGTGAGAAAACGCACTCCTATCGAAGGCGTGTTTCGCACAGATTTTGGATAAAAGAGGAGACCCCAAAATGGATGGTAAGGATTCGATTATTTCTCTCGTCCACGTTTCCAAGGTTTTCGACAAGACCTTCACGGCTGTCAACGACTTCAATCTTGACATCAAACGTGGCGAATTCGTGACGCTTCTTGGCCCGAGCGGATGTGGCAAAACGACCACCCTCCGCATGATCGCTGGATTCGATATCCCAACGAGCGGGCAAATTCTTCTCGATGGGCTTGATATTACGAACTTGCCCCCTTATAAGAGGCCAGTCAATACCGTTTTCCAACATTATGCCCTTTTCCCCAATCTTGATGTCTACGACAACATCGCCTTTGGCTTGAAATTGAAGAAAGTTCCGGTCAAAGACAAAAATGGGAATGTCAAGATGAAGCATCTGGATTCCAAAACGATCGACGAAAAGGTGGCCAAGGCCCTTGCTATCGTCGATATGGAAGAGATGGAGGATCGTGACATAAACAATCTCTCTGGCGGCCAACAACAACGCGTCGCCATCGCTCGCGCTATCGTCAATGAGCCAAGCGTTCTCCTTCTAGATGAACCTTTAAGCGCCCTTGATCACAAAATGCGCCTAGACATGCAAATAGAGCTTAAAGAGATGCATCGAAAACTCGGCATCACCTTTATTTACGTTACTCACGACCAAGAAGAGGCCCTTTCGATGTCCGATAAGATCGTCGTCATGAAAGATGGCGAAATCGAGCAAGTGGGAACGCCAGAAGAAATCTATAACGAACCCAAAAGCGCTTATGTCGCCGACTTCATTGGCGAATCCAATATCTATAACGGCACGATGACTTCCAAAAGCAAAGTCCGTTTCTTGGGTGGTGTTTGGGAAGCGGTAGACGAATTCCCCATCAACGAAAAAGTCGATGTCGTTATCCGTCCTGAGGACGTCGAACTTGGCGAACCGGGGAAAGGCATCGTCAATGGAACGATCGATTCCCGCGTCTTTAAAGGCGAAGACTATAGCTATGTCATCCTTGTCGGCAAAAGCGAGGTCCTTTGCCGTGACAAGAAGAAACACCAAGTGGGGGATCAAGTTTCCATCAATGTCGATAAAGAGAACCTCCAAATCGTTCATAAAGACGTCACTGGAAACGAATGGGATGACGCCATCATCGATAAGAATGGCGACATCGAGACGGGGGATGTCATTCTTCACGCTGATATCACCCAACTCTTGAAGGGGAGCTCCTTAAACGAAAAAGGCTTCTTGGTCGATCCTAAAAACGGCCGCGAATACGATTTGAGCGATGCCAAAGTCGTCGCTTCTTGCTCTTTGGAAGACCCTGTTATCAGCGATAACCTCGAAGAGGGCCTCGCCAAGGGCACCATCATTAGCGCCGTTTGGATCGGCGACCATTACCAATATCTCATCCGCACCGAAGGGGAAGAAGACTTCCTTGCCAATTCTCCTTACCAATGGAACGTTGGCGATATCGTCTCCGTCGATATTGCCAAAGAGAAGATCAAACTCCGCTTGAAGAAGGACATTGGGGCTTATGTCGTCGAATAGGGTTGCTTTAGCCAAGATGAAGCGCTTTTTCGCGTTGAAGCGGAAACACTTGGCCATTCCTTATGCGCTTTTCCTCGTCCTTTTCGTCGTCATCCCTCTTCTTACGATTTTGATTTACGCCTTCACCAAGACTACCTACGACGAATATAACAACAAGGTTGTTTCCTTTTCTTTCGATGCGGCGGCAAATTTCTTCACGAAAAGCTATAAATGGGAAGTCCTCTTTGTTTCCCTTTTCATGGGCTTACAGACAACCGCCATTTGCATATTGCTTAGCTATCCGGCCGCTTTCTTCTTGGCCGATAAGCGCGTCTCCAAGAATAGCGTCCTTGTGATTCTCTTCATCATGCCAATGTGGATCAACTTCGTTATCCGCACTGGCGCTACGCGTGATCTTCTTAGTTGGATGGGCTTAGATGGATCGACCCATCCTTGGGGTGCGACTCTAATCGGCATGGTCTATAACTACATTCCATTCACGATTCTCCCTCTCTATACCACGATGCTTAAGCTTGACCGCAGCCAAATCGAGGCTTCTTACGATCTTGGCGCGAACCGCTTTCAAACCTTCTTCCGGAACATTCTTCCCCAAAGCCTTCCTGGCATTGTGAGCGCCTCGGAGATGGTTTTTATGCCAGTCATGTCGAGCTATGTCATCAGCGATACCCTTTCGGAAGGGAAAATCACCCTCTTTGGGAACTATATTTATCTTGATTTCACGAACTCTCTTTGGAACGAGGGTTCCTTCATGGCTTTGGTGATGCTAATCATCATCGGCATTTCGATGTTCTTGACGCGCGGCGTCGATAAAGATGCCGCGTCCAATAGAGGAGGTGCCTTATGGTAAAGACAAGAAAGCCTCTTATGAGCAAAGAGAAGAAAACCCTTATCTTTAAGTGCGTTGGGCAATCCTATATCTGGATCTTGCTCCTTCTTATGTATCTTCCCGTGCTGGTGCTTATGATCTATAGCTTCACAGTCGGGGAGAATGGCGGCGATTTGAACCTTGGCGAATGGGGGAAGTTTAGCTTCGATCTCTACATCAACCTTTTCAAGGACGCTCAGATTCAAAGAGCCATTGGCAATACGGTGATTATCGCCTTGCTGGCCGCGACTTTATCGACCATCATCGGCACGATGGGTGCCATTGGCGTCTATGAATGCAAGAAGCTTCCGAAACGCTCTTTGGAATTTCTCACCCAAATTCCGGTTGTGAATCCGGAAATCGTCATCGCTTTGTCGCTTATTGTTGTTTTCGTGGCTCTTGGCATCCACCTTTCCTTCTGGACTCTTTTGCTTGGCCACTTGGTGCTTACCATTCCTTTCGTCTATTTGAGTGTGAAGCCGAAACTCATCCAGATGGATCCCGCCCTTTACGAAGCGGCGCTTGATTTAGGCTGCACCCCTCGACAAGCCCTTCGCAAAGCCGTCTTCCCTGAGATCGTCCCTGGGATATTAAGTGGCTTCCTTATCGCCATCACTTTGTCTTTGGATGACTTCATCGTCACGGCCTTTACCACCGGCCCTGGACTTCTTAGTGGCAATAGCGACATCCAAACGATTTCGACTTATGTGGAAGGCATTATCAAGAAACATCCGCTTCCGGCGGAATTGAGGGCGCTTTGCACGATTATTTTCTTGCTTGTCCTTTTATTGGCTGTCGGTTTTACGCTTCTTCAAAATCAAAAGGCGAAAAAGAACAAGAAACGCAAAGGGAGGACCTACTAATGAAAAAAAAGAGTTCCTTGCTTGTTTTAAGCTTAACCGCTTTGATGCTCGCCTCTTGTGGGGCAAACGAAAGCGATTCATCTGATTCTGTTATTACGATCAATATCGCAAATAGCGATGATTACATCTTGACTTACGATACGGAAAACGGCCTTCCGAGGACTTTGGTGGACGATTTTGTCGATTATGTGAAAGAAGTCGATGGCGTCACTCTTAAAGTCAATTACAGCGTCTTTAGCACCCCTGAAGAGATCCTTTCCAAAGTAACGGCAGGGACGGCGGCTTATGATCTTGTCAACAATAGCGACTACATCATCCAAAAGATGATGGGTCTAGATATGCTTGAACCTTTTGCGAGGGGAGAGGAAAGGGCCGCTCTTTACGGAGAGAGCGCTTCGAAGTGGGAAGACTATTACGAGGAATACGCTTCGCCGACATTGAAGAATCTTCTCGATGGCATTCGCGCCAAAGTGAAAACCTCGGATGGCGTGGAAGAAAGGAAGCTTGGCGACTATGCGCGCGGTTATATGTGGGGCACTTTAGGCATCACCTATAACCCCGATTTCTCCGTCTACCAAGAACGCGGCCTTTCCTCCGAAGACGTCAAGGTCCAAATGAGCGATTGGAACGCCATGTGGAACGAAGCGTATCATGGCACTTTCCAAATCAAAGACTCGATGCGTGACACCTATGCCATTGGTCTTATGCACGTCTACGACAAGTATTTCAAGGCCTTGAAAGATTGGTATGTTGCTGGGCGCGATGCTCAGGGGAATCTCTATTCCAAAGAGCAATACCAACAAGATGTGAAAGTCATATTCAACAACTTAAACTATCTCGATGAATTCAATGCCTTGGCCAAGAAAGTGGATAGTTCCTCAAAAACCTATACCAAGGAAATCATCCTCGATGAAATCCAAAATGCTTTGACGACGCTTAAAGACAATAGCTTTGGGATGGAAGTCGATAGCGGCAAGACCGATATCACGACGGGCAAGAAGAGCGGCATCGACACGGCTTGGAGTGGCGATGCCATCACTTCCATGGATTTAGGGGACGAAAACTCCGCAAATCCCGTGTCTTTGTATTATTCTGTCCCTCTGACGGGTGGCAATATTTGGAGCGATAACTGGGTTATGCTCAAAGACAACGTCCATGGGAACGACCTTAAAAAGCAATATTGCCAAAAGTTCATCGACTATATTTCGAATCCGGAAATCGTCGCCGCCAATATGGATTACATCGGATACACTTCTTTTGTCGGGGGCAATGACGTTTTGACCTATATCCGCGAATCCTACGATCCTCGGACGGCAGCGATGTATGTCTACGACGAAGAGGAAGAAGCCTATCTTCTCGATGATGAGGGGAATTACGTTTATAAAGATGGCACTGGCATTCATGACGATGGGCTCGATTATGGGGATATCGACATGCGTGGGAGCGACTATCAGATGGCCTCTTCGGATGGCGTAGCGATGAGTTGGAGCGAGTTCGCTAAGGAAGAGCTTGAAGAAGATTGGACGAGGATCGATCTCTCTTATTTCTATAATGGGACGCTCGATAACGAAGAACTTCATGACAACATCGACACTATCTTCTATAGCGATGAAATCGAGGAAGTGACGGGGAAAAACCTCGATGGCGAAGAAGAGACGGTTCTTGTCGGACGCCAATTCTTGGCCCAATACCCCGTCGAAGACGAAACGGAAAAAGGGACGGTCCTTTGCTCGATGCCAAGCTTAGCCATCATGGAAGACTATGGCAACGATGCTTCGGATGTATTGACGATGTGGGAACAGGTCAAGAGCTCTCCTTTGCCGATTTGGGCTATTGTCGTTCTTTCTTTGGAAATTGCCTTAGCAGGCGGCTTAGTGGTGACCTTCCTTGTCACAAAGAACGCTTCCAAACGGCTTCGAAGGAAACGTCGCGAAGAAAGAAAAAGCGCTTAAATCGAAATTTCTTATGAAAGGCCTTTCGTCTAGAAAAGCCTTTCTTTTCTTTATAGAATATCCTAATGAAAAAGAAGAACATCCTCTATTTCCAAAGCGGTGGTCCAACCGCTGTTATCAATGCCTCTTTGGCTGGGCTGGTGCTATCTGCTTTGAAGAGCCCTTCGATTGGTGAAATATATGGCGCTCGGTACGGAATCGAAGGGGTTTTGGATGGCGATTTTACGAATTTAAGGGGTTTAAGCGAGAACGATTTGAATCTCCTTACCCAGACGCCTGGCATGTATTTGGGAAGCTCAAGAAAGAATTTGCCAGAGGATTTGTCCTCTCCTTTATATGAAAAAATAAAAGAGAAGCTCCTTTCTTTTGAAATCGATTGCGTTTTCGTCAATGGAGGCAACGATTCGATGCTAACGGCCGCGAAGCTTTTTCGCTCTTTCTCGCTTCACGATATTCCCATTTCGGTCATTGGCATCCCTAAAACCATCGATAACGACCTCGTTGGTTTCGATCATACTTTAGGATACGCAAGCGCAGCCTTGCATACCGTTTCCCTTACCAAATCCATCGCCATCGATGGCTTTAGCTATAAGGAAGGGAAAATCCAGATCGTCGAAACGATGGGTCGAGATACCGGCTGGCTTGCCGCCTCTACGGATCTTCTCGAAGAACCTTACCATCCGGACCTCATCCTCGTCCCTGAACTTCCTATCGACCATAAGGAGTTCTTGAACGAACTAAAGGGAATCTACGAAAAAAAGAAACGCGCTTTAGTGGTCCTAAGCGAAGGCATCAACCATAACGCCCCCAAAGAGAAAGATCCGTTTGGGCATATGAATTTCGAAGGGGCTGCTTATGAATGGAGCGCTTTGATTCGCAAGGCGCTTGGTTTAAAAAGCAGAGTCAGCGTTTTATCGAGTCCTATGCGAAGCGATCCTGTTTTGGCAAGCCAAGTGGATATTGACGAAGCTTTGAGGGCAAGCGAAGCCGCTCTTTCCTTCTTTTTGGATGGAAAGAAGGGAGTTATGCCAGCGATTTCTAGAATTTCGAATAATCCTTATCGCGTGGAATTCCACCCTGTCTCTTTAGATAGCGTGGGTGGCAAAATCCTTTATATGCCAAAAGAATATCTCAAGGATCATCATTCCTTTTCGGAAGGCTTCCGCGATTATTTGAGGCCGCTTCTTCGAAAAAGGACTCTTTTCACGGATGGATGCGGTGTTTTCATGTCTTTGAAGAGATAGAAATCAGCTTACCTCGCTTTCACCTCATTTGGGTATATATCTTGAAACTGCCTTAAGGTTGGATCCTTTGCATAGAGCTTCAAAGGATCGGCCGCTATACATAATCTTGAAAAGTCGATATTCTACGTTCTTTGTGTGGGATGTTGATTTTTTAGGCGTTTTTCTTCTTCGCTTCTATTCCGATACTATGAATGGAATTCAAGATGATGTATTTGCATTGATTGATAAAATTAAAATGTATTATCGCTCGATAGGATATATGAGCTTCAACTTTACAAAAAAGCAACTTATTGGGGAATATTTCAGAATTTTCGCTTGAGTGTTTTTTGGTGAATCGACAATCTTTAAAAACGTTATATTAAATTAAACAAAATGAGGTTGACAAAATACTTGCTAATTGTAAGCTAAAAAGGAGATTTTTATGAAATACCAGCGAAACATTAAGAACTTGTTACTTCCTTTTTTCCTTCACGGTTTTTTACGATATGACTCAATTCTCACCGACAAATCAAAAAGGGGCTTGTGGGTATGGGTCTTTGAGCCGATATCTTTTTATTTCGATTCGTTTTATGATTTGATTAAGCGTCTTCAAAGTTATTCGTGTGGAAAAACCAATGGCGTTTTTGGAAATCATATTGCTTTAGGGGCTGGAAGATATAAAACATGCATGCTCTGCCATGCGACGATCGACTCTTTTAAAGACCCCATTCAACAAGAAAATCTTATAGGAGGAGGGAAGGAATGCTTATGAAAAACTCTTTTATAAAATGCGTTTTACCGGTAACTGCTATTGCGTTTTTCGGATTATGCTCTTGCACTTCTCAGGTTAAACTCCCAGATGATGTAGAAATGGTAACGGAAGGCAAAGAAGAAGTTATTTCTTACCCCCTCTCCCTCACCAAAGTAAAACCAGGGGAGGCGTATTCTTATCGTTACCTTTGGAAAGGGTATGACGATGCTCTTCTGGATGGAATCCAAGGTTCCAAAGATAACCGAACTTTGACTTTCTTGAATGACTATGGCCCATCGGAAGGGTATTATTTCGTTTACCTTTCTAAAAGCGATTATGAAGCATCCAAAAAAGAAGTGGAGTTTTCCTTGAAAGATAAGGCTAGTTACCCTTTTTCTTTCGATGAAGAAATGGTGGTCGGTGGGAAATATCTTCTCGGGGCCCAGCTTCTTGGCAAAACGGCAAAGGCGCTTGTTCTAAAAAGCGAAACGCTCGAAAATATCCCTCTCGAAACGGATGGATATCGCCTTGTTTTCGCTTTGGAAAAACAAAACGTTCGAACTCTTGAGGAAGCCTCTTCCGTAACTGCTTTCAAGAAAGAGACGGCGGTATATAACGCATTAAGGCTTTCTTACGATTCTGTAACGAAGAAATTCTCTATGGAGAATCGAAACATTCGAGAAGGAAAGATGCTTGAGATGGCTCTTTCGTCTTTTAAAGATGCCAAAGCAATATATGCTCCGACCTTTGGGATGGAAGGGAATACGGACTCCCTTCTTCCCCCTATTTCCGTAAAGGTTAAAACCATTGACGGCAAAGATTATTTGCCTCTTCCTCGTTATGGGTTAGGAAACGTCGACCTTCTTGATAAAGACACTGAAATCTCGCCATACATCGATGTTTATCGCGATGAGAAGGAGGATTTTCTCGCTGCTTTGACGGATGAAGAAGGAGCGAGCGACAATTACGCCCTCTTTGATTATTCGAAGGTCAAGGAAATCATAGCACGCTATCACGCCAAATAAGTTTTAGGTGCGTATGGTTTTTGAGATGGAATATTCCAACTTTCGCGATTGCTTTGTCGTCTGACGGCTCGCTATCGAATAACGCTTTGCTTTTCCCTCATTGCGGGACTTCTTCCTAAGTGCTATCATTCAAAAGCTGCATCCGTAGCCAAGTGGTAAGGCAGGTGACTGCAACTCACCAACCGACGGTTCGAATCCGCCCGGATGCTCCAAAGGCGAAAGATAAGTTCGATGCGCTCGAATGCGTCGAACTTTTTTTGCTGTTCTTTCGGAAGAACATCGGTAATGATGATAAAAACGTTTAGAAATTTTTGACGGTATCGACAATAAAGGAATTGTTCAAAATTTTATCACTCGTCCGTTTATAGGGTTTATATAGAGCCTTGGAAAATATTGCTTGTAAAGTGCGTTTTTGAACCTATATATAATATGGTGCTCAATCGGGAGGGGTTTTAGTATGAAAAAAAGTTTGCTTCTTATTTTGCCATTGGTGCTTCTTGGAGCTTGCGCAGAGTCCAAGCTTCCGGATGGTTCAACGAGCGCAGAGAGCTCTGATAAGCAACAAAACAAACACTCGCTTGGCTTTGTTAACGAAAACGGGAGCGTTCTTTTCAAAGTCGGCGGCGAAATAGTCTCCGAGGCCAAAGAAGGCGATCTTATCGATGTCTATTTGACCTTTAACGAAGGATATCGGTTCAAGGAATTCGCGAATAAGGAAATCGCTTTTACTGAGGTGAAAAAGGGCGAGGTCTATTCCTTCTCCATGCCCAATAGCGATATTACTATAACTGTCAAGAGCGAAGCGAAGAAGGTTCTGAATCTAACAGAGGTGAAAGCCTACTCATCTCATATCATCGATATCGATGGATTGACTCAAAAAACATTTTATGAGGGCGATGAAGTTGAATTCTCCTTTAAAGGATTAGAAGGAAAGAAATATAAGTTCTTCGTCAATGGAAGCGAATTCGATATAGAAGAAGCCGATGGGAAATTCCATGGGACTTTTGCGGTTCCCAGCGTCGATTTCAAAATTGAAATCTTTGAGTATTACATTCCTAGTTCCACCGGTGTCCGCGTGACATTCAATGCCGATGATTTGAATTACAAGGTTTATGGCATCGAAAACGAAGCCACCTATCAGTTTGATGGGGATATGACTTTCTATATCATAGGAAATTATGGCGTCAAAATTAGCGGGAATTATCTTTTTGATGGAGCATCCGGCTTGCCTTTATCCATCCAAGACGATGGTTTGGTTACGATTCCCGTAAAGGAAGATGCCAAGAGCGTTACCATCAATATCGAAGCGAGCCAAGTCGGGGCTGGCAATATTACGTTCAAGGAAGACGACTTAGACAAATTGAAAATCGAGACGAGCAAGACCACGAATGTGTTCTATGGCGATTTCGTCTCGATAAAAGCGACGGGCGAAACTGGATATAAGCCGATTTCCGCTACCGTAACCGATGGCGAAGAAAAAGAAATCGCGTCCGTTTTTATCGCGAATGATGGCTTATTGACCTTCACGATGCCTCAATCGAGCGTTTTGATTGATTTTGAGATCGCGACCCCGAAAACACTCTCTTTCACGGCATCCGACGCTTTGAAAACGGGAGAGTTCTTGGTCAATAGCCTAACCACGACAAGCGCCTTTCCGACCGATGAGGTGGAGTTCGTTCCAACTTTGAATGAAGGCTTCTTGACTTCGGATGCAACCTTCTTTTACCAAGAAGGCAAAGAATTGACGAAGAGAAAAGATTCCTTGGGGGAGACGAGGTTTTTCTTCACCGTTCCTTCCGAAGGGGAAGTGAATGTGACTTGCCAAGCCGATCGTTACTATTCCGTTACCTTCAAAGGCGAAGCAGACACCTTCTCCGTCTCCGATAAAGACGCCATCTTCAAGGCCGGTGAGAAAGCGAGCTTCGCCATCAAAGCCAACGAAGGCTACCAAATCGATTCCGTTTCGATCACTGGGGTAGAGGTCTCCTTAGAAGATGGCAAATATGTCTTCACAATGCCTGCTCATGACGTCGAAATAGTCGTTAAGACTTCGGAAGTGAAGACGGTTTCCCTTGTCTTCAAAAAAGGAACTGGCGTGAGTTCTTTTGAAGCGCGCGATGAAAAGAATAACAAGATTTACGACTATGGCGCCGTTACCGTCGGAAGCAAGGTGACCTTGAGCTTTGGCTTTGAGAATGGCTATGAATTTAAGAGCCTTACTTCCAATAACACAAACGTTGCATTCAAAAAGGAAAGCGATACCTCCTATTCCTTCATTGTTATCGAAATGGAGGAGACTTTGACCTTGACCTTAGAAGGGCAAAAGATCGTCTATCCCGCCATCAATTTGGTCGATAGCTCGAAATTGTTCACTTCTTTCGATCTTTCTTCCTCAACAACCGGAAGAAAGAATAACGTCACCTTCCCTTTTGAGGAAGTTCCGACTGGCGAAAAAGTCACAATTTACGCGAATGCGAAGAAAGACACGGTCGACACTTCGACTTTCAAAGTGGAAAGCTCTTTGAAAGATACCACAATCACCGTTATCGGCGATCAGGGATATAGCGATGTTCAAATGGCGTTTTCTTTCGTGATGCCGAATAGCCCGATTTCATTGACCCTCAGCATCGATAAAAAAGCCGTCGAAGAGGAGAACACCAATCCCTTGGCTTTGTCGATGGATCAATATCAACTCGAATACAATTTCGATGGATCGGATCAATACGTCCAAACGGATGGCAAATTCTCGCTTGGAAAAACAATCTATTTGCACTCGTTATTGACCGAAGAGCAATTTACGGGCAATTCGATGGTGAAATCGGGTTACTACTTTTTCGGCTTCCAATTCGTAAGAGCCGATTGGCAAGGCAAGGCCCAACAAGTCGGGAAATTGGTAAAGATCACTTCTTATAATCAAGTGAGTTCGGTGGAGCTGGGCTCTACCTATTATTCTTTTTCTTCCAAAGAACCATTGACTGTCAAGATCGATGTTTTTGAGAATAGCAAATTCAAATAGAGAGGTAGAGAAATGAACAAAAAGATATTAGGTTTAATGGCTTTTTCGCTTGCAGCGTTAGCAAGTTGCGGTAGCCAGCCAGTTGATAGCAATAGCAGCCAAGCGGGCCATAGCAGCGGAACTAGCCTTTCGGATGGTGATTCGAAATTGGTCATCAATAACCCTAGCAAAGATAAGCTTGCAGTCGGAGAGACCTTGCAACTAAGCGTCCAAGCCGATCCGGATATCGACGTCTTGTTATTGAAATGGGTGAGCTCGGATCCAAGCGTCGCTTTCGTCGATGATGAGGGTCTTGTCAAGGCGGCCTCGAAGGGGACGGCCTTGATTACCGTTTCGAGCGACGAATTCATCTCCCAACCGATATCCATTAACGTCGATGTGACTCCAGTCACGTCTCTTATCGTCCAAAACGAACCGAGCCTCATCGGCGTTGGGGAAACGATTCGTCTAGAGACAAGCGTTCTCCCAAGCGAAGCCAATCAAGGGGTGGAAATCACTTCTTCGAGTCAAGCCATCGAGGTGAATTCTTCAGAGAAGACATTAAAGGCGATCAAACACACCGACGAAGAAGTCACCATCAAGGTTTTTGCGAGCAAAGATTTCTCCAAGCACGAAGAATTCAAGGTGAAAGTCAAACCTTTGAATGAAACGGAAAAGATAAGGATTTCTTTCGAAACCGGATCCTACGCCCCTAAAGAATCTCTGGAAGTGACGAAAGGATCGAGCCTTGAAAGCATTTCTTATGACCCGTTTAGCAACATAGAAGACAAAAATAGCGTCTCCGATGTGGTTTTCTTTGGCTTTTATTTCGACGAAAAATTCGTGACTCCCGTCACTTTCCCTTTGACGTCCACATATAGCGACTTGACTTTGTATGCCAAATTCGTGGATTTGAAAGCAAGCGGAAACGGCTATGACTGGAATTACGAAGACAATGGAGATGGCTCGGTCAAGGTTTCTAGCTTGAATACCTATTCGTCCACGAGCGTCTTAACGAATTTGAGCGTTGGGATCCCTGCTTATCACGAAGGGAAGGAAGTTACCTCGTTTAAGAAAATAACGACGAATGATTTCGTAAACAGCATCACTTCTTTCGCTTTGCCGAATACGATCAAAACCCTCCCCGCGAATGGCATCCAATATTGGAAGAACCTCGAATACCTTTATATCCCTAGCGATACGCCTTTGGCCTCGATCCCGGAATATGGCATATCATCCTTAAGCAAATTGAAGAGCCTTTTCCTTCCCGACACCATTACGGAAATTTCTAAGTATGCCCTAAATGGCAACAAAAGCCTGGCGAATATCCATTTGCCTCGAAGCCTGGAAACGGTAGGGGAATACGCTTTCGGGCAATGCGAATCCTTGGAGGAATTGGATTTTAAGTCGGTGAAAACCATCGATCGATTCGCCTTTTGCGATATGGCGAAATTAAAGTATGTCAATCTTCCTGAGAACTTAGAGAAGCTTAGCGGCGTTTTCCCCTTCCAGAAATCGACCGAGAATATCATTCGTTTCACTGTTAGCCCCAATAATAAGTTTTATTCGAGCGATGATTTCGGATCTCTCTATAACAAAGACAAAACGATGCTTATCGTCTATGCGAATGGCAAAGGCGGGACCAACGCCTATATTCCCAATACCGTCCAAACGATTTATGACCAAGCTTTTGGCTATTCGGAACTTGAGGTCATAAAAATCCCCAGCTCTGTGACGACTTTGGAATACGCGCCTTTCTATAATATGCCGAATTTAAAGGCAGTTTTTGTCCCCAAAAGCGTGGTCAAAATCAAATACAACGCTTTTAGCCTTTGCGACTTTGAAAAGCTCGTCGTTTATACCGAATGGGCCGAAAACCAATTGCCATCCGACTGGTCCAGCACTTGGAATTACAACTCCAACAACGATCAGATGGAAAAAACAAAGTTCAATACGATTTACGGTTTCGATTCCTCGCGGTTTGTTTTCTAGGAGGCAAGAGTATGAAAAGACAATTGGTTTTATTAACCGCATCCATTTTCGCTTTGGCCTCTTGCGCTAACGGCATTAGCTCCGATAGCGCTTCTGATAGCTCCGATTCTTCTATTGCTACATTGCCTACGACTGCCAAGAACGTCATTCAGGTTTTAGAAGACGCATGCCAAAAGAAAAATTATCAGCTCGATTACACCGTTTCCGGCTCATCCTATACCGAGATTATCACCGAGAACTATCTATATTACGTCGGTTCCAAAGCGGGCCTTGTCCGGATGGATAATCCCTCCAAGGAAATTTTCAACAAGGAAAAAGCCTTGTTTAATTTCGAAGTGGATGAAGAAGGCCGAATAGAGATCACGAGGGCAACGGTGCAAAATGGGATTCCTTATTTCTCCGTTTCCGAATTGGACGCTTTGCAGCTTATCGGATCGGAATCCTTTACTTTGAAGGAAAGCGATTTCTCGCAATCGACGCTAAACGAAGACGCTCTCTATTCGAAAAACGAAAAGCTTCTTTACGTCATGTCCTATTTATCGGGCATTGAATCTTTGGCTACTAGCAACACCTTGTTTGGCGTGGATTTCTGGATTGCTGAAAACGGACTCAATTTCCAATTCGTAACCTATGATGATAATGACAATCTGACTTATTATGACGCAAGTGGCGTGATTTCCGCTATCGGAAGCGCCAAAGAGGAGAACCTCGATGCCTATTTTTCGTCTATTGGCTATCGTTTCGACGAGAGCATAAGCGAGAAAAGCGTTTCTAACGTCAAGAAGGATTCTTTGTATTCCAAAGCCACAGTTACCTATAGCAGTGGGACTTCCTCGAGCCAAGAAAGCAGCATCGAAGTGAATTACACCTCCGATTACCTGGAGGTGACAAGCACAAGCAGTAGTGCGACTTCCGATAGCGTCTTGTATAGGGGAGGCAACAACGAGGTTGTGGAAAAATACCTCGATGGGACCAACCACATCCTCGAGAAAGTCTTATCGGAAGAGGATTTCGATTCTTATTTGACGACCGCCCAAGATGTGATTGAACCTTCTTTGTTCCGGAAAATCGCCGATAAAAAATATCGTTATTACGGATTCTATCCCGAGAGTCTTTTGTACGCCTTTATGCAATCGAGCACCGAGAGTTACCAGATTAACACCATCGATGTTCTTCTGAATGATAGCGGCGAGATCCAAGAGATCGATGCCTATTCGACCATTTATGAAAGCGATAACGGCAATCAGCAATATATCATCCGAATTTCGGATTTCGGGGATAGTAGGGCTCTCAAACAAATCAAAACGCTCGAACCCATTTCGGGGGTGAAAGAGAAGCTCTTGCCCGCTTTCGAGAAGTTGAAATTCCAAGCGACATCGGGAAACGGCATCCAATTATCTATGACCGATTCCATGCTTTCCGAGCTCAACGAAAAAACGGATTTCTATTATACGAAAGACGTGATCGTCACCGACAAAAAATATTCCGAGACGACTTCCAATCCCAATCCCGACGACCATGAGTACTCTGGCTATTATCAGACCGATGATGGTCTGGCTTCTTTTTACATCAACAAAACGTCCGATTCCGTTGTTCCTACCGCTGATTTAAATGCCACTGACACCATCGCCAAACATTGGTTCGACCTTATCTTCAATTTCTCGACCGATGTTTTCGAATTCGATAAGAGCGATAAAACAAATAGGACTTTCAAGCTGCGCGATGAGGTAACTTACGTCAAAGACCAATTTGGCTTCTTGTGGGGAAGGAATAATAGCAACATCGATCCCTCAACGGTGAAGCTGGTATTAAATGAAGATGGGTATTTGGCGGAAATTCATTTTTCCTTTAGTTCTTTTGCCAATAGGGAGGCGACCATCGTTATCACTTATGGCACTTCTTCTAATCCTGTTACCGTTCCTTCCTATGTCGTAGAGAAACTTAAAACCGTCTCTTCTTGGTCTTATATTGACTCATGGAAAAAGGAAAGCGGCACCATTTATCAACAACTTGTTGGTATCTTTGGCGAAGAATTCGCCAATGGTTTCCCCTATTACTTCTCGGAAGATACCTCGACGAATTGGAGAAGTTTGCAAATAAGCCCCGTCAGCATCAAAATATACAACCTCTTTAACGACAAGTATTATTTCGCGTCTTTTGGTAGAACGCTTGTTTCGAATGGTTACCAAAGCCTTGGGAATGGCGTTTACGAAAACGATCAATATGACGTTAAGGTTACTTTGGGGAGCAACACCCAAGAAGGAATGATAATCGAAAAGATATGAGGGTATTGCGGGGATTTTAAGATTTCTGAAATCGCTTTCCGCTTTTGTCTCAATGATATCGATGCGAGGTCTTTTCAATATCCTCTTATATCGACGGCGATTCGCAAAAGAATTAATTCTTTAGGCTTCCTATTGGAACAACATATATGCCGTCTTCACGTTGATAGGCGTAATTTCCAACGCCGGTTAGAACCATAAGAAACGAAGGGTAGTTCATCTTTTCGATATCTATTTTTTGCTTCATGAGTTTAAGGGTTTTGGCCCCCTCTTCAATTAAAGTGTCGCCGCCCAATTTGACTTCGATAAGCCCATATTTTCCGTTCCTAAGGTGTATGACCGCATCGCATTCCTGACCTTCCTTGTCTCGATAATGATAGACGATGCCGTTTAATGAATCGGCAAAAACACGGAGATCGCGCATACAAAGCGTTTCGAATAGGAATCCGAAAGTTTGAGTGTCGTTTATAAGATCTTTAGGGCCAAGACCTAAGGCGGAAACCGCGATAGAAGGGTCGGCATAATAACGTGTGTCGGATGAACGTATGGCCGTTTTTGAACGTAAATTCGGATTCCAAGCTGGCATGTCTTCGATGACGAAGATTCTTCTTAGCGCTTTAAGATAATTGGCGACAGTTTCTTCGTTAAACGAACCCTCATCGTGGCCGATAAGGTCTTTTACGAGAGTCGTATTTGGGACTTGAGTCCCTTGATTTTTGGCGTAAGAGCGCATCAAGCGCCTGACCCTATCTGGATTCTTTTCGGTGTTGTCGGCGCGATTAATATCGGAACGGACGACAGCTTCGTAATAGTCCATCGCCTGTTCCAAAGCGATTTCATCTCGTGTATCGATTGCTTGGGGCCAACCTCCTCTACACACAAGGAATGCCAAACGCTCGAAAGTGAGGTTGGAATAGCCGGCGATTTTTTTCTTGCCCTCAAAAAGGTCTTTTAAGCTAACGCTTCCGCTAGAATCGCCCGATTCATAAAGGCTCATTGTTCGCATGGTCAACCAAGCAAACCTACCTGTCCCCGAATGAGTGATGTCTTTACTCGAGACGGGGGTTGCTGAACCGGTTAAAATGAATTGCCCAAATTCGCCTCGATGATCTACTTCAAAACGAATGGCATCCCATAATTTTGGGGCTATTTGCCATTCATCAATCAATCTTGGCGTCTTGCCTACAAGGAGTTGCTTCGGATTCGTTTCAGAAACAATAACATTTCCTTTTCTGCTTGTTGGATCGTCCATATACAAGACGCTTCTTGCAATTTGCTCTGCCGTAGTCGTTTTTCCGCACCATTTAGGACCTTCGATGACAACGGCGCCCTTTCCTTCCAATTTCCTTTTTAGTATTTCGTCGGCGATTCGGCTCCTGTAATTCTTCATTTCGCTTCTCCTGAGGGCAATAAACAGCTTTATCTTATACAAAAGAATTGGTGATTGGAATTACTTTCCGACGATTGGCGGAAAATAAACCCGACGATTGGCGGAAAATAAACCCGACGATTGGCGAAATTTCACTACGAAACTCGAAGTAGTTTTCTCTAAAGGTAAACGATTCAAAAACAAATCCGTAAAGGGAAAGTGGACGCATTCTAGGAGATGAACATTGAGAATTATCAGAAGGATGGAATCGGATAAACAATGTATTCCTGAATGTCTTTTATCTTAAAATGCAAACGCATCATCCTTATAAAAATCGATTCTTTTCGTGAGATAGTCCATAAACCATGTGTAGTTAGCTTCTACGAGTTCATCGGTGTCTACGACGTATTGAGAATACCATAGTTCGGCGTCTTTTTTGATTTCCTCTATATGTGCTTCGAAATATCGCTTTGCTTCTTTTATTTCGTGTTCGATGATGGGAAGGTTCCATTCATGGAAGCGTTCAAGTGCTAGTTTTTCCCCTTCGGGAAGCGATAAGAAAAGATTCCACCATTCAAAGCCATCGAAGCGGTCGGTTGCATTGTCCAAAGAATAATCGGTATTCGGCTTCAAAGACCATGGCCTTGAGCACGAATAGTCAAAGTCCCAAGAAGGACCGAATATGAGTTTTCCATTCTTCTCCTTTCGATACATGTAAACGCTTCTTCCCGCGTGGTCGGTGTTCCTATAGAAATCCGAAAGGACGAAGAAATCGATAAAAGAATCGATGTCCACAAGTGTTTCGAAAGAGTGGAAGTCTTTCTTCAAAAGGGCTTCGCGGCATTGCGTTATGTATTTCTCGATATAGGAAAACTGCGAATCCGTCAATCCATCTTTCCTTTTTGGCTCGTCGATGACATAGAGCAGATCCGCTTTGCCACTCCCATCGTAGTCGAAAACATTCGTTTCTCCGAGCTTAAAATAGTCGAGGCTTTCTTTTTTATCGTGGAAAGCGTAGCTATCCATCTCCACGATGAAAGGTATTGCTTTGTCATTTTCGCTAAAGGCATCGAGTGCGATCCTTCCTTCTCTTGCTTCGATATCGTCCACCAAATAGTAGAATCCTTGATAAATGCTATCCACGTAAAGCGAAACAGGTTCGATCTTGGGGGAGAATCGCTTTTTAGAAGCAAACGAAGAAGATATCGTCAAGGCAAGGTAGTCCCGCAGTTTATCGGGACTTGGAAAACTTGCTAGAAGGTTAAATTTCTTCGCTTTCGAAGAACCAAGAAGGGGATAGGCCTTATCAAGCTTAATCTTGTAGCCTTTCTTAGGGAAATAACGGCTTGAAGTGCCGCGGATCCTTATTTTAGTATCCGTTTCGCTTAAAAGAGCTTCCCCTTCCTTGCTTACGAAAGTCAATTTTCCCCTGGCATAATCCTCGTACTCAGGGTCATCTTTGCTAGGAATCTTCTCCCCAAGGGTTTCAAGATAGAGAACTGGGAGTTCTTTGCTATATTCTCGCGTTGGGAAAGAAGACGCTTCTTGCGCGTTTGAACAACCCGTCACAAAGATAAATAAACGGAAAAATAGAAAAGGAATTTTTACTTTCACGCAATAATGATAGATGCAAAGGAATAAAGACGGTAGAAGAAAAAGAAGCTTTTGACGTTTCTTATGAAAGTGGCAATCGAAAAGGTCGCAATAACGCTTTCGGTAAGCCTTTAAGAGGGGTATTCTAAAGGGCTAGGAACTCTCTTAGCGACACCTCCATATCGAAAAGGAAATAGGAAGAATGAAATCACAGAAACTCAGTGCGTTATTTGTCTCCTCTTTTGTTTGCCTTGTTTTAGGCGCTTGCGGATCTTCCGAAAGCGGCGCTAGTAGCACTCTCTCCTCTTCTAGCGATATGCATGGCTCGAAGTCGGAAAATACTTCTTCGGATTCGAAAAGCTCTTCTTCAAACTCCCAAGACTCTTCCGAAACCTTGGTGGATGGCTATCGCCTGATAACGAGCATGGAGGAGTTTAAGTCCTCTACGAAAGTGGCGATCGGCGCCTATAGCGGAACTTCTCTTTTCGGCTTAAGCGCGAATGCGAAGTCTTCCTCCCTTCCTTGGTATCTTGTTGGAGAACCCTTGGAAGAAGCCAATGAGCATAAAGACGTCAAAGATATTGGAAAAACCGCTCTTTGGAACGTGACAGAAACCGGAAGCTCTTATACATTCACTCTCGATGGCAAGGATCTCTATAGTTATGTGGATGGCACGCACTATAGCATTGGCTATGATGCCAACAAAGAAGGCAACGACTGGACTATTACCATGGATTCCTCTGGCAAATCCCAAGTCGTTTCCTCTAAAAACGTTTATTTGCAATATTACAAAGGGTCTTTCTGCGGAGCTTCATCGAAATATAAAGATAATTGCTATGTTTATTTCTACGCTCCTTCCAAAATCGCTATAGCAAAAAACGGGGGATCGGATGATTCGACAGGAGGTGGAAATTTAGGTGGCACAACCGATGATACTTATTGGGAAGGCCTCGACTTTACTACTTTCGGTAACGCTTTCCGCGGGTCCTTGCAAAAACTCATCAAAAGCTACCGGACGAAAACAACGACTTATAAGGCATGCCTCTCGATTGGCGTTAAGGCGGCCTCCTATCCTAAAGGCAGCGATAATTTCGTTCCTTTCTATCATGCTTCGCCCGATGTCACAAAAGGGGTGAGTGGGGATGGCGTTTATTTGGCAAACCTTTCTACGGATAGCGTCAATAAGGAACACACCTGGCCCAATTCGCGGGGATGTGGGAAAAAGAGCGGGCCGGCCGCCGATCCTTTCGTCATTCGACCTACTCTATCGAGCGAAAACACGAGTAGAAGCAACAACTTTTATGGCGTATCGGGGAGCAAAGTTTGGGATCCGGCTTCTTGCGGCTATGAAGCGGCTCGAGGCGAATCCGCACGAATCATGTTTTATACGGCGACCGCTTATTTTGGAACATGTGGCAGTGGCGGAAGCAGCGAAGGAAACGAGCCTTTGGAACTTTCTAACAATCCAAGCGATCATAAAAACGCTCACACGATGGGAACTTTGAAATCTCTTTTAGAATGGAATGCCAAGTATCCCGTCACCAAGATGGAAAAGCAAATCAATGAGTATCTCTATGCCGAAGGCTATGGCCGTAATCCTTTTGTCGATCATCCAGAATACGCCAATCAGATTTGGGATTTTAATGGCATTCGGACGACTGGCTTGAATGGCTAGGCAATAGCCGCAAGCAAATCTTCTTTGAACATTTCGAACCTTCAATAAAAACGAAAAAACAATGCAAATCCTTTTCTAAATGTATTGTGTTTTCTTTTTATATGCTTTCTTTAAAGATTTTTTGATGAATGCTGAAGGAGAGAAAAAAAGAAAGTTTTTTGCCTTTCTCCCTTTTGAAAAGAGCAAAGGAAAGGAATTCAAAACATTCTCTTTTAAACGCTTGCTCGAAAAGTCATCGAATTTCTAAAAAGTCCTTGCAACTAATAGCCTAGAAGCTTATATTTTATGAGCTATTCCGAGCGGAGTAGTGAGTGTGCGCCAGTAGCTCAGCTGGATAGAGTATCAGACTACGAATCTGAGGGTCACGAGTTCGAATCTTGTCTGGCGCGCCATTCTCGGGATGTAGCGCAGCTTGGTTACCGCGTCTGCTTTGGGAGCAGAAGATCATCGGTTCGAATCCGATCATCCCGACCATTGCGGATCTTGCAGTTTGGTATTGCTTCGGCACCAGGCTGTTTTTTCTTTTTTAGATGTTTTGCGCTTTGGGTTAGAATGCAATATCCTATTTTGAGTAATTAAGGAATTTTGATGGAATTGGATCTGACTCAGAAACCTTATTTGGAAAACGCTTTGACTTTTTTATACGAGAACAAAAGAAACGAAAAGGAATTGTTTTCGATCACGAAACGTTTTAACGAGGAACCGACCGCCTTTTCTTCTTATGCTATCGATAAGAAGATACTTCCTATTCGTCCCCATTTAGAAGGCTTCACGAATCTTCGGGATTTAGGTTCTTATAGAACATCTTTTCCCCATAAAAGGATTAAGAAGGGGATGATTTACCGAAGCGCTGCTTTCGATGAACTCGATGGAGAAGCTATAAGGAAGGCCTCCGATGCCTTAAAAATCAAACATGAACTTGATTTAAGGGAAGAGGCGTTTTGGAAACCTCGAAGCGTGTTTGGAGATAGCGTGACACTCCATCATCCAACCAATCCCAAAGGCGGGGTTTATTATCTCTATGGAAATGACGTTCCTTCCGATGGGCTTGGACTCTATAACGGGGGAAAAACGCTTTATGAGGAATTAAGCGTCTTTCTGGATCCTAAAAACTATCCGATTGACTTTCATTGCATGATTGGAAGAGATCGAACGGGTACGTTGGCTATCTTTTTGCTCGGATTATTGGGGGTTGATGTTTTGGACATCCGGCTTGATTATTTGACAAGCTTCTTTTATGAATGTGCCAAACCGACCGACGAGCATCTTCGCTCCGCGCTTTTCGACAATTTCGATGCGATGATTCGCATCATCAAAGAGGAAACGAATGAAGAGGACTTTTCCATGGCCGTCAAACGATACGTCACAAAGTCTTTTGAACCGAATAAAAAAGACATGGAGATAGGTTTAAAAGAGACGGACGTTGCTGTTTTTCTAAAGACAATGTTAGAGACTTTTAACGGCTAGAGTAAGTTTTGGACTTTGCGGAACGCTCTAAAGCCCCCTCGCTCATGTTTATGAGGGTGGCAAAACGCCCATAAAAAACTTTTTAACGGTTTTTAAGCCTAAGGCAATCACCGAATCTGTAGATTTAAGGATTTGGAGATATTTTTCTTTCTCTTCTTGTTGGCCAAGGAAAAAAGAAATTGAGAAATCAAAAAAATCAAGCAAAATCCCAATATATTCTTTGAAAAACATAGCAAACTCCTTTCTTTTTCGTTTATGTTTTGCTCCGCTTTTCGTTCTCTTTTTGGTTTTTAATCAACGACTTTTCAAAATCTTTGCGATTTAGAGATGGCAAGTGATAAAATTCGCGTATGAAATCGCTAGGAGAACATTTGAAGAGATATATCTCGAAGAGTTTCGGGGGGGGGCTATTACTTCTAAGTAATATCTCTCTTGCTTCGGTTGGCTTTTCGAGTTGGGTCACAGGGTCTAGTGGCTCCTCTCATGCATCGACCATTATTGTGGCTTCGATTGGTAATGTAAAGGATGATATTACCATTGAAAACTACATTTATTATGTTTTTGATAGCGAATATGCCTTCGAGTATTTTTCTATCGTCGATGGCGAGGATGTTAGGGATATTTGCACGAGTTCGCGATTGGGATTTCGCATTAAGCTTTGTAGCTCGGAACTCGAAAAGGCCATAGCCAAATTAAGTCCTAAGCCTTCGGAGCTTTGGATTGATATTAACGTTTCCTATGAAACAACGGACGACTTTGATATGTTCTCGAAGAATAACGCCAATGCGGTAGTGCCCTCTGGATTTGTTTTCAGTCTCGAAGAGAATCCGGAATATGTTTTCGCTTCCGACGAACTTGAAGCTTCTTATTCGAAAGGAACGGATAAGAATTATGGTTTGATTGCCTCAAGGACGCTTCTATTCGAAGAAGGGGAGAATTCCCTCTTGGAATTTACCAAGACTTTTTCCACCAAAAGCGGCACCGAATACACTTTTTATAACGTTTATTTGCCTTTCGAATTGAAGGATTCTTTCTCTTTCGAAAACTACAAAAAGCTTTCTTTTAGCTTTTCGGTTAGCCTCAATCGTCAAAGGGAATGAACGATATGAAGAAGAAAAATATTGCTAAAATCATTGTTCTCTTGCTTTCCTTCCTTGTGCCAGCTGGGCTTTCGGATTGGATTTATTTGAATGAGACATCCAATTTCATTGCCAAAAACGAGGATTTATGCACGATTAATATCTATACCAGACTTCAATCCAACAAAATGATTGAATCTGCGCCTGTTGAAAGTGAGAGGGTTGAAGATACTTCTACTGGGAGATTCGAGGATTCGACATTAACCGAAACGAGTTATAACCTGTGGGGAAATTCATATAGCAAAGGCGATTTTGTAGGATCGTGGGAGATCGTCGACAATAAAGTATCGGTTAGCGAGGATCATTTATCGGAGACAACCATTATAATATATAGGCAAAAACAGGTTGTTGATTATGAACGTACTGGCTTTCCGAAATATACGTTTAAATACACCGTTGCGTGGTTTACCTGGACAAAAACTGTCGTAAAAACAAGGGAAAAGCCCATTGATAGTCAATCGGACGTCGTTTTAAAGGTAGCCCGCAACAGCTTTATCAAGCCCTTTGATTTACCCGTTGATAACTATGAGAAATATAGCTATTTCTCTGATGCATCCTATAGTGAACTCTTCGATTTTAATAAGCCAATCAACGCCAATACCTCAATATATCTTAAATACTGCGAAGGAAATTCCTCCTTAACCGATTTTATAGCTCAGAAAACTTCCGGAGAATACGCTATTTATGATAGCGGCAAAGGTGGGTCTGGAAGTGGTTACGATGTTTTTTCTGATTTTGTCTATGAGAACGCAGGCAATTTTGATTATTTGAATAGTTGCAGCATCGTTAATGGCGTGACCATAAATTTTGTTTATCTCGACAATCGACTCTATCCTTCTCCCAATACCGGCGCCATCGCCGATGGTAACGACGCTAAGGAGCATCGTGATGCAAACGCTAACGTGGCCTTGGATTACTATAACAATCAATATATCGGGAACAACAATTGTTCCTTGATGATTCGGCTGAATGGCGATCTCACGGTAAAAGGAACGCTTAATATCGGCGCGAAAGTCGGCTCCGTCGCTGCCGATAAAACTTATTCGCAAATCATCGGCAACTATACTCAGCTTGATTTGAATGGCCATAATTTGATTGTCGATGGGGGTACGCTCAATTGCTATGGCTCGATCGTAGATCGGATAGGAGGAGGGAAGGTTCTTCTTAAAAGCAGCGGAACTCTTATGGGTCTATTGAACGTGACGGATGGGCGTGGTGGCAATCAGACGACTTATGGCTATGGGAAAGGGCAGTCTCCTTTTGATGAGTATCGATTCACTTACATCGAAGCGCCTATCGAGGCTATGCATGGGACTACGCTTAAAGGGTATTTGAAACTCGATTTAGGAGAACTAGGCCTCAGCAACATCTATGCGAATATCGTAGGTCCTTCGGGATCATCTGTTTTCTCATGGGGAGAGAAGAAAGCCGAAGATGACAGCATCAAGATTATTCCTTATATAAACGCCAATCTTTATCCTTCCCAAGTTACCGGTCAGGGTGCTAACCAGATTTATCTAAAAATGTACTACTACCGTTACAAATATACTTTCAACGCCAATATCGTCTTGAATAGCAAAATACCTCTGAGTGCCACAATCAACAAATATATTACAAAAGATGTTGATATCGATTGGGCAAGAATCGGTGTTCCCATCCCACCATTTTTCGATTTGCTTCTTAAAAGCACTTATTCTTTGATTTTGAAAGCCAAGCTTCTTTTGCTGCCGGGAAGCTCTTTCGTCAGTGAGTCAAACTCCACTTTGACATTCGATCCCGGCGAAGTCGTGAAATATGAAGACGTCTCAATAAATGCTGCTAATATTGTGGACGTCAATATTACTGGTGAAACGACCAGAAATCGCGGTGGTTTGATGGCCTACGATAGAAGCTTCTATACCTATAACGCATCAACTCACGTTCCGCAGAATAAAGGCGTTTATGCCTTGTATAATTATTGGAAATACACGAAGCCTTCAAACCACATGGTTCTTGGAAATGTTGAGATTCGTGATATTCCCGATTCTTACAAGTACCTTATCTCTGGACCTATCTCTTTTTCCAAGGAGTCGATTCAATCTATCCTTGGCTCAAGCGATGTTCAAACCTACGATATCAAAGGAGAGCAAAACGGTAGCCTTTGGTTTAGTTTGTCGCATCGAACATATAAATCGAGCGTCAATCTTATTACCTCCTTTAATGCTTTGCCTTTGATTTCGAATGGTTTTGCTTACATTAAAGACGCTAGCCTCAAGCTCAAAGGAACTTTTGATTCTACGACGAGACTCTTCAAAACGGACAACAACAAAAAATACTTCCTCTATACAAAGAATGATTTTTTGCAAGGTGGCAGCGCCCCCGAAAATCAAAACGCTTTAACGGATTATGATGTTACTCCAACGCTCGTTGATGGCGAAATAAACAATCAAATCATCAAGGCATCAAACGCCTATTATGTGAATTATAAAGGGGTCTTTGTTCCGGTTCTGGATTCCTTAGTTTCTGGAACAACATATACGAGTTTAACCGCAAATATCCGAAAATTTTGTTCGAATAACAACACGGCTTTATATTCGAATTCAACGAAATACGACAAAGCGAAATTAAAATTCGATACTTCCACAAAGATGTGGGTTTTCGATGGTTTTGCTTCTTGATATTCGATTTTTTGTAAAACGAAACCCATGCATCCCTCTAATATATTGGGATTTTGCAGGGCTTTTTAGCTTTTATTGGGCCATGCTTGCAAATTGCGAATTATAAAGCTCGGCATAAGCCCCATTCTTCGCCAAGAGGGAGCGGTGGGTTCCGCTTTCGACGATGTTGCCATCTTTCAAAACGAGAATGAGGTCGGCATTCTTGATGGTGCTTAGACGGTGGGCGATGATGAATGAGGTTCTTCCTTTGGTGAGTTCGTCCATCGCCTTCTGTATGACAAGTTCCGTCCTGGTATCAACGCTGGATGTGGCTTCGTCGAGGATTAACATCGGAGCGTTTTGTATCATGGCACGGGTGATGGTCAGAAGCTGCTTTTGGCCAGAACTAATCTCCAAATGGTTGTCGAGGATGGTGTGATAGCCGTGGGGGAGAGCCTTGATGAAGTGATCGACGCCACAAATTTTGGCATCGCCTTTCATGACTTCGTCAGGGATTTCCGGATGGTTGAATTTTAGATTCTCGCGGATTGTTCCATCGAAAAGCCAAGTATCTTGAAGCACCATTCCAAAGAGCGAATGAACGTTTTCCCTTTTAAGGTCTTTGGTGCTAATGCCATCAATCGTAATGGAACCGTCCCAAATCTCATAGAAGCGCATCAAGAGATTCACGAGAGTCGTTTTTCCTGCTCCCGTAGGTCCGACGATCGCCACTTTTTGGCCAGGTAGCACCTTCGCGCTAAAATCCTTGATGATGGGTTTTCCTTCTTCGTAGCCGAAGCGGACATGCTCGAAGACGATTTCCCCTTTGACTTGGCTTGGATCGATGCTTTTTTGGATATTGGATTCGTCGCTTACTTCCTTTTCTTCTAGGAAGTCAAAGACGCGCATCGCGGCAGCGGCGCTTTGCTGAAGATAGGGGAAGTCTTGCGCAATGGTGGTTAAAGGGGAGCTAAAGAGACGAATATAAAGCATGAAGCTGGTAATAAGCGCAAGCTTTCCCAAATTGTTGCTTATAAGGAAGGCGCCGACGACGCAGACTGCCACATATCCGAAATTTCCGATGAAGTTCATCAAAGGCATCGTCAAGCTTCCAAAGAACTGTGACTTCCAGTTCATATTATAAAGTTCGGTGTTTCTCTTTTCGAAATCCTCGATATTGGTTTCGACCGCGTTATTGGCTCGGACCACGCTATGAGCGCCATAGATTTCTTCGACTTGGGCGTTCACCCTCGCGACAGCGACTTGTTGAGCGGTGAAATATTTTTGACTCTTTAAAAGAATGACCATCGCGGCAATTCCGCCTAAAAGGGTCGCGAAGATGGCGGTTAGGGCCATTCGCCACTCCGTCACGAACATCATGATGGTAACGCCAATAAACTGCACGCTGCTGGAAACGAAAGAAGCAATGCTATTGGACAAAGACTGGCCGATAAGATCAACGTCGTTTGTGACTAAGGACATGATGTCGCCTGCCTCTTTGCCTTCGATGGTCTTTAAAGGGATGCGGTTGATTTTATCGTTGATGTCTTTTCGAAGCTTCTTGCTCACGATATTGGCGACAAGGGTCATAATGAAGCTTTGGATATAGCTAAAGACAATGCTTAGGCTATAGAAAAGGATAAGAAGCAGGCAAATGTGGCCAATTGAAGCTAAATCGATGGAACCGACGCCTTGAAGTTCCTTTGCGACGCCTTCTTCTAAAAGATCGGTGATATCTCCAAGATAGCTTGGGCCAAGAATCGTCAATATGGCGCCGGCGCAAGCGAATACGACGGCAAGAAGAATGGCCGGAAGGGCTTTTTTTGAATAGACAAAGAGTTTTTTAAGGCCGATAAAAGACTCTTTGAAGGTGACTTTTCTTTTCGTTTCTCTTAAAGGACGTGGGCTCATTTGTCTAATTCCTCCTGACTTAATTGGCTCTTGGCGATTTCTAGATAGAGAGGGCATTTCTTTAAGAGGTCCTCGTGTTTCCCGAGTCCGACGACTTTCCCTTCGTCAAGAACGAGAATCTTATCGGCATCTTTGATGGAACCGACGCGTTGGGCAACAATGATTTTGGTCGTATCCTTATACTCGTTCTTTAAGGCTTTTCGAACCTCGAAATCAGTCTTGAAGTCCAAAGCGCTCAAACTATCGTCCAAAATCAAGATTTCCGGGTTTCTCGCTAAGGCTCTGGCAATGCTAAGACGTTGCTTTTGCCCGCCGGAGACGTTTTTTCCACCTTGCTCGATTTCGCTTTCTAGACCCTTCTCCTTCTTGGAGACGAATTCCTCGCTTTGAGAAATTCGAAGGGCTTTTTGCAAGGATTTTTCGTTATAACCGTCACTTTGGCCATAAAGGATGTTCCCTTTGATCGTATCGCTAAAAAGAACGGCTTTTTGCGGGACTAATGCGATTTTGTTATAGAGAGCGTGGAAAGTATATTCCTTCAAAGAATGCCCATCCAAAAGAATTTCTCCTTCTTTCGGATCATAGAAACGCATGGCCATTCTCACGAGCGTGCTTTTGCCACTGCCTGTTGGGCCGATGATGGCAAGGGTTTGCCCTTTCTCGAGCGTGAAAGAGATATTCGTTAAAACGTTTTCTTGAATGGTTTTGTCATCGTTATCGTAACCGAAAGAAACGTTTTCGAATTCGAGTTCGCCTTGTTTTTCGGTGGGGCCAGAGAAGTTTCCTTCCTCGATGCTATCTTTGGCCTCGAGAACTTCGTTGACCCTTTTGGCGGCAACAAAGCTTCGAGGAGAAATCATGAAGACGATGACAAGCATCAAAAAGCCCATGATGACCAGGGCGCTATAGCTGGAGAAAACCATCATATTGGAAAAAATATCGAGCTTATCCATCGCATTTGCTTCATGGATGCTATAAGCGCCAATCCAATAGATGGCCACGGGAAGACCGGACATTATGGCGGTCATAACCGGGTTTAAAGCGTTCATCACTTGACCGGTGAATATGTTTGTTTTCGTCAATGCGTCGTTGGCTTTATCGAACTTCGCCCCTTGGAAGCCCTCCGCATTAAAGGCCTTGATGACGCGAAGGCCCTCAATATCTTCTCGCGACATGGCGTTGACCTTATCGATTTGGGTTTGGATGCGCTTGAACTTCGGAAGGACCAAAGAGCCTAAGATAGAAATCATGACGATTAGGAAGGCAACCGCAATCCCAACCGCGATCGTCCAAGCGTCATTGCCTTTTCCTAAGATTTTGAAGATAGCCCATATGGCCATGATGGGCGCTTTGAAGATGAGAGACATACCCATTGTGAGAAGTTGGGTGATTTGAGTGATATCGTTGGTCGTTCGGGTGATTAAAGAGGCGGTGCTAAAGCTTTCGATGTCTTTTTCCGATAGCCTTTGGACTTTCGCATAAAGCTTCGAACGCAAAGTCTTTGAGAAATTCGATCCGACTCGGGCGCTAATGAAATAGACGACGCACATATCCAGACACGTTGCCACTGCGCATAAAAGCATCATGCCGCCATCTTTCCAGATAGAGGACATGTCGGTGCTTTGAGAAAGCAAGTTCTTCGACAAGGAACCCATATAATCGGGTATTAAGAGCTCTAACCAAACGCTTAGGACGACTAAACCCAAAGCGATGATGATTCCTATCCAATCTTTGGCACGTAGGTTTTTCAATAATTTGAACATCGTTCGCCTCCTAACAATCGTGAGTATTTTAATGGGAAAAGAAAACACGTCAAGGGAGAAAAACAAGACGTTTTTAAAGCTTATTTAGAAAGCGAACAATTCATCGGAAAGAATCTCGAAAACGTTCAATGAAAAAACGGATTTTCAGCCGATGAAATGCTAAAATAAGGGTGAGGTAAGAGGTATGGAAAAGGAAGACTTGATTCTTGTTTATCTTACGATTGACGGCATGCGTTGTTCCATGTGCGAAGCTCATGTAAACGATGCCCTTAGGAAGGTTGTTGGCGTCAAAAAAGCGAAAGCCAGCGCACCTAAGAAAATAGCTAAAGTCCTGGCTAGAAAAGACGTTTCTTTGGACGAGTTGAAAGCCAGTGTTGCAAAAGACGGCTATCGTGTTTTAGACGTTCGAAGCGAGCCCTATACGAAAAAAGGCTTCTTTTCGAAGCTCTTTTTTCTAGCCTAAAGCGACATCTAGCACCATCATGATGGCAAAACCAATGGCGAAGCCTATTGTCCCTAAGTTCGAATGCTTCCCATTTTGAGCTTCGGGAATAAGCTCTTCCACGACAACGTAAAGCATCGCTCCGGAGGCAAAACTAAGGAAGTAGGGGAGAATGGGCTTCAAAAAGGAAGCCAAAACAATCATCAAGATGGCGCCAATCGGCTCCACAGCCCCGCTTAAAGTTCCTAAGAGAAACGCTTTCTTTTTGCTTTTGCCCTCACTTAATAGAGGCAAAGAAATAATGGCCCCTTCTGGGAAATTCTGAATGGCGATGCCTATGGAAAGGGCCAAGGCGCTCATTTTGGATATGGTCGCCCCTTCGCCGATGGCGCTTGCCAAGACGATTCCAGGGGCCATTCCTTCGGGGATGTTATGGATGGTTACGGCTAAAAGAAGCATGCTTATTTTGCCAAGATTGCTCCTTAAACCTTCCGGCTCTTGGCTTTCCAAATGCTGATGGGGCGTCAAGGCATCGATGAGCCACAAAAAACCAAAGCCCAAAAGCAGTCCCACGAAAGCCGGGATCCATTTCAAGTTCTCTTCTAAATCCGCCATTTCCAAAGATGGAATCAAAAGACTCCATATCGAGGCGGCCACCATGACTCCGCTTGCAAACCCCAAAAGAATTTTATGGAGCTTTTCATTCATTCCTTTTTTAAAGAAAAAGACCATGGCCGAGCCAAGCGCGGTTCCTAAAAATGGGATGAATATGCCTAAAGCCAGAAAGAGATAATCGTTCATAGGGGCCTCCTTAAAAAGAAAAGGCGCGGATTATTCGTTCGCGCCTTCTTTGTCGCTTTTCTTTTTTTTCTCTTTCTCTAAGGCTCTCCGTTCTTTTTCTTTTTGCTTTCGATAAGCCTTGATAAGAGCTTTCCCTTTGTGCGTAGAGGCACAATCGTCATTGATGGAGGGTCTGCCGGTGATTTTCCGATATATTTCGATTCCGAAATAACCTAAGACAATCGCGGCGGCAACAACGATTGTGCAAATCTCTATAGCACTCATAAGGAATTATTCGGCAACGCTTTCTTCTTTCTTTTTCTTTCTATCGTAGAAGTAGAGCCCCACGATGAGAAGAGCGACGACTGGCAAGATGATAGCGATCGTCCAAACATAGTCGATCATAAGATAGAAGGCGCTCGCGGTGAGATAGCTGACAAGGAGCCAGAAGGCGATGGTTCCAACAAACGCTTTGTGGGAAGGCATTTCGCCTTTGGCGGTGGCGACGCTCGCAAAGCAAGGAATGGTAAGCACGTTGAAGATGATGAAGGAAATGAGGCTTCCAGTCGTCACATTCGTATTCGCGACAATGGCGACCATTTCCTCGCCTTCGGCAACGTCGGCACCAATGGTGTTGGCAATGACATTGCCAAGAGTCCCGAGGGTACCGATGACGTTTTCTTTGGCGATAAGGCCGTTGATGGCAGCGACGCTATAAACCCAACCGTTCGGACCGGCTTGCGACCCCCAACCCAAAGGAGTGAAGAGAGGTTGCAAGAGTTTGCCAATGCCAGCCAGAATGCTATTTTCATACATCGCTTGGAGACTGACAAAGCCAGCGTCATTGATGGCTTTGATATCGTCGGCCGTATAGTCGGCGATGAATTTCCAATCCCAAGTGAAGGAAGAGAAAACCCAAACCAAGATCGTTGTTACAAGAATGATCGTGAAGGCTTTCTTCAAGAAGTGCTTGGCCTTGTCCCAAACGTGGATTCCCAAAGCGCGAGGCTGTGGGAGGTGATAGCTTGGAAGTTCCATGACGAATGGAGCGACCTTTTCGCGTTGGGTGGTCTTATTCATGACGATGACCATCGCAATAGCCATCGCTACGCCAAGGACGTACATCGCAAAGGTGACAAGTCCCGCTTGCAAACCGAAATTTGAGGCCAAAACGCCACAAACGGCAGTCAAAATCGGAAGTTTGGCGCTGCAAGAGAAGAAAGGAATGACGCGAATCGTTTTGACGCGTTCCTTATCGCTTACAAGCGTACGGGTGTTGATCATGGCAGGAACGCCGCAACCAAAGCCCATTATCATCGGTAAGAAGGCTCTTCCTGACACCCCAAAGCGGCGGAAGAGACGATCAAGAACGAAGGCAACACGAGCCATATAGCCGCTGTCTTCGAGGATGCTAAAGAAGAAGAATAAGAGAAGGATCTGCGGCAAGAATCCGATGACGGCGAATAAACCAGCCAAAACGCCATCGCAGATAAAGCCGCTCACCCAAGCTGGCGCACCTTCTAAAAGGGTGGCAATCCAGGCAGTGAAAGCGCCTGTGCAGGCGTTGAGAAGATTTGCCAAGAACACACCTAAGCTATTCCAGCCATCGGCGGTGTAGAAGAGGCCGTCAAAGACGCCTGCGACACGTCCATCGACTGCTTCGGCGCCTGGCATTGGGATAAGATTATCGAGGAACCCATCCCCGAAATCAACTCCCATCGCCCCCAAATACAAGACATCTTCGTTAAAGACGATTTGGAATATGAGATAGAAAAGAACAATGAGAATCGGGAAAGCAAGCCAACGATTGGTGAGAATCTTATCGATCTTATCGCTTAAGGAAAGCTTGTTCTTTTCTTGTTTCACGAAGCCTTTTCTCGTATCCGAAAGTTCTTTGGAGATGTAGCGGTAGCGGTAGTCGGCGCTCTTGGCTTCGAAATCTTGGACATCCTTCGTCTCTTCTTGAACCTTTTGAGCCAGAACGGGATTGATTTTCATTTCGATCTCGTCTTTTTCAAGCGCTTTGACGGCATGGAAGACGGGATTGTCGATCTTTTCGTCGCCATAGACTTTGGCCGCTTTGTCAATCGCTTCCTGAAGCTCATTGGCTTCCCAAATAACGCGCCCTTTTCTCGGACGCGTGGCGGTGGCGATAGCGACGCTCATGAGTTCGTCTAAACCTTTGCGTTTAAGGGCGCTGATGGAGACAACGGGAACGCCAAGTTTTTTGGAAAGGGCTTTGGCGTCGATGCTTTGGCCTTCTGCCTCTAAGGCATCGGTCATATTCAAAGCGATAACCACAGGCACATCCATCTCTAGGATTTGGGTGGTCATGTAAAGGTTACGTTCGAGATTGGTGGCATCGATGACGTTAATCACGCAATCGGGTTTGGAATCGAGGATGTAGTTCCTCGAAATGACTTCTTCTGGCGAATATGGCGAAAGGCTATATATGCCAGGGAGATCGGTGATGATGCAATCGCCAAGTTTCTTGTTTTTATAGGTTCCTTCTCTTTTTTCAACGGTGACGCCTGGCCAATTTCCGACATAAGCGGTGCTGCCAGTCAAACCGTTAAAGAGAGTTGTTTTGCCGCAGTTTGGGTTTCCCGCGAGGGCAAAGTTCATTTTCTTTTCGCTCATTTGGCCTCCTCGCTTCCTTTCGATAAATCCGTTACTTTCATCATGGCGAAGCTCGCTTCGTCTTTGCGAAGGGTGAGCTCGTAGCCGCGGAGAGTGACCTCCACAGGATCGCCCAAAGGCGCCCTTTTTCTCACGAATACTTCACATCCTGGGGTGAGTCCCATGTCGAAGAGGCGACGACGGATTCTTCCTTCGCCTCCGACGCTGACGATGACGCCAGTGGCGCCAACTGGTAAGTCTTCCAAGGTCGCTTCGCTTCCCACGGCCAAAGAGCTTCCTACCTCTTTTTCTTTCTCTTCCATAGTTGCTTAAGAGAACTCCTTATTCTTAACACGCGACTAAAATGTGCGAAGCGATGTCATGGTCCAAAGCGAGTCGCGATTCTTTCACTTTGACAATGACCCCACTGGCTTCGTGGGAAAGTAACGTGAGGGTGCTTTCTTCCACGATTCCTAGGCTCGCAAGATGACCTTTCATCTTTTCGTTCCCATTCACACGAAGCACTTTGACTTCCTGGTTTATCGGAGCAATGAATAATGGCATACTTTTCCCTCCAGTTAGATTTCGCTAACAGCCGTATTATGGAGCTTCGGTAATGAAAAGCAAGGAAAAGTTAATAATGACTAACTTTAGCGCCTTTCGCTTGACAAAGAATACAAAGTCGCCAACAATTGTCAAAAAGGTGATAGCGATGGAAAAAACACACGAATCTGCGGAAGATTATTTGGAAAGAATATTGATGCTTGAGGAATCGGGAGTCAAAGAGATCCATGCCGTGGATCTTGCCTCTTCCTTTGGATATAGCAAAGCAAGCATTTCCGTTGCTTTGAAGAAACTTGAAAATGGTGGATACGTCGCTTTAGGACCTCGACAGCAGCTCTATTTGACGCCTGACGGTTATAAAGTCGCCAAAAAGATTTACGAGAGACATCAAGTCTTGACTTTCTTGCTCGAAACCATTGGCGTTGAGAAAGAAATCGCCCTGAAAGACGCTTGCCGTATCGAGCATGATTTGAGCGATGAGACTTTCGAGGCGCTAAAGAAATGCGCCATCGAAGAAGGGCTTAACAAATAAATTATCTTTTCGGCCCTGCCTAACTTTATCCTTAGAATCTCTTCCATCTTTCTTAAAAGAGCCTAATATATTTAGGTATTAAGAACTTCTTAATACGCCATAAGAGAGCAGGAGGGATTTTTTTATGTCGAGTTTGGCGATTGAAGGAATGCAATGGGGCGATGAAGGAAAAGGCAAGATAACCGATTATTTCGCAAGCCATAGCGACATTGTCGTTCGTTCTCAAGGGGGGAATAATGCCGGGCATAGCGTCGTCCATGGCGAAAAACGCTATGCCTTGAGGCTTTTGCCGAGTGGCATTTTGCATAAAGAAGTGACTAACGTCATCGCCGATGGCGTGGTGGTCAATCCTAGCGCTTTGCTCGAAGAAATAAAGAACATCGAAGAAGCAGGTGTTAGCCCTTTCAAACTCCTTATTAGCGATCGTGCCACTTTGCTTTTGCCCTATCATATCGCCCTCGATAAGGCACGCGAATCCTTTTTGGCGAAAGATAAGATCGGGACCACGGGAAGAGGGATTGGTCCGTGTTACGAAGATCGAGCTTCGAGGAATGCTTTGAGAGTGGGGGATTTGCTTCATCCTGACTATTTGAAGGAAAGGCTCGAGAAGGCCTTAGCCATCCATAACAAAGAATTAGAGGCTTATAACGTCCCTTCTTTCGCTTTCGAGCCTCTTTACCGACAACTTCTTGAAGAAGCCACGCTTTTGAAACCCTATATCGCGGATACCGGCCTATTTCTATGGAAAGCGCTCCAAGAAGGCAAAAAAATCCTTTTCGAAGGCGCCCAAGGAGCAATGCTTTCTTTGGATGCTGGGACTTATCCTTTTGTGACAAGTTCCTCGCCTCTTGTGACGGCCATACCGGAAAATACTTCTCTCCCCCTTTCCGCGGTGACAGATGTTCTTGGCGTTTTTAAGGCCTACGCGACGCGCGTTGGAAGCGGCCCTTTCCCCAGCGAGATAAGGGATGAAGGGCTTGCGAATAAAATTCGCATTCGAGGGCATGAGTTTGGCGTGGTGACGGGAAGACCTCGGAGAGTAGGATGGCTTGATGTGCCCTTGCTTCGCTATGTCGCCCGTATAAGTGGGATAAAACACGCCGCCATCATGCTTTTGGACGTTTTGGATGCGGTCGATGAGATTGAAGTTGCGACCGAATATCGCCTCGATGGAAAGCGGCTAGAGACCTTGCCGGCTTCCTTGCCCGATTTCGAGAGGATGGAAGTTCATTACGAGCGTTTCCCAAGCTGGAAAGAAGATATCTCCAACATCAAGAGCTTTGAGGAGCTTCCGAAAGAAGCCAAGGATTATGTGCTTGCCCTCGAGAAACTAATCGGCGTTTCCATTGATTTGGTCTCGGTAGGACCAGAAGAGCATCAGACCATCGTTCGGAAGGAGATTTTTGAATGATTGACCGTTATACGCCTTTGGAAATGAAAGATGTCTTTAGCGACAAGAGCCGTTTTGAAGCGTATTTAGCGGTAGAAATCGCCGTTTTAGAAGCTCAAAGCGAACTTGGCATCGTGTCTAAGGAAGACGTCAAAAAGGTAAAAGAAAAAGCGAAAGTGGATCTTCCTCGCATTTACGAATTGGAAGGGATAACCAAGCATGATGTCGTTGCCTTCACGCGATCCATCGACGAAAAGTTAGGGGAAGAGAAAAGATTCGTGCATTTCGGCTTAACCTCTACGGATGTGGTTGATACGGCGTTAGCCCTTCTTTATAAGAAAGCAAATGACTTAATAGAGAGGAATTTCCAAGCTCTTTTAGAAACCATTAAAGGAATCGCTCTCCGCTACAAAAACCAAAAATCCATGGCAAGAACCCATGGAATGCATGCCGAAGTGACTTCTTTTGGGCTTCGCTTCGCTGGCTATTTCGACGAAGGGAAGAGAGCGTTAGAGAACTTCGAAAGAGCGCGATGCTATGTCGAATGCGCCAAGCTTTCGGGGGCGGTTGGAAACTTTGCCAATGTCGATCCTTTCGTTCAAGAAAGAGTCGCTAAGAAGCTTGGCCTAGAAAGCGCTTCTTTCTCGACCCAAGTTCTTTCTCGAGACCGTCATGAGCACTATGCTTCGAGCATTGCCATCGGCGGAAGCCTTATCGAAAAGATCGCTCTTGAAATTCGCAATCTCTCTCGAAGCGAGATTGCGGAAGTTGAAGAAGGCTTTGGCAAAGGCCAAAAAGGAAGCAGCGCCATGCCTCAAAAGAGAAATCCCATATCGAGCGAAAACCTAACGGGCGATGCGAGGATGCTCCGCGGGTATCTGCTTCCGATTTTGGAAGATAACGCTTTGTTCCACGAAAGGGATATCTCCCATTCGAGTGTTGAAAGGGTGGCTCTTATCGATATGGTAACCCTCTTTGATTACATGCTTATCCGCATGAACAACGTTCTTTCGAACGTGCGTTTCTTCCCGCAAAATATGGAAAGAAACATCGCTTTGACCCATGGAGCCATCTATTCCCAAAAGGCCATGAACGCCCTTATATTGAAAGGGATGATCCGAGAGAAAGCCTATGATCTTGTGCAACCTTTGGCCATGAAGTCGATTCTCGAAGGGAAGGAGTTCGAATCGCTTCTGAGGAACGAAAAAGAAATCTACGAAAGCTTGAAAGAGGAAGGCATCAAAGATTTATTCAGCGATGAGTCCGCTTTTAAAAACATCGATTACATTTATAAGAAAGCGGGAATAGAATAAGCGCAACCACCAATTGCAAAACAAAGCGAATTTGAACGAGTGGCGTTTTTGGGTGCCAAAAAAACAATGAAGATCTTGTTTTCGGAATAAAAAAATCACGATGCGCATTTTTTGATGGTCAGCTTATTTTTTTGAAAAACGAAATTTTTCAACAATTCCCAGACGGAAGAGAAAAAAGCAAGCGAATATCGAGTATTTTAACCCCGCCCTTTAAGAAGGTTAAAAAATTTACGATGTTTATTTTGAAACGTCTATTCTTGAGCGTAACCTTATTGTCGGAGCAATTCGTGAACAACGATTAAATTTTTGTTTTACACCGCTTTAATCGATTACGTTCATAGCATGACTGAAAGCTCCGAAGAAGACGCTTTGGAGCGACACATGGATGAGAAAAAATTGAACCGTTGGGCTGATTTGCTTTTAGATACGGGAAAGCGAAATAATTTAATTAATTTTAGGGATACAAAATCTTCTACGGTTAAGGTCTTGTCTCCTTTGCCAGATAAATTGCTGGACAAGATTTTCGAGGGGCCCATTTCTTTGGAAGTTTTCGATTTGAAAGAAGATAACGAGGAAGATGCTTCTGGGCTTAATTTCGAAAATGAAAACGCCAAGGCTGTGGAGTCCGAAGATTCTTATCTTCGAAAATGTTTGTCCCGGAGGATGAAACAAAACCAAATTGTCTTATACAACGCCTTTTCAAATCCCAATAAAGTCATAAGAAAAATCGAAAAAAAGAGTCGAGAGGCCATCGAAGAAACGGGCATTAATATCATTTATCTAGCTTTCGGCTTTATCGAATGGAAAGAAAGCGAAACATCAAATCTTGTTTTTAAAGCCCCTATTCTTCTTGCTCCCATTCAAATTGAGAATAAATCTTATACCGACCCTTTTTTCATCAAGTCCACGGATGATGAGTTGATCGTCAACCCTACCTTTGCCTTTAAAATGGAAACGGAATATGGCATTAAGATTCCTGATTACGAGGGCGAGGGATTTTATTCCTACATCCAAAAGATTGAACGCATCGTAAAAAAGCTCAAGTGGAATGTCACTTCTGAATGTAAAATAGGTCCTTTCTCTTTCCTTAAGATCAACATGTATAAAGACTTAAAGGACAACAAGGGGAAAATACTAAAAAACGAAAACATCCGTTTGCTCCTAAACGAAAGAAAAGATGACATTTCTGACGACGAAGCAAAAGAAGAGGCATCCAAAGGCCATCGCCTCAAAAATCCTCTTGTTGAACTTCATAGTGTCGTGGATGCGGATTCGAGCCAAATCGAAGCGATCGAAATGGCAAAAAACGGAAAAAGCTTTGTGCTCCAAGGTCCTCCGGGAACTGGAAAAAGTCAAACAATCACCAATATTATTGCCGAATGCCTATATGATGGGAAAAAGGTCCTTTTCGTTTCCGAAAAACTCGCTGCCCTTAACGTTGTTTTTGAAAAACTAAAGCAAGTTCGTCTTTCGGAATTTTGCTTAGAACTCCATAGTCACAAAGCTAATAAAAAAACCGTTATAGATGAACTTTGCCACACCTTGCATTTAGAAAAAACGGATGTTTCCTCTAAAGTTGAGAATGAAATTTTCGCAAAGGTAAGAGCCCAAAGCCAATTGGATGATTATGCGTTTGAACTTCATAAGAAACGTCCCGTCATTGAGAAGAGCTTATATGAAGTCTACGAGTCTTTTGCTTCTTTGGATTCCGAGCCCGACGTCAATTATCTTTTTCAAAATATTTCTTCCAAAGACGAGAATTATCTCGAAGAAGCGTCTTCTCTTATCGGCCAATATGTCACTTATTCTTCGGATATCGGCTTCGACTATCGTAAAAATCCTTGGTTCGGATACGTTTTTCAAGATACGAGTTACCAAGCGAAAGCGACGTTAGAGAAAGATTTGATTCGAGTTAATGGAAGCTACGATAAACTCCGTTCGATTTCCGAAGACATTTCAGAAAAATTTAAAATTAAATGCAAAAGCCTGTCGGATTTACGCTTTTGGAATGGGTTTTTTGAATTTATAGCAGCCTCGAGAACCGACGTTCTAGGCTTATTGAACGATCGGAATCGGTTCCTATTGCAATCCGATTTAAAGTATTTAAAGGATTTGAGTTTGGATTTGATTTCTATCCGTAGCAAGCTGAATGGAGGCTTTGATGAGGGCTTGTATGAGCTTGACGGCGGCGAGTCTTTTAAAAAACTCGAGAAAGACTATCCAAAGAAGTTTTCAAGGCTTTTCAACAGGAACTATAAAGCCCTCATAAATACTATTCGCCTCCATAAGAAAAATGGCGGTAAAGTTTCCTACCAGGAAGCCCTTTTTGCAATGAAAGATTTGTCATTGTTCGAATCTAAAATGGAGTTGTTTCAACAAAAAGCAGAAACGCTAAAGGGTTTATTGGGCTGCTGCTACCAAGGCATAGAGACGTCGTGGGACGAGGTTGAAGACGAATTGGAACGCTTGCAAACATTTTTAAGTGCCAATGTTTCTTTTGGGGATTTGGCTTATCGGCACACTTCTTCATCGGAGAAGGATGTTTTTCTTCAACTCCATGAGAAGCTCCAATCGGCTCTCAAGAGTGTGGATGCGGAAACGGTAAAACGATTCGATAAGTATTTTGATTGGGGCGTTTTGAAGATTGAAGATTCCGATTGCGAATTCGTTTTCGAAAAAACAAAAAATCTTATCGAATCGTTCGGAGGGCTAGAGAATTGGTCTCTCTTTTACAGACTTTTAAAGAAACTGAAAGAACATGGAGCTCTTGACTACATAAATATTGCCGTCGATGATAACCTGCCTCTAGATCATTTTGTAGGCGCCTTCCGCAAGCGCTTTTACCTCGAATGGATGTACTATATCCGCGGCTCCAATGAGGTTTTGTCTAATTTCAGCCGGGTTTCTCAAGATGAGGCAGTGAAAGCCTTTGCCCAAAAAGACATAGAGAATTTTGAAATGAATAAGGCGATTATCCGGGCAAAGCTCTCTTCGGAAAGACCTTCTCTTTCCTTGGTTTCAGCCGGGAGTTCACTTTCGCTTTTGCTTAGAGAAGGAGAAAAGAAAAGGAACAAAAAAAGCATTCGTTGCCTCATGCAGACCATCGGCAATCTGATTCAAAAAATAAAGCCGTGCTTTTTGATGTCCCCTCTAAGCGTTAGTACTTTTTTGACTTCCGATAGCATTCATTTCGATGTTGTTATTTTTGATGAAGCCTCGCAGATATTCCCTCAAGACGCCATCGGTGCCATCTACCGGGCGAAGCAATTGATTGTGGTGGGCGATTCGAAGCAAATGCCTCCGAGCAATTTCTTCACTTCATCGGTTGATGTCGATAGTGATGATGAAGAGATAGAAGACGTTGGCGATTTTGAATCTATTCTCGATCTATGCAGTTCTTGTTTTTCTCAACTCCGTCTCCGCTGGCATTATCGAAGTCGCTACGAATCTTTGATAGCGTTTTCCAACAAGAATTTCTACGACAATGATTTGGTGACTTTCCCCTCTTCGAAAAAGGACGCTAAAGGGATAGGGGTTGATTATTACCATGTGGATGGTGTTTTCGATCGCAAGACGCATACAAACAGAAAAGAAGCGGAATTCATTGTTGATTTGATATATAAAAACATACAAAAATATCCGAAAAGAAGTCTAGGGGTAGTAGCTTTTAGCGTTGCTCAGCAAAACCTAATCGACGATTTGTTGACGATGGCTCGATTCCGCCATCCGAAAGAAGAGGCGTTCTTTGGGGGCGATAAAAAAGAGCCTTTCTTTATAAAAAACTTGGAAACGGTTCAAGGAGACGAGCGCGATACAATCATTTTTAGCGTCGCTTATGGGAAAGATTCCGAAGGTCGGTTGTTGCATAATTTTGGACCTCTAAATCGAATCGGTGGGGAGAGGCGTCTTAATGTTGCGATCACGCGCGCTAAGGACAATGTCCAACTCGTTTCTTCTATGCATTATACGGATATCGATTTAAAACGGACTGCTTCTCAGGGGGCTAAGCTTTTAAGAGAATACCTTGATTATGCAGAAAACGGCGATATAGCACTAAAAAGAACGTTGTCTATCCAGCCGAACGAGCAATTTGATTCTGATTTCGAGATGGAAGTTTGCGATTTCCTTAAGATGAATGGATTTTCTATAGACACGCAGGTCGGATGTTCGGGTTTTCGAATAGATTTAGCTCTTAAAAAGCCGAATAGTTCGAATTATCTTTTAGCCATTGAGTGCGATGGTGCAAGCTATCATTCAGGGAAAAATGCGAGAGATAGAGATCGCCTTAGGCAAGAAATCCTCGAGAGAATGGGGTGGAAGTTTTACCGTGTTTGGTCAACGGACTGGTTCCGAAATCAAGAGGTGGAGAAAAAGCGCCTTTTAGATGCGGTTAAGAAAGCAATGAATGGTGGAATATCGTCTTTCGAGGAAGAAAAGAAACCGGAGAAAGAAAAAAGGAAAGAAGACTTTGAAACGACAAAAAAACAAGACGAGTTCCTATTCCCTATTTATCGGGTTGCGAATATTGAACGCCTTTATCGTAAGCATTTGCCTTATTTCCCCATTCATAAGAAGAAAGGAGTTCTTTTTGGCTCCTTAGACACCGAAACTCCTCATATGGAACTCTTCGCTATAATCAAAGAGATTCTCGAAACGGAAGCCCCTCTTTCGGAGAGACTATTGATGGAGAGAACGGCATGGTTTTTTGGTCGTGAAAAGGTAACGAGCGTCATTGAAAAAACATTCAAACGCTACTCAACCGGATTCAATTTTCACGGAATTGTTAGAAAAAGGGGCTTTCTTTGGCTAAAAGGCAAGGAGGTCGTTCATTTCCGAAAAGCGGGCGATTTCAAAAGAGATATCGATGAAATTGCGCCCGAAGAGTTAGCTGACGGAATGGTTCAGATCATCAAGCAAAATGGGACGGTCACAAAAATGGGTCTTTATCACGCCTTGATGGAGGAATGTGGTTTCTCCAGGCTTGGAAATAAATCGCTCGAAGTGATGAATGAGGCGCTATCGAAACTCAAAAAGCAACTGAATATCGAAGGGGACAATATCTCCATTAAATC
>DJRQ01000038.1:0-9979 GCA_002440125.1 Caryophanales bacterium UBA6356 | reverse complement strand
AGACGTTTATCCGAGTGTGAAAACGAATACTATCACCTTTACGGCCGACGATTTCGCTAACGGCGCTACACAATCACCAAGAATGGCAATCCTTTTACCGTTTTTGGCGATGTCAGCGTGAGTGGCGACGTGGTTACCTTTGCCATGGGGGCAAGTTTAACGAGAGCCTCGACTGAAGGCCGAGCGATGGAACGTATCGGCGATACTTTGCAGTTTACGTGCGTTGGATATAGATCATTACTTCGCCAAACAATTCGATATTGTCGTCACTGATTCAAATTTTAAAGAAGCTTATAAGGCAAAAACTGTTCTAAAGCCCGATGCTGAAGGGATTTATTCATTGCAATTATCTGGTAAATATGAAGAATCGGACGGTAGCTCCGATTACACTTATCTTCACGCTTCCACAAAAGAGAAAGAGTAGCTATTATCGAATCATATAGCTGTTTTAAAGATTAAAAAGAAGTGAAAGAACTTTTCTTTTCTTATATGTTTTTGAAACCCCAAGCAGGATTTATTTGCCATGTTTCAAACGATATTCGTTGGGGGAGGAATGGGCATATTTCTTAAAGACGTTGGCAAAGTGGCTTTGCGAAGAGAAGCCGAGATAAGAAGCAATCGAGAAAATGGATTTGTCTGTATATCTAAGAAGCCTTTTTCCTTCTTCGACTTTCTCTTTTAAGACGAATTCGGTGAGGGTTATGCCCGTTTCTTTTTTGAATTTTACGGCCAGGTGCGTTCTTGAGATGAACATCGCTTTTGCGAGAGCGGCGATATCGACGGGCTCCGTTAAGTGTTTTTGCGTGTAATTCGCAATATTCGTTAAAAGCTTGGTTGGGTTTTTTCCTATCCTTATCTTCTCGACGCGTTCCGTATAGTCGAAAACCATGTGAAATTGCAAGTTCGTAATGGCGTCGATGGAAGAGAGCAATTCGCATTTTTGGATGTAGGCATCGGACAAAGAAAGGGCATCGTCTTCTTCCATTCCACCCCTTATCGCGGAACGGGATGCGAGAGTGGCGGTGACGATGAAAGTGTTCTTTAGCTGCCGCAAAGCATCGGTCGATAATTTCCCTGAACGGATGGCAGGAGCGTTTTTCAGCCATTCTTTGAGCGCGATGGTGTCGCCATGTCGGACGAAACCCATGATGGTTTGCTCGAGGTCGATGGTGTTATGGGGAATGGTTTCCTCCGAAAGGAGGTTGGCTTCGTTATAGCTTTTTTCGATTTGCTTGGCCGCTATTTCTTCCGAAAGCGCGGATTGCCGCTCTTCGCAAATGGTAATGTCCGCAAGGGATAGCTTTTCGCCATTGAGCACGAAATTGAGCGAGCAAAGGGTTTGCAAGACGCTATTTAAGGGGAGGGCTACGAGGCTTTCCATCGCCGCAACGAAGTTTTCGGTTTCGTCTGGTGGAACATCGCATTCGAAGGCCAATTCCGAAAGGTCTCGTTTCGAGGCGCTATATTGTCTTGAGGGGCCAAGCACAATCTTGTATTTCCCCGAATTCACGATGCCGTAGTAATGGAATCTTGGGGTGATGAAATAGCCGATATGTTGGGAGAAGCGCAATATTTTTCTTTCGAAAGGAAGGATAGGATCCTTTGGCAATTTGATTAAGGAATAAGAAAAGGATAACTTGTCGTTTTGATAGATTCTTACCGGTATGCCAGCGAGGTTACCGATAGTGCTACAAAGGTATTCGATGCCATCTATTTTCATAAACACCTCGTTAAAGTTAAAACAATTATAAGAAAATGCAAACAATTATGTAAGAAATAGAAGGAAAAAGAGGATAAAGTTCTCTTAAAGGGCAAGGAGCGTCAGATGGAGGATATATTAAACCTTTTGAAAGAACTGTCGATGGAAGAAAAGGCGGCTTTGGTCGCGGGGACGGATTTCATGTTCACGAATCCCATGGCTCGTCTCGGCATTGGATCTATCCGCATGTCGGACGGCCCTCATGGGTTGAGGGTCCAAAACGAGAATGGCGATAATGGCGTGACGGGTAGCGAACCAGCGACCGCTTTTCCTACGGCCGCTTTAACCGCTTGCGGTTGGAACGAAGAGAACCTCTATAAAATGGGAAAGGCGATCGGGGAAGAAGCCCGCTACTATGGCATAGACGTTGTCCTAGGGCCTGGAACGAACATCAAAAGAAATCCCTTGGCGGGGAGGAATTTCGAGTATTTTTCGGAAGATCCCTTCTTGGCGGGGAAAATGGCTGCTGCTGAAATAAGGGGAATTCAAGATCGAGGAATTGGCGTTTCTTTAAAGCATTTCGCACTCAATAACGCTGAAAACTATCGCTTCATGGGCGATAGCGTTTGTGATTACAGAGCCATAAGGGAAATCTATTTGAAACCTTTCGAAATAGCTGTGAAGACGGCAAAACCCGAGACCATAATGTGTGCCTATAACAAGATTAACGGCACCTATTGCTCCCAAAACAAATGGCTTTTGGACGATGTTTTGAGGAAAGAGTGGGGCTTTGACGGCCTTGTTATGACCGATTGGGGCGCAACCCATAATCGCCTTGCGATGCTTGAAGCGGGCTTGGATCTCGAAATGCCAGGCGATACGGATATTTGCCGCAAGTGGATCATCGACGGGATAAAAGAAGGCGCCCTCGACATCGCCTTTTTGGATAAGGCTGCAAAAAACGTTTTAAAACTCGTTTCTCATCATGAAAAGAAAGAGCGAGAAGAAGCCGATTTTGTAAGTCATGCCCTTTTAGCGGAAGAAATCGCTCTCGATTCTGCCGTCTTAATGAAAAATGACGGCATCTTGCCTCTTTCTTCGAAGAAACCCTTTTTTGTTACGGGTGAGCTCTTTGAGAAAATGCGTTACCAAGGGTCTGGTAGCTCCATGATAAACCCATCTTTCCTTATAACGCCGAAAGACGCTTTCGATAAGGCGGGGGTTCATTACGAATACTATAAGGGCTATAAGGAAAACCAAAGCAAGACCGATAAGACGCTTCTTGAAGAAGCGGCGAGAAGCGCTAGCGAATATGACACGGTTTTGGTCTTTATGGGACTAACCGATTATGTCGAAAGCGAAGGTAAAGACCGAGAGAACATGTGCCTTCCAGAAAATCAAATCGCCCTCGTGGATGCTCTTATAAAGAGAAAGAAGAAAATCGTTGTCATCCTGTTTGGAGGGTCTCCTGTCGAACTTCCCTTCGCGAATGAGGTAGAGGCGATACTCAATATGTATCTGCCTGGCGAAAATGGTGGCGAAGCCGCTCGTAAACTTCTCTTCGGCGAAAGGAACCCCTCTGGCAAACTCGCCGAAACATGGGCGAAAAGCTATCACGATGTGCCTTATGGCGAAAGCTTCTCCAAAACCCCTATCGAAGTCTATAAAGAAAGCGTTTTTGTCGGCTACCGCTATTACCAAAAAGCCAAGAAAGAAGTGGCTTTTCCCTTTGGGTTCGGTCTTTCCTATACCACCTTCGATTATTCGGATATGGATGTGAGGGAGGATGGCGAGAATATTGTTATATCCGCCTGCATTAAGAACAAAGGCGATCGCATCGGGGCCGAAGTCGTCGAGCTTTTCGTCAAAGCTCCGGAAACGGATGTCTTTAAACCCGTTAGAGAGCTTCGTGGCTTTAAGAAAGTCTATCTCGCTCCCAAAGAAAGCCAAGAAGTGACCATCAATATAAGAAAAGAGGAGCTTGCCTATTATAATATCAAGGAGAAACGCTTTGTCCTCGAAAAGGGGTCCTACGAATTCGAACTGTGCTCGGATAGCGAAACCATAAGGCTAGCGAAAACACTGCCTCTTCTTGGAGAAGACCTTCCTTCGCCTTACGAGAAAGAGGTCTTTGACGCCTATCAAAATGATCCTAATAAGGTATCCGACGCCCTTTTCGAGAAGATGAGTGGGTTAAAAATACCATCGCTTCCCCCTTTGAAACCAATAACGCTTGAAAGCCGCTTTAGCGACCTTCAGGAAACCTTTATGGGGAAAATCCTCTATAACGCCGTCTTATCGGTCGCCAAAAAAGATATGAAAAGGGCCTTAAAGCTTCCTGATGGCCCTAAGCGCGACAACAAGATCAAAGGGGCGATCTTCCTCAAGCGGATTTTGGAGAGCAATTCGATAATTACGATGTCGATGTCGGCTGGAAAAAGCTTTCCTTATCCTTTTGCCAAAGGATTCGTCGACTTGGCCAATGGGCATCTTTTCAAAGGAATCAAGGATTTTTGCTCGCCCATCAAGACGGCAGAACTTCCGAAACATAAAAAGAAAGCCTCTTAAGGAGAAAAAACATGGAGAAAAGAAAGTTATTGGATCACAAAATATTCGATAGTCGCATCCATTCGCGAAGCGTAACGGGAAAAGAGAAATGGCTCGGCTATCTTTTGGGGCCATGCGGTGCGCTTTTGCTAAATGCCGTGCTTGCCACTTATCTTAACGTTTATTACACCGACGTTTTGAAACTGACCACCGTTTGGGGCGGCGCTTTCTTGGTGATATTCCCGCTTATTTCGAAAATCGTCGATGCGGCGACCAATGTCCTAATGGGCTACATCATTGACCGGACCAAAACCAAGCAAGGCAAGGCGCGGCCATGGCTTTTGCTTTCGGCTCCGCTAGTTGCTATCACTGGCGTTCTTTTATTCGTCGTTCCTAACGCAAACGAAACGGTGCAAGTCATTTGGGTGATTCTTTCCTACAACCTTTTCTATTCTTTCGCTTATACGATTTTCAATATGAGCCACAACCTCATGTGTCCCCTTTCGACGAGGAATACGATTCAACGAGGTGGGCTATCGGTTTTCAATCAAATCTCAACCATCATGATGAGTGGCATTATCGTGGCCCTTCTCTTCCCCATGGCCATTATGCCGATTTTAGGCGTAGACAAGACGAAATGGATTCTCGTGATGGGCATCATCTCCGCCTTGTCCCTTCCTTTGACGCTTCTTGAGTACTATTTCACGAAAGAGAGGGTGACGGAGGAACAAGGGCAAACCGAAGCGAGCAAAATTCCGTTTTTGACGCAGCTGAAAGTCGTTTTGACGGATAAATACATGCTTATCATCTTCATCTATTTCCTCATTTATACTTTGGCTTCCTCCCTTAAAAACCTTGGCCTTGTGTATTATTGCAACTACGTTTTGGGAACCTATAACGATGGTATCACCCAAACCCTTGTTTCGGTTATTGGCGGCATTCCGATGGGAATTGGCATCTTTGCCGTTTGGCCGCTTGCTAAAAAATTCGGCAAACGGAACGTTACTATGGCCGGTTTTGTCCTATATGCCCTTGGTTCTGGGATTTGTTGGATAGTTCCAAACAATATGGCGATTGTCCTTATTGGCCAATTTATCAAGAATATCGGCGGGCTCCCTTGCGCTTACGTCTTCATGGCTCTTTTCGCCGATGGGTTAGATCATCTTGAGTGGAAAAGCGGCATCCGTTGCGATGGGACGGCAATGTCCATCTATAACATCATCGCCGTCTCCATGGTGGGGATCGCGACAAGCATTTTTAACGCCATGCTTTCCTCTAGCGGCTACGTGGCTCCCGAAATCGTCGATGGGGTCACCATTGCCATAGACCAATCAACGGCTGTGAAGAATATGATCACTTTCGCTTTCGTCGGGCTGGAGACGATAACTGGCATTATCTTGGCCGTATTGCTTTTGTTCTTAAACGTCGAAAAGACGATTGGCAAAAAACAAGAGAAGATTCGGGAATACCAAAAGGAAGATGCGTTAAGCCGGGGGGAGGAATGGATCGCTCCGGAAATAAGGGCCGCCGAAGATGAAGAGAAATATCTTCTTGAAAACGAAGAAGCCTTTGTGAGCGCCCTTAGGATGAAATGCGATAAGAAGGGCTTAAATTTCGATACGGAACTTGCCAAACACAAACAATCCTTGGCTGAGAAAGAAAGCAAAAAAGCCAAGAAAAAGCTTCTCCTTGAAGAAAAAGCCGCCAAAAAAGAGCAGCAAAAGAAAGCCAAAGAAGAAGCCGAGCTTGCCTCTCTTTCAATAGAGAAGCGCGAAAAGAGAGAGCAAAAAGAAAAGCTTCGCGCCGAAAAGGAAGAAAGAGCTTGGGAAAAGGAACTTCGTGCTGGCGAAGCTTATCGTCTTAAGATTCGTGAGGAACTGGCGTCCAAACGGAAATAAGGGGGAGGAGTCTTCTTTCTGTCGTTCTTCGCCTCTCTCGTCGTTTTCCTTGTATTTAGTAGATTGCTGGCTTGATTCGCATTCGAGAAGAAAAGGATGTTTTGAGGGGCTTGCTTTTTCGTGAAAGGACAAAAATGACAAAAAAGAAAAAAGTGGTTTTAGGCGCATCCGTTGCCGGAGGTTCTTTGCTCGTGGCGATACTTCTTGGGCTTCTTTTGACTGGCTATTTCGTGGGTTGGGGGCCTTTTCGCCCGCTTGCGAATATCCGTTTTGGAAAAATGGAGGGAAACCAGGAGAAATACGATGTTAGCAAGGTAGAGCCTTTGGAAGAGAGCCCACTAGAAGGTATGAACATTTGCTATCTTGGCTCCTCGGTGACCTATGGCGCTTCCTCGCTTGGAACCTCCTTTGTCGAATATATCGCGAAGCGCAACAAAGTAACCTTCATCAAAGAAGCGATGAGTGGAACGACCCTTTCGAAGACATCCAAGGATGGCTCTTCTTACGTAGAGCGTTTGGTGAACCTCCCTAAAGACGAAAAGCTCGATATGTTCGTTTGTCAGCTTTCCACCAACGACGCCAGCCGAAATGTTTCGCTTGGGAGCGTTTCGGAGGTCAATACTAAGACTGTTTGCGGGGCCATCAACTACATTATCGATTATGTTAAAAAGACATGGCAATGCCCCGTGGCTTTTTACACCAACGCTTATTATGAGAGTGAGCCTTACGCCGCCATGGTCGCCTCCTTAAAAGAAATCGCCGAAAGAAAAGACGTCGACGTCATCGATCTTTATACCGATAAGACCTTTAACGATATATCCTCAAGGGAAAGAAAACTCTACATGGCCGACAGCATCCATCCGACCAAAGCGGGCTATTTGAAGTGGTGGACGCCGAAAATGGAAGAAGGGATGTATGAAATCATAGGAGAAAGAAAATGAAAGCAATCAATCTGAAAACAGAATACCTCGCCAATCCTTTGGGAATCGATATCCAACGCCCTTATCTCTTATGGAATTGCGATGCGGGAGTTAAGCAAAACGCTTACCGAATCATCGCGATGAAGGAGGGAAAAGTCGCTTGGGACAGTGGCAAGGTTTTTTCTAGCGCCATAAGAGCCCAGTACCCTTATGAGCTTTTCTCTCGAGAACGTGTCGAATGGAACGTCACTCTTTGGGATGAGAACGATAAGATGGGCGAGGCTTCCGAAATGGCCTTTTTCGAAATGGGGCTATTAAGAAAAGAGGATTTTACGGCTCGTTGGATTCGAGGGAATTATCGCGTCCATAGAAACAAACGCTACCCCGTCGATTGCTTTCGGAAGGAATTCCATGTCAACGCTCCCCTTAAAGCGAGGCTTTATATCACCGCCTGTGGTCTTTATGAGGCAAAAATCAATGGGAAACGGGTTGGCGATTTCGTCCTTGCGCCCGGCCATACCGACTACACGAAGCGCATTCAACTTCAAACATACGACGTTACCGATTTGATTGAGGCGGGTGACAATGATATCGAAGTGGAATTGGCCGATGGGTGGTATCGTGGCAGCTGCGGCGCTTGGGGGCTAAGGAACCAATATGGGACCAAAACGAAGCTATATGCGCAACTTGAAATAACGGATAAATATGGAAAAGTGGCGAAAATCGGGACTGATAAGACGTGGGATTGGTCCAATGACGGCCCAATTCGTTTTGCCGATAACAAAGATGGGGAGATTCTTGAAGCTTGGCGTCTTCCTTCCTATTCTTCGAAAGCGAAAGAAACAAAGTGCGACATTTTGCCCACTTCCTCCAATAATGTCTCCGTCACCGAGCACGAAAGATTCTTTGCGAAAAGTGTCATTGTCACGCCAAAAGGCGCAAAAGTCCTTGATTTCGGCCAAAACATCGCGGGATATATTTCCTTTAAAGTCAAGGCGAAAAAAGGCCAAATAATCAAACTCCGTTTCGGAGAAATGTTCGACAAAGAAGGGGAATTCACCCAGAAGAACATCCAATGCGCCAACAAGAAACGCACCAAAGTCACGCCGCTTCAACAAGTGGTGTTCTTTTGCCGAGACGGTTTAAATGAATATAAGACGAAATTCGCGATTTTCGGTTTTCAATATGCGGCTATTGAGACTGAGGTCGAATGGAAGAAGGAAGACTTCACCGCAATCGCCGTTTATAGCGATATGGAAGAGACTCTTTCTTTCGAAAGCAGCAACGCGCTTTTGAACAAGTTTGTGGAAGCGACGCGTTGGTCCGCTAAAAACAACCATGCCGATGTTCCTACCGATTGTCCGACAAGAGAGCGGCATGGATGGACGGGCGATGCTCAAATATTTTGCGATACGGCCTCCTATCTTTTCAATTACGTTCCCTTTGCGAGGAAATACGTTTTGGATATGGTTGATGGCCAAAGGAAAAATGGGATATTCCGCCAAATCACCCCCAAAGGCGGTGTCGATTTCTATATGAATTTCATGGATGGCTCGGCCGGTTGGTCCGATGCTGGCATTCTCATTCCCTATCGCATCTACAAGCGATATGGCGATAAGAAGATTCTCGAAGAGAGTTATGAGGCCATGAAAAAATACGCTGATTTCAAGATAAAAACGATGGGAAAATGGTATCCAACCGCCATTCGAACGGGACTTCCTCGTAAGTATAAGAAATTTATCTCGAACTATGGACAATCCTATGGCGAATGGGCGGAGCCTACTGAGGTTCATGTCACCGATTTTAAGGATTTTGCATGTCCCCATCCCGAAGAAACGACCGCTTATATCGTCTATATGCTTCAAACGCTCGCGGAAATTGCCAAAGTCGTAGGGAGAGTAGAGGATGAGAAACGCTTCCTAAAATATGCCGAAAAAGCCAAAATAGGCTATCAAAAGCTCCTCGAATGCCCAAAGTTTTCCCTTAATACGGATAGACAAGCGAAACTCGTCCGTCCTCTTTATCTCGGACTTTTGGACGAAAAGCAAAAGGCCTTCGCCAAGAAACGCCTTATTGCCGCTCTCGAGCATTTCGATTGGAAGGTTGGCACTGGGTTTTTATCAACGCCGTTCATTCTTTACGTTTTGGAAGATATCAGCATCGAATATGCCTATAGGCTTCTCGAGAACGAGAAAATGCCAGGTTGGCTCTTTATGCCGAAAATGCACGCCAATACCATCTGGGAGAGCTGGGAGGGGACCGAAGCGCAAGGTGGCATCGCCTCGCTTGATCACTATTCGAAAGGCGCAGTGGTCGAATGGGTATTTTCGGAAATGTGCGGCATTAAGGTTACGGGCGAAAATGAGATTACGATCGCGCCCAAACCAGGAGGAAGTTTCACTTTCGCCAAATGCGCCTATCAAAGCGTCTATGGCAAAGTCTCTTGCGAATGGAAGCGGCAAGAGGGGAGAACCCTTTATAGAATATCGATTCCTTCGAACGTCGTAGGGAAAATCGTTTTGCCAAGCGGAGAGAAAACGCTGACCTTTGGCGATTACGAATTTTGCGAGTGAAGGCCTATCCTTATTGAAGAAGGGAAACGCTTGAAATAGGCCTCCTTTCCGTTTCCGATGTGGGTTATTTCTTTGGCCAAGGCAAGCCATTTTGCCTTTTCGAATATCTCGTAATGCCAAAGGAATCGTTGTATACTAGCCTCACGCCCCGATAGCTCAACTGGATAGAGTATCAGACTTCGAATCTGAGGGTTACGGGTTCGACTCCTGTTCGGGGCGCCACTCCAATAGACGCAAAGACGGCGCGTGTGGTTATTGATACGCGAAAAGTAAAGATGCTATTTTGGATTGGCTAAGTCATCTAAGAAATCGGCTTAATTGCTAGATATAGGTGCAAATGTT
>DJRQ01000040.1:45424-68699 GCA_002440125.1 Caryophanales bacterium UBA6356 | reverse complement strand
AGCTTTTGACTATTTATAAAAAAATATCCCATAAGGAGCTATTCGATAATCTCGTCTATTTCCTAAGGAGAATCACGCCCGTCTGCGAGGAAGTCGGCATCAATATGGCGATACATCCAGACGATCCCCCATGGGACGTTTTCGGGTTGCCTCGCATCATATCGAGCGAAGAAGACCTTGATCGTTTGTTTGATGCGGTTCCTTCGAAACGAAACGGCCTCACCTTCTGTACTGGCTCTTTGGGGGCCTCTAAGAAAAACGATCTTGTGAAAATGGCAGCAAAATATGCCAAAGAAGGAAGAATCTATTTCGCTCACTTAAGAAATATTCTTTATACCGATAACAATGATTCCTTTGTTGAAGTCGGACATAATAGCTTCGAAGGAAGCTTAGATATGGCGAAAATCGTTTGGGCGCTTGTTGATAATGGCTTTGATGGCTATGTTCGGCCCGACCATGGACGCAATATCTGGGGCGAAGAGGGGAAACCTGGCTATGGGCTTTATGATCGCGCCTTAGGAGCGACCTACATCAATGGTCTTTTTGAAATGGCGGATTTAAGGAAAAAAGAAGAGAGGAAATAAAAATGAAATTGCCTTTTGATATCAATTTCGAAGGAAAAGTCGTTGCGATTACAGGCGCCGCTGGCGTTATCTGTTCAGAATTGAGCAAAGCATTCGCTTGCGCGAAAGCCAAAGTCGCGATTCTTGACTTAGACCTAGAAAAAGCGAGCAAAGTCGCTGAAGAAATAAAAAAAGACGGAGGAATTGCTGAAGCTTTTCAAATAAATTGTCTTAAGAAAGAAGAAATTGTAGCTTGTCATAAGGCTGTTAACGACGCTTTTGGCAAAGTTGATATCCTCGTTAATGGCGCCGGTGGCAACAACCCCAAGGCGAGCACCGACGATGAGTTCTTCGACACTACGAAAGAAGGATTGAAAACGTTCTTCGATCTCGACCCAAGCGGTATTGAATTCGTCTTCAACCTCAATTTCTTGGCGACTCTTTTAGTCACGCAGGAATTCGCTAAGGATATGGTGAACCGCAAAGGATGTTCCATTTTGAATATCTCCAGCATGAACGCCTTCACTCCTTTAACGAAAATCCCTGCTTATAGCGGAGCCAAAGCCAGCGTCTCGAACTTCACCAAATGGCTCGCTGTGTATTTTTCGAAGATTGGCATTCGCGTCAATGCGATTGCGCCAGGCTTCTTTAGCACCACCCAAAACAAAACTCTCCTTTGGAACAAAGATGGAACCCCCACTGCTCGGACACATAAAATCCTCAATAACACACCGATGGACCGCTTTGGCGAAGTGAGCGAGCTCGTAGGCGCAACTCTCTTCTTATCGAGCGAAGAGGCTGCTTCTTTTATCACAGGCGTGGTTTTGCCAATTGATGGAGGTTTCTCAAGCTACTCCGGCGTCTAATTTAACAAACTTTCCAGCGATTTCTAGCAGACCATCTTTCTTCTAAAAGACATTCTGGTATAGCCTCAAGAAAGCAAAGGAACGGAGTTTTTTGTTAAAAGCGTGAAATAGTTTTTTTCAAAACGGTATTTTGGAATCCATAAGTGTTTTGCGATGGATTTTCAAAAATTCCGTTTTTTTCTTTCATTCTTTTCGAAAAACAATAAAAGAGCGCGCCCCTTTCATGGAGACGCGCTCTGAAGCATCGCTTTGAAAACGGATCAGATCCGGTATGTGAGCAAGTTCGTCAAAAGGAAGAAGCGGCCATTCGATATGTTGCCAAGATGGAAGACGAGAGACTCGGTGCCGCCCAATTGCCCATCCGTGAGCTTAAAGGAATACTCTTGGCCCTCGTTGACGTTATGGACGAGCAGGCCGTTGACCGGATCGACGGAGATTTCCCAGTTGAACCAGGTCTCCGCCATCCTTTCGCGAGTGAGAGTCGCCGCGTTGTTATCCGGCTTCGCCCAATTCTTCCCAAGCGTCTTGGCCTCCCCTTTATCGACAAAGGAGATCGGCTCGTTCCCATTCCAGGCGCCGAGGGTGAAGGAAACGCCCTTTTGCGAAGCGAAAAGGCTCTTGAAGTCGATTGGGTCGAGGCTGAGGACGGCGGGTCCTTTGTCATCCCCAAGAAGGCCGACGCCCATTTCGTCGAAACAGATGGAAGTCTTCCATTGGCCATAAGGCGCTTTGCTAGAAAGGGAGGCAGATTCGCCTTGCGTCATCGCCGTGGCTCCCGCCACCGAGAATCCGGTTTTGCCAGAAACGTTCTTGAACGTTCCTTCGCCAGCGAAGACATAAGGGCGGCCGAACCAATAATGGCGGGTGTAGTCGGTTTCGTTGCCCGCGAATTCAAGGCCTTCTTCCCCATTCGCCTGCTTCTCAGAGATGAGGACGCTGCCGGACTTGGTGTGAGCATCATAAATGAGCGGCGTGTCGTAGGTCACGTCTTCGAAGCCCATCGCGACTTTCCCATCGCGATTGAGCGAGAATACGAGCCTGCTCCTCGTGAGAGATTGGATTTGGCTGATCTTGTCCGACGTAGAATTGTTCGTGATCTTGGTAGACGTTTCACCGTTTACGTAGAAAAGCTGATTGTCTTTTTGCCAGCAGCCGACCTCCATCACCACTTCGGAATGGGTTTTCAGAAGCCCCTTGAAATCGATGGCGGGAAGCGTGACTCGGGCGTCTCCGGCGTTCCTCATCCACATCACGCCGTCATCGTCCGTCTTTCCGAAATCGGCGATGTATTGGGCCTTTAAGTCGGCATCCACGGCGCCATTCACCCAAGCGAACTGGCTGGCTGCGGCGCTGATGGTTTGGATGGTCGAGGACTTGCCTTCGGTCTCCGTCGTTGCGACGAAGTTTTCTTTTTTCCACGCGTCGCTCACGTAAGCCGTCTTGGAGTTGCCGTAAACCCACTTAGCGATGAGGGTTACATTGCCCTCGAGAGGCTTCGAGAAATCGAACTTCTCGTTGTCGAGATACCACCCATCGAAGGCGTAGGAGTCGTAATATTCATCCGCTTCCCTGGTCGGTGCGGTCGGTTCGCTAGCGGTTTCTCCGCCATTAACAGTAACCGGCGATATGGCACTTCCACCACAAGAATCGAACGAGAGGGTGTATTTGGCACGTTCTGTCTCGATAAGAAGCTCGAGCGATCCTTCGCCATTCTTAAAGGTGTAATAGCCCTCGGCATCCGCTTCGAGGACTTTCGTTCCGATTTTGACGGATTTGACGCTGTAATACTTAACTGGCGTAATCTTGAACTTAAGTTCTTTGGAATAAGGAAGTTTAGCAAAATTGAGGCCTTCCTCTTTCCATAGGACGCTATAAGTAGAACCGGTTGGGATAGAAAGGGAATAAGTGTCTTCCTCCACCACAACCGAAACCTCAACATTCGAAGTGATGTTCGAAATCGTATAGACCCCCTCGACAGGCGTCAAGACGTCTACGCCAATAGCCACGCTCTTAAGAGTGGCATGCTCGTTTGCGGCGATTGTAAACTTGAAATCATCGCCATAAGCAACTTTGCCAGCGTCATAACCCTTCAACGCGTTCCACGAGAAATTCTCGCCAGTAAACGTCACAGCATACGTTTTAATCTCGGTGACGACGTTAATAGTCTTATTTTCGGTGACATTCGAAATCGTGTAGACGCCTTCTTCATCTGGAGTCAGGACGTTTCCATCGGCTAAAGCGACAGATTTAATGAAATAGCGAGTATCCGGCGTCAATTTGAATTTGAAATCGGAACCATAAGGGACCTTCGTGGCGTCAAAGCCTTCAAGCGCATTCATTACGAAATTATTTCCATTAAAGGCAATAGCGAAGGAATCGATTTCGGTATTCACGCTTATCGAGACGTTTTCTTTAACGTTGGAAATCGTGTAGACGCCTTCCTCTTGAGCCACTAAAGGCTCGCCCTTATAGAGAACGTCTTTGATGTTGAAATGCTCATCGGCAGTCAGTTTGAATTTGAAATCGGAGCCATAAAGGACCTTCGTGGCGTCAAAGCCTTCGAGCGCTTTCCACGAAAAATTCTTACCAACCAGGGAAATGCGGTAAGTCGCTACCTCCGCTTGGACGGATAGGACGATGTTCTTTGTCACATTCTCAAGGACATAGACGCCTTCTTCATCGGGCAAAAGGGAATAGCTCTCTCCGGCAATAGCAACCGAGGAAATTCGATATCCCTCCTTAGCGATTACGCGGAATTTAAATTCCTTGCCTTCTACGACGTGAAGAGGGTCATAGCCTTCGAGAGCCGTGATGGTGAAATTGTCATTGCTTTCGAAAGTGATTTTGAAGCTCGCTTTCTCCTCGCTAGTCGTGCTTGAGTCCAAGGACTTCGAAATTCCGCTTTCGGAATTGCAGCCAGCCATTCCAAATAGCGAAGTCGCCGCTAACAAGAAGATGAGACTGCTTCTCTTTTTCTTTTTGCTCATACATTTCTCCTTTATATGTATTTATGTCGCCTTTTGGCGATTATTTTCTTCATCGCTTATTCTTTAGATGATTTTTCGTCCATCCAAACGGCCAAGAAAGCGTCTTTATCATCCATGTTCTTGGCGGCTGAGGCGTAGTCGCAAAGCTTTAAGCCGTTTGCGAATTCAATAGTCTCATTGTTTTGGAAAAAAGAATTGTCCACAAGCTTCCACTTTTCCCCTTGCGAAGGAAGTGGATAAAGATTCCCAAACCGTTTATCAAAAGCAAGGACGATAGGACCGCGCTTATAGGCGACTTTCCCTTCAAGCTCGAGGCGAGAAAGAGAAAGCGAAAGCGAAATGCTCATAACATCCTTTCCCCAAATGCGATCGATATGGATATAACCATCTTGCGCGGGTTCCATCTTTAATGGTTCGCCATTTATCTTCAATTTGATGGTGCTCCAATTGGGCACTCTCAAAAGAAGTTCAAAACGCTCGTTATTGCCATCGATGCGAAGTTTCGTAGACCCTTTTTTATAGAGGTTGGCAATGAGCGAAAAAGAAATCTTTTTGCCCTTCACGAAATCTTTTGCGTGAAAAGAATTATAAAGATTGAGAACATAGCCGCCATCTTTTTTGAGGAAAGAAAAGGCGCTCACAAGTCCCAATCCATAGCCCCCATTGGCGGCACAGCATCCATAGCTTTTATTGTTTTGTAATCGCATATAGCCACCAACGAGCCTCGCTCTCCTTTGATGCACCAAAGGGGAATAGCTATCGAAGCAATAAGACTCGTGTGGAGGCGTGTCATAGCCGTCTAAACGCCAAACACGACCTTCCGCTAGATCCATTTTTTGGTTTTCGTCGTTAGTCGCTCCAAAAAGGGCGTTATAGCTCATGGTCTCTAGCAAAGAAGCATAGTAGCCGTTCCCGCTAAAGCGAAGCATGTCAAAGCAAAGGCTCATAAATTGCACAGTAACGCAAGTTTCTAGGCCCGGTTTAGAAGACGGATTCACTTGTTTGAGAGAGCTATTGTTAAAAAACTCCGATTCCGTGCCAATGCCGCCGACGATTGTGAAATCGCTTTCGGCGACCTTATGAACAAAAGAAGCGACCGCATCGATATATCTTTGCTCTTTCTTAGCCACTCCATAATAAAGCAAGCCCTGAAAGCAAGCGATCATCTCGTAAGCCTTCTTCGACTTCCACATATACGGATAGGAGCCTTCTTTCAAGGCATTCGACACAAGGTCTTCCCCTTTCGAAAGGCCACTCGAAACGATATAGGTGGCAAAATCGAGATATTTCTTGATCCCCGTGAGGTTATAAAGAGCGACATAAACGCCAAGAATCGAAGCGCTGTTAAGGGAGCCATAGATGCTAGAAGTATCAAGAATATCTTTCTTCCCTCTTCCCTTTCCAATAGCCTTCATAATCTCGGAAGCTTGCTTCTTTAAGCGAGAGAGGACTTTCCTTTTCTTCCCTTCGTATTTGGAAATCGAAAGGTAACTTAGGAAGCCGATCATCGCGTATTTCCGGGACCACATATCCCAGCCGGTGAAACGCTCCTCTTTGATGTAAGAAGACAAAGTGCCGTCAGGCTCGACATAAGAAAGCATCTCCATCACCGAATCCTCGATGATTTTATAGAGCTTGGCATTATTAGACGCTTTATAGCATTCGCAAGCGCCACGAACGAATTTTCCCCAGAATTCCCCTCTCCAAGAACCGCTTTTATCGCTATGGATGGCGAATTGGGACGCAAAAAGATGATATTTGTCTTTATCGAGGTAATCTTTCTCGATAATCATGTCGATAAGGGAACGTGGATATCCCCCTATCGATAGTTGTCCGGCGTCAAAGGTGTTAAAAAGCATGGAATCATTCCTATACGTTCCAACTTCCGATTTTGTTCACACCAGCCTTGCGAAGGTCTTCAACCGTATTATAACGTCTGATGCCACCATCGTTCATCGTGGGTTGAGAGTAATAAACCCAAGCAAGATGGGCATCTTTGTCGTCTTTGAAGTACCAACTCGCCACATTCTCGCCAAAGAGAGCAATCTTCGGATTGTCTTTCTTTGAATTGAGGACGCAATACATGACTTGGCTTGCCACACCACCATTCGAGAAAGTTCCAAGATAGCCGGTGTCATTATTGGCATAGGTCGCCAAAAGCTTCCCTCCGATTTTGCCACTCGCGATCGGCATAAAGACATTCGTCACCACCCGAACGTTACGGAAATCGCCATAATAGGAGCCATAAGGGCCAGCGCTTATGGTGTTATCCGTTCTAAAGAGAGCACCTTTCTCCTCGGCGGCAGAAGTCACTTCGGTGAAGCTCTCATCAAGGGTCAAATTCACATAGATGTCATTGAGTTTAAGATTGTTGAATCGGATCTCAAATAGGGCGTGAGAATCTTCATAGAAATTGGTCGTGGTGATATAAAGATTCGAAAGGCTCGCCTCCCAGCCTTTGACGTTATTGGTCCAGTTATTTCGTGCGATGCCACTGCAATGGTAGCCTTTATTGGTGGGGCGCACGAAGGTAAAATCGAAATGAGTGTTTTTGATGACGCATTGTTCGCCAAGACCGCCAAAGATTCCTTGTTGGCCAACTTTCACTTTGAGCGTATGCCCTTGACCATCGAAAGTGCCTTTGAAGTAGCGGCTCTTCGCGTCCCCGAGTTGATAATACGAGTCGCCTTGCCCAGTCATATCGATAACCGTGTCAATGTCGCTATCGAGGATGTAATAGCCATCCACGATTCGGCCTATAGAAAGTTGCAAGGTCGATTTGAAGTTCGAAGCGTCCAAGACTCTTGTGTAGATGAAAGGATTCTCGAAATAAAAGCCACCGCGATTGGTAAGAATCGTCAAAGGCTCGGAAGCATCGCCTTTCGCCTCAAGGCCTTTGATAAGACCGGCGGGTGTGAATTCTAGTTCCCTATCCCCTTGCTTAACGTAGCTAATGGAAGCGTCTTCCCCGAAATAGGTATCAAGTGGGAAAGGCGACTCGGAAGAGAAACGGATCTCTTCCTCATAAGTGGCCAAAGGACAAGTGATTTCCGCGGTGATGAAAGTCGTAAAAACATTTCCTTCGGCATCCGTATATTGACCATAAATACGAGTCGATCCGTTTTTCTTGGCAATAATCTCGCCATCTTCCGAAATGGAAACGAATTCATTTTCGGAAACAATGATTTCCGCATCTTTCGTCACGCCATCATCATCGACTTTAAAGGCAATTTTGGCCTTACTCGTATAAGAAATTCCTTGCCAAGCGGGTATGACAGAAAGATGAAGTTCATTGGAGACTGAGGCAGTGCCATTAACCATGACCTCGCAATACATCGAAACGTTGCGAGAAACCTTCACTCGAATAGTCTTCTCCATTAACGAGTTGTCGAAGCCATTCCAACGTCCCCGCACTTTGAAACTCGTATTCCCTTCTTTAAGGGCAACGATGTTATTCCCATCAAGGGAAAGGATGCCATCGGAAGCCAAAGACACCGAAAGTGGACAAGAATAAAGCTTATCGTTATAAGAAACCGATCCTTTGAGAGCAAAACTCGCTCCGTTTGCTAAATATATGCCGTCATCGATGATATTCTCCAAGACCAAGCTCGGAAGGATATCCCCAAAAGATACATTCACCGAGCATGTGGCCTTGCTTGTACCGTTTTTAGCAGTGATAATGGCATCCCCTTTGCCAACCGCCGTGACTTTTCCCTCAGAAACGATAGCCACGCTTTCATCGGAGCTTTCCCAACTCGTTTGGTTAAGACTCGAGCCCCCTTTCGCGATAAGCGTAACGCTATCCCCGAAAAGAAGTTCCAAAGAAGTCTCGCTAAGACTCATCTCCGTGGTTATAGAAGAATTGGAACCATCATTTGGATTGCCACCATCGCAAGAAGCAATTCCAAACAAGGAAATAGAAAGCAAAGAAACGGCTAATAAAGTCTTTGTTTTTTTCATAATTACACCCCCAAGCTGTCCAAATAGGAATTGATAGAAACGAATTCCTTGATGTCTTTGATGCTGTTATCAAGGCAGATTTCCTTGAATTTGCGCTTGATATTGACGTATTCGTTTGCAGTGAATTTGTCTTCATAGCAGCCGATCGCGACTTTTGCAGGGACAAGCCATTCGATATCAATGTAGTTCTTTAAGCGCTTATACTTAGCGGCATCGCTATTTTGATAGATGGCAATCGCATCGTAGGCTTTATCGCAGAGCTCAAAGAGCTCATCGATAAGGCCAAAGCCCCAATATTTCTTGTTGGTCGAAATGTCGGCTTGCATGGAGCCACCATTGCCGATACCGTTTTTTTCAATGATTTTGGCAAACCAAAGACGAAGTTTGAGGAACATCTCCTTCATAGCAGGCGCAGCATCCTCATAAACGGTCTCAATATAGTCATCGATAAGCTCATTCATATCGAGAGAGGCATTCCATGACTTCTTGCAAAGCACGTAATTGGCAAGGCCTCCGAAACCAGGATCCGCACCTCTTTGGTCGTTTTTAACCTGTTCGAAGGATAGAGAATAGTGATACTTGGTCAAATACTCATGGTAGTCTTCGTAAAAGTTATAGATATCGTAGAAAGTGATGTAGTCGTTAAAGAAACCGCCATAGCTCCAAGCCCAAGTGCCAGGATAGAAATTGCCCCAGGCCTTCAGAAGCTGACGCGTTTCGTCATTCGGGCTTGAATAGAAGGAACGGCCATAATCAAAACTCATCGAAGCGACATAAGGCATGAGTTTCACGCCTTCATCGGGGATGATGTCTGGATTATAGTCGAAGGTTCCGTCCTTATTCCCCTTAAATGGCGGCGTGAGAGCGGCTTGATAGGCAAAGAACCCATAAGTGAGGTCCCGCTTGTAAGCGGCATTTTCAGGTAACTCCATCCATGCGTTGACGGCTTTTCCAACGCGCTTCATAAAGAGAATGACGGTCGAAACGATGGCGTTATTATGAGACTCTTTCACTTTGGCGCAAGCTTCGCAACCGCAAAGGTCAGGAACGTCCATCATGCCCAAGAACGCCGTGTTGTATTTCGGATATTGAGCAGTCGGGAACCAAGTCAAAGAATTCTCGATTTTCTTGGCGGCGTAGCCAACCATCTTTTCGAGTTCCTCTTCATCTCCATGAGCGGTAAAGCAAAGCTGATCGCCCGACGTCGAATAAAATTTAGGGTGATATGTTTCTGGGTGATTCTCCTTATCCAGAAAGACACTCTTCGGGAAATAATGGAAGCTATTATGATTTCTATTGAAAGAGCCTGTTGGCGCCGTATCGTTCTCGTAAATAGGAAGAATGAGCTCGGAAACGTCATCCATGACTCTCATTCGCCAACCAAACATCTGGTTCTGCGAAGCGGTCGGATTCAAAAGCCCTCTCTTTTGGCGAAACGAAAGGTCCGGAATATCAACCACATCATAATCGTAAAGCGGAAGGTCCTTCACGTTCTTGTCGAGAGTGTAACGGTCTTCGTAATAGGTTTCGAAATCAAAGGTAATATGAAGGAAATCATAAACCCCATAGAGCGTGCCGTAGTTTGTCTCTCCAAAGATGAAAATCGATTTTCCTTTGGTAAGAATCCTTACGCCATCGCGGCCATAATCGGCGTAATTCGTCTCCTCGCCCAAAGAGGCGCTTTCCCAATAATCGTTTTTCCCCAAAGAAATATAGGTATCCGTATCTTTATAGGTTAGATCGGTATCGTAAACGACAGGAAGATCGATATTCGTAGCTTCTTTGAAAAGAGAAGTAAGCTCAGCACGAGCATAGGTGAGTTGCTCGTCGCTTTCGCTTGAAAGAACAATCTTATAGCTCGTTCTTCCTCCTTGAATCAAAGGATTGGAGGTCGGAGTCGCATCGAATCGGTGCTTCTCGTTTAAAACTTCGCTTCCGCTATCATGGCTACTAGAATCGCTAGACGTTTCGGAAGCGGCTTGGCAACCGCTTAGAAGCATGAGGCCAGTCGATGCCAAACCGAAGAGTAATTTTGCATTGCGTTTCTTTTTCATTGTTCTTCCCTCCTATTCAACAATGAGGGCATATTCGCCATAGGCGACATTGCCTTCCTCATCTTGCACCGTCACATAGACGGTATAACGCCCTTTTTCTTTTATGTTCACCTTGTCGCCATCTGGAATTTGAGCGGTAAGGCAGTTTTTCGAATCGTAAATAAGGTACCAAATCTCGAGCTTATCCGAAGCGGTCATGTTGTCGGTCGCTTCGATATGCGGCAAATCGCTTTCTTCATTGGCTCGAATGGTGTAGGAATCGATCTTTGTGACGATAGTTGGAGCATCCATGTCAAGAACGCTCACCATTCCTTTGAGACCGCCATAGATGCTATTTCCCATTCCGTCTTTGATGTCATAAGTAATGACGTAAGCACCATACGCGTTGAGTTCAATTTGGTAGTTCTTAGAGAAGTCATTGACGTTTTTGATGACTTCTTTGGAATTTTTATCCACCATATCAGTCACGCTTCCGCCGGCGTTTTTGATAACGCTTAGAAGAATGTTCTTATCGCTAACGGGTGTAAGAACATCGGCCACGTTTGGCTTGACGATTTCAATGGTATCGCCAACATGGGCGACGCTTTCTGGGAAGTCGACGCTCACCATCGGTTGAACACGGTCGCGAGTGCTATTCGATTTGAAAACCTGATTGCCTATTTTCGAAACATTGATAGCGCTAGATCCCCTTGTCGCACCTTCCACTTCAACTTCAAGAAGAAGCGAATCCTTTTCGAAATCATTAGGAACTTCGAAGGAAGCTCCAGCAACATCAAGTTTATTTGTGCTGGCGCTATAAAGAACCGAGACCATTTCATTATCGAAGCGCTTCGTCACTGGGTTCGAACGGCCGTTGACGGAAACGACACCCCCTTCGAAAACGATTTCCACTTTCTTAGAAGAATCGTAGAAAGAAACAAGGTTCAATCGGACTTTCGAAACGTTTTCGGCACTGAAGTTAAAGACGAACGAACTTAGAAGGAGCTTATTGATAAATTCCATCTTGGTGGAACCCGATTTATCGGCGAGATAGGTAACATAGTCAGCGTCCTTACCATCGGAAGTAAGACTATTTCTCCCGATAAAATCACCGACAAAATACTTCGTGAGATCGACTCTTTTGGCGCTTGGATCGAATCCTGCATCCACGATCGCAATCGCTTCCGTCTCAATCACGTCGTCCGGATTGCTCTTGGGATTGAATTTAAGTTGAACGCTTTCGGAACCGGTGATTGTAACGTCCTTGTAATCGACGGAAACATACGAGCCGCCATCGAATTTGACGTAACAATCGACATCATCTTTCGTTTCGCCTTTTGGACCATAGGTATAAGAGGCGGGCACGTCGATGGAATAGGAAGCTCCTTTCATGAAATAATGAGGCAAGCTAACACGCTTTTCTGAGAAGGTGGCTTTTGTGGTTTCGATAACATCGAAAGAATATTCGCTAAAACCGCTATAGAATCCATCGTGATAACGGTAAGTCGCCTTATAAGTTCCAGAATAAGGAAGCATCAAAGAACTGCCACCCTCAATGGTTTCCTTTTCGCCATTGGGGAAAAGGAGTTCGATCTCGGTAACGCAGTCGTCATTCAAAGAAGTTGCTTCATAGTTATCGAAAATAACGGTGGATCCGGCTTTGACGTCCTTAAGGGGTTTCACAGCAAAATCAATGCCCTTCTCGCCAAAGTCGCTCACATAGAGATCGACTCTTTCTTCGGTTACGTTCTGATAAACGTCGGTCGCTTTATAGATGATTGTATAAATGCCAAGCTCATTGGGCGTAAAGCGACCGTTCTTGGTCGATATCATTTTTCTTGAGCTCGAATCATAGCCAAACCAAACGCTAGAAACGACTTCGCCCTTAAGGCCCGTTTCGTCATAGGCTTTAGCTTCGGGAATAGCGATCTCGACGCCGCCTTTCACTTTGGCTTTCTTTTTGCTAGAGACCTCAACTATTGGATTGATGGTGTCCTTATAGTAATCCATGGGGTTAAGGTCGCTTCCTTTGATTCCGGCGATTTCACCGATTTCAATCGGCGCCTTGTCGATGCCGCTAAAGCCACTAGCAGTAAAGGAAAGGTAGACGAGCCCAGTCTTGAAGCCATGAAAGGTCGTATTGTAGGCGCTAGAATTATTGAATTCCGTGATGAGAGCGTAATCCGAAGCCGCATCCGTGCTCGCATAAATCCGATAATTCGAGGGATTCGAAGTATCGAGGAAATAGGAGAGATTGTTATAGGCTTTGGAGGTGGGGTTATTAGCGGAAAGAGTGGTTCCGCCCGTCGAACTGACTCGATAGGTCGTTCCACCAATCACAATGGAACCCGAATCGTCTTTGCTAAGGCCGACGGCTCTACCGCCATTATAGGCAGCGCTGACGTAATTCTCGTAGAAATAAGTGCCACGGCTATTGGTGATGGTGAAGTAATTGTTTGGATCATAGGCATCGGTAATCCGCACGGTCATCGAATGGGCTATAGGATTGTTGGAATAATCCGTAAGATTCCAATAAATCAGCTTTTGATAGGTTGATTTCGATAAGTCAATTGGCTTGCTATAGGTGAAGGTATCTCCTTCCGCAAGTTCGAGGCGAAGGCCTTCCGCATAGCCATTTTCATTAAAGCTTTTGTTAAGCTTCCCATAGTCGATGCTCGATTTGCTTCCGCCGAAAGCGTAGACATCCTGCCATACGGTGAATTCTTTGGCATAAGTCACGCCATCTTCGCCATTTAAAACGAGTTTGTATTTCCCAAACGCGTCAAGGGTGTAGGAGCGGGAACTAACATTCGAACCATTAGGGTAAGTAAGATAAGAAGAGACGACTTTTACCGTCTTTTCCCCATCGATAAGAGTGGCGTCTTTTGGAATATAGACCTTATCTCCTAAACTATAGGCATCCTCGAGCTCTATCCCAGAAAGCGTCACCCCTTCGGCATTGGCCGCTTTCGCGGTAAGCATCAAAGGAGCGGCCCCAAAAAGAGAGAAGACGCTTAAGGTTGCTAAGAATTTGATTTTTTTCATAGTGGTTCTCCTTTTTTCTATTCTTTAAGTCCGCCGACCGAAACATTGCCCATAAGCTTGTTTCGGAAAACGACGAAGATGACAGTGATAGGCAGGGCGAGCATCATCGAAGCGGTGATCTTTAATGGCGTCGTTTGAAGCAAAAATTTCTCTGCGCCCGTGCCAATATCCGATTTTTGAAGGGACATCTCATAAACGGCCCTCGCTAAAGTCGGATGCGTTGGAAGATAAAGCATCGTCGCCTGCCAATCGTTCCAAAGTGCAATGAACTGAATGAGGTTGACAGTACCTATGGTCTTAATGGCCATTGGGAAGTAGATTCGGAACATGATGGTAAAGTCGCTTGCGCCATCGATTTCCGCAGCCTCGCGATAGGTGTCGCTCATCGCATTGAAGAAGCCATAATAAACAAAGTAATACATCCCTGCGCCAGAGAAGAAGCGAAGGAAGTTCCCCCAAAGGCTATCGTAAATTCCAAGTTGCCTTAGCCAAGTGAGCTCGGAAGGCAAAGCGCCGACGATAGGAATGGAGAGAATGAGAGTGAAAACAACGTTAATGACGGTAGAGAGCTTATATTTGTATTTGCTTGTGAGATAAGCCGTGATAGCTGGAACAACCGAGCAAATAAGACCTCCCACGCCCGCATAGATAAGCGTGTTCATAAGCATCGAAAGGAAGCCGATGTTCTCTTGGCTATGCGAAACCAAGCGATCTCCGACATACCAAGAGGAATTCAGTTGTTCGAAGATAAAATTCTTGAAGATTATCCCGTAGTTCTTGAATTGAAAAAATTCGTAATTGCTAGCAAATGGGTTGGACCAGTCGTTCCAGTCGATAAACGGAAAGGCGATGGCACCATTCTGTTCGAAGTCGTTTTTCCCCTTAAGGGAGGTCATAAAGCCCCAGAGAAGCAAGAAGAGCAAAAAAAGAGAGAAAAGCGAGATGATGACGGCAAGGACAACATAGAAGACGATATCGATCTTGCTCGATTTTGGATGTTTCCCACGATGGAGCATCCGAGCTAACTTTGCACTCATCGTTAATCCTCCTTCGGCCCAAAACGATTCATGGCGAATTTCGCCAAGAAGGTCACTGGGACAATGATCGCCGTCAAACTAAGGCCAAAGGCCGCGAGAGCGGGATAGCTGATGTAATTGTCGACGCTTCCGAGCAAATCGCTATTGAGCGAATTGACATAAATGAAGAAACCGACGTTCCCCATGGCTCCAGCCGCTTCGCCATAGATATTGAAGACTTGGTATTGCGACGTGAAAACCTGAGAAAGAATGACAATCGTCAAAGAAACGATGGTCGGATATATTTTCGGCAAGACAACGTGCCATAAAATCGAAAAGGTGTTGGCGCCTTCAAGGGAAGCGCTTTCAATGAGAGCTGGATTGACGTTTCCCATCGCATTCGCGTAAAGAAGCACATTCACCCCAAAGCTCATGACAATGTTAAAGAGAATCATAATGCCGAGTTGGGTATCGGGATTAGTAAGAACATCCATTTTCGCCACGCCAAACCACGAATAGAGCATTTCTGGCACGGCCGATTGAACAACGTATTTGAAAAGAATGCCTAAAACGATGCTCGAAAGAACCTGAGGAAGATAAAGAACGGCACGGAAGAAGGCGCTTCCAGGCTTTTTCTTATAAATATAATAGGAAGCCAAGACGGCCAAAGGCTGAGAAACAAACAAATCAATCGAAATAAAGATCAACGAGTTCTTAAGCATATAGGGATATTCATTAAAGCTATTCCAAGCGATTTTGAAATTCTCCCAGCCAGAGAATGTTACCAAGACTCTCCCTGTGTCCCAATCGAGGGTGTAGTTTTGAAACGCCATCACAAACGAATTGACGTTCACATAAAGATAGAAGACGAAAAAATGAATAATCGGAATGATGAGAAATGAGAGATAGAAGGCGAAATGAAGCCATTCCGCCTTACTAAACTTTTTCCCATTTCCTTGGTGGGTTAACGTTCGATACATCGTTTTATTTGTCCATCTTGTCCCAGTTGTCTTTGCTAATCTCAGTCGCTTTGAAGATGTATTCCGCGGTATCGCCTTGCGTCTTCAAGGCATCAAGATAGCCACCGGCAATATGAGTTCCAGTATGGGATTTGAAATTGTTCAAAGGCATGCCATAAGAAATCGTGAACGAAGAGAAATTCTTCTTGAGCCTAGAAGAGCTGGATGATTCGATAAGAACTTCCGCATCCGCACGGTATTCCGCCAAAGCCCCATAATAAGAATTATCGAGTTTGGACATGTCGTATTCATAATCCATTGGAACAGTAAGACCCGTGAGTTCCGAGAAAGCGGCAAGTTCGGAATCGGAATAGATGAATTTCAAGAATTCCTTAACGGCTTTGATTTTGCCATTAGTGCCAACGCGCTTATTAACGAAGGTGACGGAGTTACCAACATTGAGTAATGTCGGCTTCTTGCCTTTTCCTTCTTCGACTTGTCCTTTGAGTTGGGTCGGCAAAGGCATAAACGCCGTATTTCTCTTCGAACCTGGGTTTTTGAGCTCGTAATCTCTAAAGTTTCCGACGTAAGCAGCCTCATGGCACCAATACGAACCATCCCAAAGCATGCCATAACGCTTCCCCTCATGGCCATTAATGAACCAGTTCATGGCCTTGGTGCTTGAACCGTTAGGATTGGACAAAGCTTCGGCATCGAGCCAGCCGTTCTTTAAGGCCATCTCGAAATAGGCAAGGGCATAATATCTTGTAGCCATGCTATACATCTGATAGCCGTTGTCATCGTTCAGTTTGACTTTGGTGGTCGTTGGGACTTTGATTCCACTCTTTTCATAGAAAGCGTCCTCCGTGCTCCAGCCATTCACAACATCCACCTCGGCATCGGTCCAATTGCAGAAAGCGTCACGCATCCCATCGCCACCGGTAAGCGAGGCCCAAAGAGCCATTGGAAAATACCAAGAGTAATAATGACCGCTTCCGCAAAGAAGAAGAGGGGAAACGCCATCTTGGGCCATCTTATCGCAAAGGACGTTAAATTCCTCAAGCGAAGAGGGAAGCCCATCGTCGTAGTCGCCCCGGACGCCATTAGGGCCGACCGATTTCAAAACGCTCGAGTCGGCGATAAAGTCGCCACTTCCATATTTGCCGTCATAATGATCTTTGTCGCCATTTTCAACGCTTGGATCGGCGAAATAGTAGTTTTTCTCATCGAAAAGATCTTTGTCGTAAGAAAGTCCAGGGAACCATTCGTAGTGAGGAAGGGCGTAATAGTGCCCGTCGTTTCCTTTAAGTCTTTCGAGAACATCCTTATCGATCTTAGATTCCATCGGCTCAACCACATCATTGAGGTCAAGCAAGAACCCTTGCGCAGAAAGGGAATAGATATCAGGGTTTGTCTCGTAGATATAGATATCATCGCCACTGCTTTTCATTTCGCTATTCCAAGAAATACCCTTGGCGCTACGAATTTGGAAATTGATGCCCGTTTTGCCTTCTTCAAAGGAAACCGTTTTATTGGCTTCGGCAAATCGTTTGGTGGCTTTGGTCATCCATTCCTTGCCACCCGTCCCATTAAAAAGAAGGACTTTGACGTTGGTAACCGTGCCATCGTCGCCGCCACCTCCAAACGCGCCATCGCATGAAGCCAAAGCGCCGCCTAAAACAGCCAATCCGACAATGCCTAATTGTTTGATTTTCTTCATAATTTTCTCCTTTTTGTTTCGTCTATCTGGCGAGCCAAATTTGTAATGAATAGTCGCAAGATATGTCATTCTTTTTAAGTTTGAGGGAAATCGTCCCATTCGAAACGCCGCTATCGTCAAGGATGTCTTTCGTTTTGAAGACAAGAATGCCCGATTCAATGGTGGCATCGGGTATAGCCTTTCCATTCCAAGTCGCTTCCAGCAATTCCATACCGCCATAACGGCTTTCTAACTCGATCGAAGCGTACTTATCGTTTCTTTTAAGTTCGACCGTATTGGTAGCGCTTGAAATGTAAGAGCCATGGATCCCTTCGAAATCCGTCGGCAAATAGCACGAAGTGACGGGTATTGGCATCGAGACGCCTCCCACGCTACGCTTGACGCCAAGATAGCAAAGTTCTTTGCAATCGAGGCTAAAATTATCGAAATCCATGCCGCCCAAACCATCGTAGGAAACACCACCGAATATGGAAACGAGGGGGACATCCGTTTTAACCGAAACGTCCTTGATTTTATTCCCGTGTGCGAACGAAGAGGAAATGAGGCCTTGAGCATTTTGATAAACGTTTTGGCTATACCCTGTATCGCCCCATCCACTCGAAAGAACCTCGAAATCGACACCTTCAAGAACAGCGCCGCAAAGCGAAATGCCTAAGACGGTAGAGCATGTATAGAGGGCCGAAGACGAACCAAAGGTGGTTACTTTAAATGAAACGTTCTTAATTTCCGCGCCACCTCCGATAACGGAAAGGATGCCGCCATAAGCTGGCTTAACGAAAATCTTTTTCCCATTTCCATCCAGCGTTCCTCTAAAACCGTATCCACCATTGATGGAGCCTTGCTCCGTTATCCAACCTCCATAGTTGATGGGCGCTTCTGCACTACCGATATCGTTGGCCAAACGATAGTATCCATAGTTCGTCTCGTACTTTTGGACCTCGTTAGCATCCTTGCCACGGTATGTGTCAATGGCTTTAAGCTCATCGACGTTCGTTATCATCTTGCTAATCAAAAGAACGGGGGCGTAAATGGTGATATCCTTACCGTCTTTCTTCGCTTTGACAACAACGTCTCGTTCACCAGCGATTTGTTTTTCTTTAATCTTGGTTAAAGAGATGTTCGCCGGGTCTTTGCCTAAATCCAAATTCGCCAAAGAAATGGATTCAATGCTTCCTTCATCAAGGGAAGCCTTGGAAAGATCAAGAGAAATCGACTCGCTATCGAGAAGGAATTCTTGTCTTTCGGAGAGGGCAAGATTACTTTCCTCTTCGCCTAGAAGGATTTCTTTGAAAGAAGCGATTTGAGAGGAGGGAATACCAACATAACGGGTCAAATAATTCGAAATGGCTATAGATAAATCGTTCGTTCCATCGCCATAATAGGTCAACATATCCTCGTGGAGTTTCCCAAATCCGACATAGTTATTGCCGGCTTCATCCATATAGACGCCGGTAGCATCAAAGGCTGTGCCTTCCTCATTAAGAGCGCTCCGATAACGATCGCCGAATTTGCTGAAACTTGTGAGTTCGAAATCACGGACCGTATCCTCATAGGAAACGCCAAGAAGCCCTTCTAATAAGAAGGATAGGGTGCCCGTTCGATCGGCGCCGGCATTGCAATGGAAGTAAATAGGATAATTATTCTCATCGCTTAGGGTTTCAAAGATATCGCGCAAAGAACGAACGGTAATGCCATCCACTTCATAAATGGGACTATTTTTAAGGTTGGCTTTAACAAGAGATTTGAAATCGTCATAGCCAATGGATTTGGCGAAGTTTTCCGTATCCAAGATGCGGTTATATTGGCCTAATTGGGCACGGATGTACTTCTTGGAAGCGTCGAAGAAACACTTCCTTTGCTCGCCATCGTCCTTATCCCCGATGCGGAGGTCAATTTCAGTTTTGATTTTGAGCTCTTCGTTAAAGGTTTTCTTACCACTCTCATCGAGCGTTCCATAGTTGGAATAGCCATTCAATAAGGCGCCACGATAAAGCTTTCCATAAGCGATCGTCTTTTCGCCTTCGGCCTTCCAACCGCCTAAATCGCGAATGTTATTGCCGCCAGACGCATTGATGAAACGGACGGAGCTGCCAAGCGTCTTGAAAGTCGAAACATCCGAGACGTCTTTGGTCTTTGTCCCTTGAACTTTCCAATAATAGGTCTTATTCGGGATAAGATTATAGGCTTCGTAGGTTGTCGACAAAGAGGAGACCTTAGCGATTAAAGGATTGCTAAAATCCTCGTTTTCGTCGATATAAACCTGATAATAGGCACTGCCGTCCTTCTCCCAGGATAACTTTACAGACGTACAAGTTAGGTTCCTGTTATCTTTAGCCGCTTGGAGCGCTTTGATTTGATCGGCTTCCGTTTGGGCGTTTAGATAATTAAGAAGCGGCTCCGGAGTGATTCCGATCTCTTCGCCACTTGCAGGGCTCGTAAGCTTAATTTTGTTATGGCCGATAACAACATCGTCATCATCCGTGTCTGGAATAAGCGATCCGCTTGAAGATGATGAGCTACTGCTTTCGCTTCTAATGGGGTCTTGTTGGCAGCCGGCCAAAATCAAGGACACCGAGGCGAAACCAATAAGCGCTAATTGGATCTTTTTCTTCTTCACAAAAATACCTCCTTTAGAGACATGAAATTTTGAAGCGCTTTTTGTAAGCGCTCTCATTTTACGAAGTGGCGGTTTCTAAAAAAATAGCGCCCCTAGACTTAAAAGTCTCATTTTTTTACAAGCGATAAGACTTATTCTTCTTTACATTTAACAACGACTAATTTCACCATCGAATGAATCGCCAGAAATCATTGAAAACGACCTCTTCCAACTTGGAATTTAGCGTTTAAAATGTTGTTACATGGCGATCTCTCCAAAGCAAGGAAAACCAATGCGTGTATTTAGCTCAAAGCTTTATTCGTCAAAGGACCCCAACATCCACGTCTTTTTCTATTCCAAAATCGGTTCGGAACCTCTCCACACTCACGATTTCATCGAGATAATGTATATCAATTCCGGAGAAGTCGAAGAATACGTCAACGGAAAGAATTTCGTCGCGAAAAAAGGCGATCTCGTTTTCATGAATTACAATAGCATCCATTCCTTCAATGCGAGAGGGCGATGCACCTATTACAACATCTGCTTCTACCCCGAAGTGCTAGAAAAAGTCGTTTCGCCAGACAACGCCTTCTCCCTTTTGTCTTTGTCCGCTTTCAATGAGATTTCCAAAGGAAAAACGGAAGGAGTCGTTTCTTTTTCCCCTTCCGAGCAAAAGGAACTCCAACACATCTTAGGCAAAATGGTCGAAGAACAGGCGAAGAGATTGCCTCGTTTTGAACTTGTCAACGAATCTTACATGAACATCGTCATAACAATGATCGTACGTAAGATATCATTGCCGGATGAAGATGAGAAAAACGCCTGGAATGAGCTCGCGGATTTCATTAGCGATAACCTTGATAGCGATCTCTCTTTGGAGATGCTTGCCAAACGCTGTTTCTATAACCCCTCCTATTTCTCACGCCTCTTTAAGAGCAAATTCAAAGTGTCGCTTGTGGAGTACGTTTCCAACAAAAGAATCGAAAAAGCGATGCAACTCCTTAGCGAAACGGAGCTCTCGGCTGCCGCTATTTCCTCAGCCTGCGGCTTTTCCAATAAAAGCGTTTTCTATCGCACTTTCTCCAAAATCACTGGTAAAACGCCAAACGAGTACCGCAGCAAAAGCGTCCTAAAAACACTCCATCTCAAGAATGAAGACGATTCTATAAAATAAGCACTTAATCAATTCGGAAGCAAAGATAAGAATTATGGAAAAAGAAAAGCTCAAAGACTATTTCCTTAGAAACGAATACGGCCTCCTCCCATCCTTTGAAGATGTAACAGTCTATTACGAGAAAATAGATTCTTTCGAAAAGGTTTTCAATAGCGTCTCCAGGGATGATTTCCGAGTTCATCTAGAAAGGAAAGGGAAATACACCTCCTTTGGCTTCGATCTTTTTCTTCCGAAGCATCCAAAAGGCATCTTCCTTTTCCTATGCAATAGACCAGTCGGCGTCATCTCCAAAAAAGAAATCGATCCAAACCGAGATCTAAAAAGCCCTTTCTACCCGATAGAGACAATAACGAATAGAGGCTATGGGTGCTTGGCTTTCCTTACTTCCGAGATCGCGGAAGACAAGAGAGGATTCCAATACGGAATGAATTCCATCTTCTCGGATGTCGATCATAATCAAGGGGATTCTTATGGCACTTTGCTCATGTGGGCAAAAGGTTTTTCTTTGATTATCGATTATTTGAAACGCGACGAAAGGACGAAGTCTTTGCCTATTGCGACAGTCGGGCATTCAAGAGGAGGCAAGACTTCGCTCTTAGCAGGGGCACTAGACGAAAGAATCGACCTTGTCATCTCTTCCTGCGCCGGTTGTAGTGGCGACGCCGAACAATCGAATTACCACAAAGGCGCTGAAACCATAGAAGTCATCACAAAGGCCTTCCCCTACTGGTTTTGTCCAAATTATAGGCAATATCGGAACAAAGCCCTTCTCTTCGATCAAAGCGATTTCCTTTCTTTGATCGCCCCTCGCCTTCTTTACACCTCTTCCAAAAGCGAAGACCTTTGGGCCGATCCCAAAGGAGAATTCGAAACCCTTTTGAAATTGAATAAAACTTATGGAGAGTACGGAAAAATCGGTTTTTGCCCTGCAAAACCTTTCTCTATTGATGACGAAATGGTGTCTCACGAAGGGAACGTCGCTCACCACCACCTTCATGGAATCCACGATTTAGACGAAAGGGATTGGAATCTCTATATGGATTATTGGGACAGCAAACTTTGCCGATAAATTAATTCCAACTACAAAAATAAGACCGTTTCCATAGATGCTGAGAACAAAATCACTCGAGAAATCGTCTAGCAAAAAGATTTGACCTTTTATTTGCGGCAACAATATTTCGACATTCTAAACGTCACTAAGAAGGACGATTAGTCTACTATTAGTCTACTCATTAGTCTACTAATTAGTCTACTCATTAGTCTACTCACCCTTGTTTTCGTTCTTTTTAATTTCTAATCATTGCCGTACAAATTCGATAAACACTTGTTTTTTAAGTTGTTGGCTCAAAAGTATGGCAAAACACGAAGGCAATCCATAAGTCTACTAAGTCAAGCCCTATAAAGAGACCATTATAGGACGCCTAATTCGGTTTTCGGATACCAGCCGACTACTTCTCCAATAGAAGCGTTGCCGTGGATAAATATTCCAAAGGAAGGTGCAGAACGTATCTCTTTCCTTCTTTTTTATAAGAGACGTTTACCATATCGCCAGTTTTCAAAAGGGCCTTGATCGATTTCGGGGCAAAATTATAAAGTTCAAAAGAGAGATTCGCATAACCGCAATAATTGGCATTGGTCATAAACAGCACAAAGCGGTCTTCTTGCTCATAAAGATAGGCGTACACTCCATCTTCTTCGGTTTTTGCAAAGGGTTTTTGGATTTTTGGAAGAAGATATTTCTCCAAAATGAAGCGCCGCATGGGCATAAAGAAAGCAGTATTATCCATTCCTTCAATAGAATAGGGATAAACCATGAAATTTTTCCTCAAAGCTACCCCTTCGCCCGTACGATTCATTCTTGGATCATATAGGCCTGAGATAATATCGACATCCTTTTCGTATTCAATCGAGTAATAGTTTCCATTCCTTCTTTGCGAGGTGGCTTTATAATGGTGCATGCCATCGATTGTTTCTTTGCCTTCATACATTTCGAAAGTATCGTAATCATGACATTCACCGTGAAAGGATACTTTCTTCGCATGGATAAGATTCAAAAGACCTCGTTCTTGCAATATCGACGCCGCCACACCATCAAGAAAAACGAAATTGTCTTGGAACAGCAAGACGAGTTCATCTTTTGAAAAATTCCAAGCGTTCTGTCCCGAAAGAATGAGCACTTCATCATGGAAACGCTTCTCCTTTGAAATACGATAGGAAAAGCCCATAGAAGAGAAATAACCGACTGCATCGAAATCTTTGGGAACGAGGTTTAAGAAACCTTCTTCATGCGAGTTATAAACGGTTTTCTCGTCAAGAGGGAAAAGAAGACCTCTCATCTCGCTTGGTAAAAGCTGAA